>NZ_JBLVYK010000009.1:110534-146757 GCF_048284255.1 Enterobacter cloacae complex sp.6700776 | reverse complement strand
ATTAAAATTAAAAAATCTGACACGTAATTTCAGGAAACTAATACTTTTCACCAAGAGAACAAAATTATAACTATCTGTTTCCATCATTAATTTTGAAAAAACTTTATGCTAACATTTAAGCCCGCCTACCCAATAAAACCGATAAGATAACTATCAATCTGTTAATTTTATTACATCAGCTACCTTTATTTCCTTCAAAAAATCATTCTTATTCATGAAAAAATGAAATTGCCTGATAAAATCAATCGTGCAAGATTTAAGAGCAAGAGGTCGGTCAGTATCCTTGATCTGCTGGGGTAGTCTAATTTCACTTTCTGCGTCGTCGTCTGTATATAGTATCCTAGATAGTCTGTCGTCAGAGATCCGAACCTTTTTTATTTCAGCCCAAACTAGGATATCAAGCATAGGTATGATGCGATAATTGATAAGCTTCTTGATTGTCCCATAGCCGAAACGAACCGAGTTTAATGGGTTCTCATCTATTTCCATGTACTTACGCCATTGTGGTAATGCTGCTTTGAGTGATTCTGCAATTTCTTCGTCTGTACCACTTGAGAGATCAATTTCCAGCATAATTGTTTTTTCGAATTGATCAGGCAAACTTTCTATGAGAGCTTCTTCCTGAACCTCTCCATTGATGGAATACCCGTCATCACCATGCCACACATAATTCCCCCGCTGCATAGCGATGATACTTATTTCAGCCAATCGTTCAAGAGTAGTCAGAAAGAAATGGGGCGGCTGAAACAAACGGTTATCCGGGGTCATATAGCTGAGTTGCTTTTCCTCAATCAGAAACGGGATACCACTAAAGATTTTTTCAAAATAGCCCATCAAAGCCCTAGATTCAAAATTTTCCCTGTAACTTTTAAAGAACAATGTGCGCGCCCACAATTCATGGTAGAACCTAATCAGAGTGAGTTCTTCGAAACGACGATAAGTATCTATATTAAACCAAGTCTGAATTTCTTTGTTATGTTCAGGTTTCCAGTTTTTCATATTATCTACCATGAATGATACATCACCATATCATATGCTGTTACGTAGAAAATGGAAAACCCTCCTGCCTAAGCAGGAGGCATTTTGACAGGAATTTAACTTTTTGGAACTATGCCCTTTTGAAATCAAATGGAGATACGTACCGCACTTGCAAAATATCAAGATAGTCGGCCCACCATTGCAACATCAATCTACGCTCATCCAAATGCTCAGCCTTATGGATATAAGCCGCTCGCACAGAATTACGTTCCACATGACTCATCTGCCGCTCTACTGCATCTTTTGTCCACAAGCCTGACTCAATCAACGAACTACACGCCATAGTTCTGAAGCCATGCCCACAAACGTCTACTTTCGTATCATAGCCCATAGCACGTAGCGCTTTGTTTACCGTATTTTCACTCATAGGTTTACGTGGATCATGATCGCCAATGAAAACCAACTCACGATCACCACTGATTTCTCGAATTTCTTCCAGCACTTTAAGTGACTGGCGGCTTAACGGGACAAGGTGGGGTGTATGCATCTTAGAACCACGATGAGAGTGCTTCACGCCAGGTAGTGGGTCTCGTTCCGCAGGGATAGTCCACATTGCATTTTCAAAATCGATTTCTGACCAACGGGCAAAACGTAGTTCACTTGAACGGATAAATACCAACAGAGTAAGCTGGACAGCTAGTTTGGTCAGCTTTCTCCCCTTATAGCATTCGATATACCCCAACAGTTCAGAAATACGATCAAAATTTAAGGCGGGACGATGAATGCGTTTAGCCGTTGATACAACGCCAGCCATCTCTTGTGCCGGATTGTAGTCGAGTAAGCCACTTTGAACAGCGTAGCGCATAATTGCAGTTGTACGTTGCTGAAGGCGGGAAGCAACCTCAATGCGCCCAGACATCTCAACAACCCTAATCGGAACCAAAAGATCACAAGTCTTCAGATCAGCAATGTTACGTTTGCCAATAGAAGGGAAAAGGTTATCTTCCAAACTTTTTAGTACACGTTTTCTATGATCTTCCGACCATTTTTTATTTGTTGCATGCCAGTTTCTGGCGACAGCTTCGAAAGTCAGTGCCCCACTTTGCTCAATCTTGTCTTCCTTCTTTTTCTCAGAAGGATCGATATCGTTGGAAATGAGCTTCCTAGCTTCATCACGCTTTCTGCGAGCATCAGCGAGAGAAGTCGTAGGATAAACCCCTAACGCTAAAACTTTCTGTTTGCCCCCGAAACGGTATTGGAGTCGCCAGTACTTTGAACCATTGGGGTTGATCAGCAGGTGCATACCCTGCCCATCAGTAAGTTTGAAGGGTTTGTCAGAGGGCTTGGTAGTCCTAACTTTGATATCGGTGAGAGCCATCAGTTGATACCTCCAGTGTTGGTACCAAAATCAATCGAACCGAGAATACCATCAGTTATACCATCATCAGTTGGTACATGTTCAAAGAATTGAGTAGACGTAGACAGACTAAGAAAAGCTAGAAAACTACTTAACTTACTGTTTTTATGGACTAAAGTAGACGTTAGTAGACTTGAAAAAAACTTTGTATGGTGCCGAAGGCCGGACTCGAACCGGCACGTATTTCTACGGTTGATTTTGAATCAACTGCGTCTACCGATTTCGCCACTTCGGCACTGAAGGGGATGCGGAAACGTTGTGGATTATACCTGTCGCGCGCCGCCATGCAAGCGACGACGCGCGAAACCCGCGCTAAGTGCCCAAAAAACCAGCGCCCTTCGTCACTCCAGCTCAGACACCGCCAGCCGAATCACCCCTGCCGCCTTCTGCTCCGGCAGCGCCAGCACCTTTGCCCACATCTCCTGCACCATATCGCAGGAGAGCTTCTCTTTGCCCGCCGCCTTCTCCGGCATCTGCAGCAGTTGGATGTCCTCGCCGTACTGATCGGCAAGTTGCTTCATAATCGGTCGGACATCCTCGACGGCCGCCTCACGCTCGGCCTGGGTCACGGTGTGGCGGTTTTTGCCGTAGGCCGCGCGCATCATGTCCGCATCGGCCTGCATGCGCCGCGCCATCAAATCTTTATCCAGCATGCGCATCGGGTTGATGCCGCCCTTCACCATCGGGTAGAGGAAGCGGAAGCAGGCGTCGTCGCTCACCTTCTGGATGGCGGCGGTCTGCTCCATGTTGATGGTCATGTAGTTCACCACGTTGGCGTCCGGGGCGTTTTGCAGGCGCGACATCTGCAGATGCAGGATCTGCGGCTGGATGGTGTCGATAATCTGCTGCTCCGGCTCGCCCGCTTTTTGCAGGGCGGCCATCTGGTCGAGGATGCGCTGATGCAGCGCGGGCTCCTGCTCCTTAATCACCTGCCAGGCGGGCATCGCGTTGAGGGCGTTATCCATCTGCCGTTCCGGGGCGCGCTGCCTGTCGAAAAACACCCAGAACGCCACGGCGGCAGCCGCAATGACGATAATCACAATACGGGTCCACGTTTTATTCATCTCGCATCCTTATCCTTGAGTTATGCCGGTTTACACCGGCACGCCGCTGTGGAAGCGAAACTCGTTGTCCGGTGTCGAGATAAGTGTGGCTTCAATTTCGCCAAAATGCTGTATGCGCGGTGAGATATCGTCGTCACTCACCTGCTGGGCCAGCGTCAGGTAGTCCTGATAATGGCGCGCTTCCGAGCGCAGCAGCGAGAGATAGAACTTCTGTAAGTCATCGTCGAGGAACGGGGCCAGCGCGGCGAAGCGTTCGCAGGAGCGGGCTTCGATGTAGGCCCCGCAGATGAGCTTGTCGATCAGCGTCAGCGGTTCGTGGGTGCGCACTTCCTTCAGCATCCCTCTGGCGTAGCGGCTGGCGGTGATTTTGACGTACGGAATGTCGCGGGCCAGCATCGCCTCGCGCACCTGACAGAAGTGGTGCAGCTCCTCTTTAATCAGCAGCACCATGCTGTCGATGAGCGCCTGTCCCCACGGGTCGTCGGTTTTGGGCATCACGCTTTTGCCAATCTGCCTGTGCAGGGCGATGAAGTCCGGCTCCGGGCCGTCGCGGAAGGTGAAAAGTTCGTAGGGTTTAAGCCAGTCGAGCAGCGCGTCGGCACCGCTTTCGTCGGCGACGTATTTACGCACGAGTAATAGCGCAGTCTGGGCGGCCTTGAGCTCGCACACCATGTGGTCGGTGAGCAGCAGCGGCAGGTTCGCCGGGTCGCGGGCTTTATCAATCCATGCTTGCGGGGTCGGGCACTGGAGGAAGTTGAGTACGGGGGCGAGTATCTGCGGGTAATCCATGGTTCTGCCTTGAAAAAAGCGGTGGCGCGCGCCACCGCCTGAAACGCTTAGTGACGCACGCCGTCGTCGTCTTCGTCGACGTAATCTTCGTCGTCGCCTTCTTCGCCGTCTTCACCGTTCGGATCTTCGAAGTAGGTTCCCCAACCGTCGTATTCCACTTCAAACTTCTCGGCCAGGTTCATCAGCTGTTCGACCTGCGCGTCGATCAGCTCCGCCTTCAGCGCGCCTTCGCTCAGGATGTCGCAGCAGATGACGGTGTCGCCCTCTTCCACTTCCAGCTCTTCCGGCTCGGTCACTTCGTAACCCAGCTTGAAGGCTTCCACGGCCATTTTTTCCAGCGCTTCAAAGTCGTCCGCAGAGAAATGGTGTTCGATGGTGTACAGCGCGTCCGGATCGCTACCGTCTTCCAGCAGTTCTTCAATAATCAGACGCGTCTCTTCGCGTTGCTCTTCCAGTAATTCCGGGTTTGCCATGGGTCAATCCTCTTTAAAGTGCGGCAGATACTTCTATTTTCACACACGGACGGGTTTGCCTCCACCTTTGTTGGAAAGATTTGTGAAACGGGGTTGCAAATGAATAATTACACATATAAAGTGAATTTTAATTCAATAAGTGGCGTTCGCCATGCGAGGATAAAATGTCTGATCTGTACAAGAAACACTTTCTGAAATTGCTCGACTTTACCCCTGCACAGTTCACTTCTCTGCTGACTCTTGCCGCACAGCTCAAAGCCGATAAAAAAAATGGCAAGGAAGTACAAAAGCTTACTGGAAAAAACATCGCGCTCATCTTCGAAAAAGACTCAACCCGTACACGTTGCTCTTTCGAAGTTGCCGCATTTGACCAGGGCGCGCGCGTTACCTGGTTAGGGCCGAGCGGCAGCCAGATTGGGCATAAAGAGTCAATTAAGGATACCGCACGGGTGCTCGGGCGGATGTACGATGGCATTCAGTATCGCGGCCACGGCCAGGAAGTGGTCGAAACGCTGGCGCAGTACGCGGGCGTGCCGGTGTGGAACGGGCTGACCAACGAGTTTCACCCGACGCAGCTGCTGGCGGACCTGCTGACCATGCAGGAGCACCTGCCGGGCAAGGCGTTTAACGAGATGACGCTGGTCTACGCGGGCGACGCGCGCAACAACATGGGCAACTCGATGCTGGAAGCGGCGGCGCTGACCGGGCTGGATCTACGCCTGGTGGCCCCGAAAGCCTGCTGGCCGGAAGAGAGCCTGGTGGCGGAGTGCAGTGCGCTAGCGGAAAAGCACGGCGGGAAAATCACCCTGACGGAAGACGTGGCGGCGGGCGTGAAGGGCGCGGACTTTATCTATACCGACGTCTGGGTGTCGATGGGCGAAGCCAAAGAGAAGTGGGCGGAGCGGATTGCGCTGCTGAGGGGGTATCAGGTGAACGCGCAAATGATGGCGCTGACCGGCAACCCGAACGTGAAGTTCCTGCACTGTCTGCCCGCGTTCCATGACGACCAGACCACGCTTGGCAAGCAGATGGCGAAGGAGTTCGACCTGCACGGCGGGATGGAGGTGACGGACGAGGTGTTTGAGTCGGCGGCGAGTATCGTCTTCGACCAGGCGGAAAACCGGATGCATACGATTAAGGCGGTGATGGTGGCGACGCTTGGGGAGTGATTGACTCCTCTGCGGTCTGGTGCCCTCACCCCGGCCCTCTCCCACAGGGAGAGGGAGAACACCCAGCCCGTAGGCCCGTGCAAGCGCAGCGCCGCCGGGCGAATCAGGCGACGATGCGGTCTGGTGCCCTCACCCCGTCCCTCTCCCACGGGGAGAGGGAGAACACCCAACCTGTAGGCCCGTGCAAGCGTAGCGCCGCCGGGCGAATCAGGCGGCGATGCGGCCTGGTGCCCTCACCCCGGCCCTCTCCCACGGGGAGAGGGAGAACACCCAGCCCGTAGGCCCGTGCAAGCGCAGCGCCGCCGGGCGAATCAGGCGACGATGCGGCCTGGTGCCCTCACCCCGGCCCTCTCCCACAGGGAGAGGGAGAAAACACAACCCGTAGGCCCGTGCAAGCGTAGCGCCGCCGGGCGAATCAGGCAACGCTGCGGCCTTATGCCCTCACCCCGGCCCTCTCCCACGGGGAGAGGGAGCAAACCGGCGCCATTTCATTGATTTTTCACCCTGAAAAAGGTACGTTTTCGCCTTCATTCCAGCGTGGACATGCCAGCATTATGCCGATTATTCAGTCTGTTGAACGTGCGTTGCAGATCCTCGACCTGTTCAACGAGCAGGCCACCGAGCTTAAGATCACCGACATCAGCAAACTGATGGGGCTGAGCAAGAGTACCCTCCACTCGCTGCTGAAAACCCTCCAGCTTCACGGCTATATCGATCAGAACCCGGAGAACGGCAAATATCGCCTCGGCATGAAGCTGGTTGAGCGCGGTCATTTCGTCGTGGGCTCCATCGATATTCGCCAGAAGGCGAAAGGCTGGCTGACGGAGCTGTCCCAGCGGACCGGGCAGACCACCCATCTGGGGATCCTGGACGGTCGTGAAGGGGTCTATATCGAGAAGATTGAAGGCAAGCTGGCCGCCATCGCCTATTCGCGGATCGGCCGCCGCCTGCCGGTTCACGCCACCGCCATCGGCAAAGTGTTGATTGCCTGGCTGGGCGAGGCCGAGCTGAACGCCCTGCTGGAGGGCTATCAGTACACCACCTATACCCCTTCCACCCTCGCCTCTCGCGAAGCATTAATGGCCGCTCTGGCGCAGACCCGCGAGCAGGGCTATGCCCTGGACAGCGAAGAGAACGAGCAGGGCGTGCGCTGCGTGGCGGTGCCGGTGTGGAACCACGAATCCCGCGTGATTGCCGCCCTGAGCCTGTCGACCTTGACCTCGCGCGTGGACGACGCCGAGCTGGCTAATTTCCGCGAGCAGCTTCAGCAGGCCGGGCTCGAGCTCTCACGCGCACTGGGCTATGCCGGCTCGTAGGTGAAGTAGTCGAAGTCCGCGTGGCAGCCGTCGCCGCTGATGTCCTCGCAGTGCAGTCCCACAAACGCACCGGTAAAGAAGCCGCGCCCGCCGATGTAGTCGTCCGACAACTTCCACGCCTCATACGTGATCGGCACGGTATGCCATGTCTCGCCGTCGAACGAGTAGCTGTAGCGGTAGACCAGTTTATCCACGTCCACCCTTAGCCAGACGCTCTCGGCCTGTTCCGGCACCGGAATCGGCTGCTCGTGCAGCGGCCATGACGGCACGTTGTGGTCGAGCTGGATCACCTTGATGGTTCTCCCCTGCCCCTCCTCGTAGTCCACAAAGCAGTAGCTCCAGTTTTTGCTGTTGTAGTAGCAGGTCAGCCCCGCGCTCTGCTGGAAGTGGACCGGCGAGAACTGCATCCGCGTCTCGGCCCGGAAGGTGAAATGCTGCCAGCGGCGCGCCACGGTCGACTGGGTAAAGGTCGAGTTGAGCGAGTCGTTGCCGTAGAGCCGTAAGTAGCCCGGGCGGGCGGTAAGCGAGCCGAGGGTATCGTCGAACGGAATGCGCAGGGTCTGCAGTTCCGGGTCAAGCGAACTGGCGTCGAAATCGTCCCGCCAGATGCCCGGAACGGCTGCAGGCTGCTCCGCCATCTGCGGGCCTTTCACGGTCAGTTGCGCGTGCCTGCCGCCTTCCACGTAAGGCCAGCCGTCGCGCCATTCAATGCGGGCGATGCCGGTCTCGCGCCCCAGCGGGCAGTATCCGCGCCCGCCGGAGGCCAGCAGCGGCACGCCGGGCAGGCGCAGCGGGCGGCTGGTGAGGTAGGCCATATACCACTCCCCGGTGTGGGTTTGCAGCAGCGAGCCGTGACCGCTCTTTTGCAGCGGGTTCTCCGGCAGGTGCCAACTGGTCATCATCGTCACGTCCGGGTGCAGCTCGTACGGCCCGTCGATATTTTTTGAACGCAGCACCACGACGGCGTGCTCGTAGCTGGTGCCGCCCTCGGCCACCATCAGGTAGTACCATCCCGCGTGGCGATAAAGATGCGCCCCTTCGGTGTAGCAGAGCGGCGTGCCGGTAAACAGCGTTTTGCGCTCGGGCGAGAGCGTGCCAGTCTGCGAATCAAACTCCTGCATCACGATGGTGTTGTGCGGGTTGCTGTGGTGGCGCGGCCCCCACGGGCGGTAGAGGTAGTATTTGCGGCCATCGTCGTCGTGGAACAGGGAGGGATCGAACCCGCCGTTGCCCATCGGGATCGGCTCGCTCCACGGCCCCTCGATGGACGGCGCGGTGACGAGAAAATTGCGGCCGTTTTTCCACGGCGAGTCGACAATCTTCACGTCGGTGTAGAGCAGCCAGAACCTCCCGTCGGCGTAGCTCAGGCACGGTGCCCAGATGCCGCCGGAGTCCGGGTTGCCCTTCATGTCCAGCATCGACACGCGGTCCAGCGGGGTGCTGACCAGCGACCAGTTTTTTAGATCGCGGGAGTGGTAGATGCGCACGCCCGGGAACCACTCGAAGGTCGAGGTGGCGATGTAGTAGTCCTCGCCCTGACGGCAGAGGGACGGGTCCGGGTTGAAGCCGGTCAGGATCGGGTTAGTGATTTCCATAATGCCTCCGGTTAATGGGATGCGGCTGTCGCAGCGTCGGGAACGGCCTCGCCCTGCAACGCGCGGTGCTTGATCAGCTGCTGGCTGATGGCCTCCACGCGGGCGTCGGTGAGCTTGTAGAACGACAGCATGATGAACATGCCCGCGTAGAGCACCACCGGCACCACGCAGAACAGAATTTTGATGGTGGTCAGCACCTCAACCGGCTGCACGCTGCTGCTGGCGGAGTAGTTGACGTACGCCAGGATCCAGCCCACCACCGCCCCGCCAATTGCCAGGCCAATCTTCAGGCTGAACAGGTAGGTGGAGAACACCAGCCCGTCGAGGCGGCGTCCGCTGCGGCTCTCCTCGTAATCCACCACGTCAGAGGCCATCAGCCACTGCAGCGGCGTGGTGGTGTTAAAGACGAACAGGAACAGAATGTTGAGGGCAAAAATCAGCGCGATGTGCTCCGCCGGGGTGACGAAAATCAGCAGGCTAATCAGCGAGTAAGCGACGATGATCCACTTGAAGGCGGTAACGCGGTCGAAGCGGCCCAGCAGACGGGAGGAGCAGAGCGAGCCGAACATGGTGGCGAGGCTGCCGTAGAGTAAAAACTGGGTCGCCATCTCCGGGTGATCCATCACGTATTTCACGAAGTAGAGCGTCGCCCCGCCGCGCACCACGTTGGAGCAGGTCGCCATCATCTTGAAGGCACACATGATGCGCCACTGGCTGTTGCCCAGCAGCAGCTTAAGGTCTTTCGCCACTGACGAACCCGGCTGCACCTCAAAGGTGTAGCGCTCTTTGGTGGTAAAGAAGCAGACGTAGAGCAGCACCACGCCGCTCAGCCCCAGCACGCACATGGCGCCGAAATAACCCACCTGCTCGTTGCCTTTGCCAATGATGCTGACCAGCGGCAGCGCGATGCCGCTGATGGCGAGCGACCCCGCCGCCGCCAGGAAGAAGCGCCAGGACTGCAGGGCGTGACGCTCTTTCGGGTCGGCGGTAATGACGCCCGGCATGGCGCAGTACGGGACGTTAACGAAGGTGTAGACCAGAGTCAGCAGAATATAGGTCACGCAGGCGTAGATGATTTTGCCCTGCGCGGAGAAGTCCGGCGTGTAGAAGGTCAGCATGCAGACGATGCCGAACGGGATGGCGCCCCACAGCAGGAACGGGCGAAACTGGCCATGCCGCGTGCGGGTGCGGTCTACCAGCAGCCCCATCAGCGGGTCGGTCACGGCGTCGAGCACGCGGGAGACTAAAAACAGCGTCCCCATAATGCCCGCGGAGAGGCCAAACACGTCGGTGTAGAAATAGGCCAGCAGGAACATCGTGGCTTGCCAGACGAAGCCGCAGGCGGTGTCACCCAGCCCGTAGCCAATTTTGTCTTTCATGGTTAATTGCGTCATCAGAATTACACCCTTATGTAGTGTGCTGAATTACAACATCGTGTTAATGGAGTGTAATGAGCTGTTCAATTAACCAGCAATGCTCATATCTTATTTCTGTATTACGTTATTTCGCTTTTGTGACGTCAACGATATATCGCAACTTATTGTTTAAATTGGTAAATTGCAGACACGTAAAAACCGCCCGCGGACTATTTTCCGCAGACGTTTTTCTCTCACAAAATAATTAAATACCGAGCGCTTTTTTACCGGCGTTAATTACCTCAATGATTTTATCGGTGTCATAAATACAGCCTTTCCAGGTGCCGCCGCTCACGGACTGTAATGCCGCCCACAGCCGGGTATCGTCCGGCAAAAAGTCGTGAGCGTGCAGGTCCGGATGCACCTGCCGCCGTGCCAGCTCGCGCGCGCCCTCTTCCGGCGTCAGCGGGTTGTCCGCAGTACCGATAAAGTTTACGCTGCCTGTTAATGTCAGGCGGTCCACCGCAATCTCAATGATGTCGTTGTCGCGCAGCTTGCCAATCGGCCCGCCCGCCAGCGCCTCCGGCGACACGTGGCCGAAGCAGGCGCCCGTCGACACGCCCGAGAAGCGCGCATCGGTGATTAACGACACCGTTTTGCCCCACGAGATGTGTTTGAGCGCGGAGGTGAGCTGGTAGGTCTCCTCCATGCCGGTGCCGGACGGTCCACCGCCGATCACCACCATGATATCGCCCTGCTCAATCTCTTCCCGCTTGATGGCCCTGATCGCCTGCGCCTCCGAGACAAACACCCGCACCCGGCCGGTGTGGCGGTAAACGCCATCTTCACCGACGACCGACGGGTCGATCGCCGTGGCCTTGATTACCGATCCTTCCGGCGCAATGTTGCCCGTCGGGAAGCAGACCGTCGAGGTCAGCCCTTTCGCTTTTGCTTTCTCCGGCGGCAGGATCACGTCATCCGGCTCCACGCCGTCCTGCTCGCGCAGGCACTGGCGGAAGCGCGCCCGGCGCTCGGACGCCTGCCACCAGTCGAGGTTCTCGCCGACCGTCTGGCCGGTCACGGTCATGGCATCAAGATGCAGCAGGCCGAGATCGCGCAGGTGGAGCATCACCTCCGGCACGCCGCCCGCGAGGAACGCGCGCACGGTCGGATGATAGTCCGGGCCGTTGGGCAGCACGCTTACCAGGCGAGGCACCCTGCGGTTAACGCGTGTCCAGTGCTCAACGTCCGGAATAGTGCAGCCCGCCGCGTGGGCGATGGCCGGAATGTGCAGCAGTAAATTGGTGGAGCCGCCGAACGCCGCGTGGATCACCATCGCGTTTTCAATAGCTTTATCGGTAAGGATATCGCGCGTGGTGATGCCGCGGTTATCCAGCTCGTTCACCGCCCGCGCCGACTGGCGGGCGATCTCCAGCCACACCGCCTGTCCGGACGGGGCCAGCGCGGAGTGCGGCAGCGCCAGACCCAGCGCTTCGGCCACCACCTGCGAGGTGCCCGCCGTACCGAGGAACTGACACCCGCCGCCCGGCGACGCGCAGGCGCGACAGCCCAGCTCGGCGGCCTCCTGCAAGGAGAGTTCATGGTTGGCAAAGCGCGCGCCGATGGTCTGCACCTTGCCCGCATCTTCCCCCACGGTCGGCGGCAGCGTCGCCCCGCCTGGCACCAGAATGGTCGGCAGATCGTGCATCGCGGCCAGCGCAATCATGGTAGCGGGCAGCCCTTTATCGCAGGTTGCCACGCCGATCACCGCCCGGCGCGTCGGCAGGGAGCGGATCAGGCGGCGAAAGACGATCGCCGCGTCGTTGCGGTACGGCAGGGAATCAAACATGCCGTGCGTGCCCTGCGAGCGCCCGTCGCACGGATCGCTGACGAAGGCCGCAAACGGGATCCCGCCGTTGCGCGTGATCTCCTTCGCCGCCGCCTGCATCTGCATGCCGATTTCCCAGTGTCCGGTGTGGTAGCCCAGCGCAACCGGGCGTCCGTCTCCGGCGCGGATGCCGCCCTGAGTACCGATAATCAGCACTTCTTTGCCGGTCAGCTTGTTAGCGTCCCAGCCCATCCCGGCGTTCTGCGTCATGCCGAACAGGTTGCCGCTGGGGGATTCCATCAGCATTTGCGGGGTCAGCGGCAGCGCGCCCTGCGGCCCCGCTGCGTGGGTAATGACGGCATAAAACGCATCGTCCTGCGGGGTGAAAATTTTCTCGATGGTCATGGTTATCGTCCGGCTCAGCAGAGCTTGAGCTGTTGTAGCAGGGTTTTCAGCTGCGCCTTACGCGGCTCGTCCAGCGGCGAGGCTGGTGGCAGGACGTGCGTAGAAATTGGACGACCGCAGAGCACGATCGCCTCTTTAATGACGTTCACAAACGGCGTATCCAGCTGATACATCTGCGGGATTTGCAGCAGGGTCTGATGATACTCAGCCGCTTTCGCCACGTCTTTATCCCGCCAGGCTTTCAGAAGATTTACCGACACCTGCGGAGCAAAGTTACCGCTGGCCGAGATCGCCCCGTCACCGCCGAGCAGCAGGGTATTGAACAGATGATCGTCGTAGCCGCAGAGCACGGTGAAGTGTGGATGGGCCGCTTTAACGGTGTGGATCATGCTGCGCAGGTGGGCGACGGAGTCGATGGTGTCTTTGATGCCGACGATGTTACTGCGCGAGTCGGCGAGGGTTTTCACCAGCGCCGGGGTCAGATCCTGCCCGGTCAGCGCCGGGAAGTTATAGAGCATCACCGGCAGCGTGACGCTGTCGGCCACCTGTTCGAAGTAGCGGATCAGGTTCGCTTCCGACACTTTCCAGTAGTAAGGGTTGATCACCACGATGCCGTCCGCGCCCGCCAGCTGCGCGTGCTGGCTCAGCTCAATGGTTTCCCGGGCGTTGGTGCCGCCGGTGCCGATCAGGACCGGCACACGACGATCGACATGATCGATCGCAAACCGGGCAATGGTTTTACGCTCTTCGGCGCTGAGCTGGGAGAACTCGCCGCCGCTGCCCAGGAAGAACAGGCCGTCGACGCCCGCAGCGATCAGATCGTCGATCAGCGCGGCGGTACCCGGTTTATCGAGCTGGCCATCGGCGGTAAAAATGGTGGAGACAGGGGGAATGATACCCGTGAACAACGCGGACTGCGGCATGTGATCTCCTTGCTGAATCATTTTGTTCTACATTATAGAACAGTGTTCATTAATTTAACGATCATACTATGACGGAGAAAAAGCACAGGTAAATGGGAGATGAGGAGGGAGTGCGGGAAGTTTAAGCTGGATCACATAATGTCCGCTAACCCCTCACCCCGGCCCTCTCCCCAAAGGGGCGAGGGTGGTAAAGTCCCCTCTCCCCTTTGGGGAGAGGGTTAGGGTGAGGGGTAAGGAATTACTCCACCAGCATCTTAACAACCACTTTCCTGACCTTAGCAGGTGCACCCACCGCGCACAGCGGCTTATGCACTTCGCCCGGGTAAAACACCACGAAATCCCCTTCGCTCAGCACCACGGTTTTCTCCTGCTCGCCTTCGGGCAGGAACGCGATGTCTTTGTCCGCCAGCCAGTCGGTGTCCGGCGTGCCGTGCGGCAGGGTGCTGAAGGTCATCCCTTCCTGCCCCTTCAGCACAATCTGAATATCCAGGTAACGTGCATGGTATTCAGCGCGACGCTCGGCGAACGGCTGGGTCATGTCCTCCGATACCAGATAAAACAGGCTGTTGCCGCTGATGTCGTGCTTGCCGGTCGGCGTCGCGTCGGTGACGTGGGCCTTGACGTGCTCAATGGCCTGGCGCAGCTCTTCTGGTAGCCAGGACTGGAGATGATGAATATTGCCAATAATCATGATACAACCCTCAAATTAAAACATTGTTTCATTTTTATCTTTTATACGAGAATCGCCTCTCCCATACCAGCCCTTTTTAGACAAGATTTGCGCCAGCGCATGTTTATCGGAAAATGTGTTAATTCACTGTTAATTACATAAAGGCATTTATGCAGTCGTTATGCATAACCTCATTTCCTAAGCTTTACGCAACTTATCTAACTCGCTGAATTTAAAACGTAACTCACAAAACCTGTTGTTGCATCACACTTTATCACTTCGGTTATTTCCTTTAAAAATCCATAATTATTTATCGATTTCTCTTAAGTGAAAAATAGTTAACTATCATTATTGCATAGCTATTCTCGAGGAAAAATTTTATTCATTAAAATCAACAGCATAACTAAATATTTCAAAGCATGTAATTCTACAAAACAATAACAACCTCAAATATTGGCACCCGTTCCTGCTTAGCTATTCATCCCGTAATAATATGAAATTAATCATTATCTGATACGAATCATGCAAATGAAAATAAACTGCTCAATATCGGTTTTCGCGTGAGCAGCGTCACAATAACCATTATTTAAGCGCCTACTATGAATCACGAAATCAATTGAGCTTAGCCGCCATGAAATTAAACACATCACATGGCGCATGCCCTTTTTATTCTGAAAAACAGTTAAAGGAATAATTATGGAAAAGCATTACGTCGGTTCTGAAATTGGTCAATTGCGTAGCGTTATGCTGCACCGTCCTAATTTAAGTCTTAAACGTTTAACGCCATCGAATTGTCAGGAGTTGTTATTTGATGACGTGCTCTCGGTTGAGCGGGCGGGAGAGGAGCATGATATCTTCGCAAACACGCTGCGCGAGCAGGGTGTGGAAGTCCTTCTATTGACCGACCTTCTTACGCAAACGCTTGATATTGCCGAAGCAAAAGCCTGGCTTCTTGAAACACAAATCTCCGACTATCGCCTGGGACCAACCTTTGCCGCCGACGTGCGCGGCTGGCTGGCGGATATGCCGCACCGGGAACTGGCGCGCAGATTAAGCGGCGGATTAACCTACGGTGAAATTCCGGCGGCCATTAAAAATATGGTGGTCGATACCCACACGGCGAATGATTTTATTATGAAGCCGCTGCCGAACCACTTATTTACCCGCGATACCTCCTGCTGGATATATAACGGCGTCTCCATTAATCCGATGGCGAAACCCGCCCGTCAGCGCGAAACCAATAATCTGCGCGCAATATATCGCTGGCACCCCGCATTTGCCGATGGCGAGTTTATTAAGTATTTCGGCGACGAGAATATTAATTACGACCACGCCACCCTGGAAGGCGGCGACGTATTAGTGATTGGCCGCGGGGCGGTATTGATCGGCATGTCAGAGCGCACGACGCCGCAGGGCGTGGAGTTCCTCGCCAACAGCCTGTTTAAACATCGTCAGGCCGAGCGCGTGATCGCCGTTGAGCTGCCGAAACATCGCTCCTGCATGCACCTCGACACCGTGATGACCCACATCGACGTGGACACCTTCTCCGTTTACCCGGAAGTGGTGCGCAAGGACGCCCAGTGCTGGACGCTCACCCCGGACGGACGCGGCGGCCTGCTGCGTACCCAGGAAACCGACCTGCTGCACGCCATCGAGAAAGCCCTCGGTATTAACCAGGTGCGCCTGATCACCACCGGCGGCGATGCCTTTGAAGCCGAACGCGAGCAGTGGAACGACGCCAACAACGTCCTGACCATCCGTCCGGGCGTGGTGATCGGCTACGAGCGCAACGTCTGGACCAACGAGAAATACGATAAGGCGGGCATCACCGTGCTGCCGATCCCGGGCGACGAGCTGGGGCGCGGTCGCGGCGGCGCGCGCTGCATGAGCTGCCCACTGGAACGCGACGGAATTTAAAGGAGCCATCATGGAACGAAAACCCACTCTGGTTGTGGCCCTTGGCGGCAACGCGCTGCTCAAGCGCGGCGAGCCGCTGGAAGCGGACATCCAGCGCCAGAACATCGAGCAGGCCGCCCGCACCATCGCAGGCTTAACGGAGCAATGGCGCGTGGTGCTGGTGCACGGCAACGGCCCGCAGGTCGGGCTGCTGGCGCTGCAAAACAGCGCCTACGACAACGTCACCCCCTACCCGCTGGACGTTCTTGGTGCAGAAAGCCAGGGAATGATCGGCTACATGCTCCAGCAGGCGCTGAAAAACAATCTGCCCCAGCGCGAGGTGAGCGTCCTGCTCACGCAGGTGGAAGTGGACGCCGCCGACCCGGCGTTCAGCAACCCGACCAAGTACATCGGCCCGGTCTACAGCGAAGCCCAGGCGAAAGCGCTGGCCGCGGAAAAAGGCTGGGTGTTCAAGGTCGACGGGGCCTATTTCCGCCGCGTGGTGCCCTCTCCGCAGCCGAAGCGCATCGTGGAGAGCGACGCCATTACGGCGCTTATTCAGCGCGACCACCTGGTCATCTGCAACGGCGGCGGCGGCGTGCCGGTGGTGGAAAACGCCAACGGTTATCGCGGCATTGAGGCTGTGATCGACAAAGACCTCTCCGCCGCTCTGCTGGCGCGGCAGATCGAGGCCGATGCCCTGCTGATCCTCACCGATGCCGACGCGGTGTACCTCGACTGGGGCAAACCGACCCAGCGCCCGCTGGCGCAGGTCACGCCGGAACTGCTCAGAGGCATGCAGTTCGACGCCGGATCGATGGGGCCAAAAGTGGCCGCCTGCCGCGAGTTTGTTGAAGCCTGCAACGGCATTGCCGGGATCGGCGCGCTGGCCGACGGCGCGGAGATCCTGGCGGGCGAGAAAGGCACGTTGATTCGTAACTGAGCACCCATTTCCCCTCACCCTAACCCTCTCCCCAAAAGGGAGAGGGGACGATTAAAACCTCTCCCCTTTGGGGAGGGGGCTGGGGTGAGGGGTAAGGTCTTAGACATTAATTTTAAAAAGGATTTACCCATGACCATCAACCTGAAAAACCGCAACTTCCTGAAACTGCTGGACTACACCCCGGCGGAGATCCAGTACCTGATCGACCTCGCCATCGAGCTGAAGGCGGCCAAAAAAGCCGGGCGCGAAAAGCAAACCCTGGTCGGGAAAAACATCGCCCTGATCTTTGAAAAAACCTCCACCCGCACCCGCTGCGCCTTTGAAGTGGGCGCGTTCGACCAGGGCGCGCAGGTCACCTACCTCGGCCCAAGCGGCTCGCAGATTGGCCACAAAGAGTCGATGAAGGACACCGCGCGCGTGCTGGGCCGCATGTATGACGGCATCGAGTACCGCGGCTACGGCCAGGCCATCGTTGAGGAGCTGGGCGAATACGCGGGAGTGCCGGTGTGGAACGGCCTGACCGACGAGTTCCACCCCACGCAAATCCTTGCCGACCTGATGACCATGCTGGAGCACTCTCCGGGCAAAACCCTGCCGGAGCTGAGCTTTGCTTACCTCGGCGACGCGCGCAACAACATGGGTAATTCGCTGATGGTCGGCGCAGCCAAAATGGGGATGGATATCCGCCTTGTGGCGCCGAAATCCTTCTGGCCGGAGGCCGGGCTGGTTGAGCAGTGCCGCGCCATCGCCAAAGAGACCGGCGCGCGCATCACCCTCACCGACGATGTGGGAGAAGGCGTGCAGGGCACCGATTTCCTCTACACCGACGTCTGGGTTTCCATGGGCGAGCCGAAGGAGGCGTGGGCCGAGCGCGTTAGCCTGATGAAGCCGTATCAGATTAATGCGGACGTGATGAAGGCCACCGGTAACCCGAACGTCAAGTTCATGCACTGCCTGCCGGCGTTCCACAACGAACATACCAAAGTGGGCCGCGAAATCGAGATGGCGTACGGCCTGAAGGGGCTGGAGGTGACGGAAGAGGTCTTTGAATCCCCGAACTCCATCGTCTTCGACGAAGCAGAGAACCGCATGCACACCATTAAAGCGGTCATGGTGGCGACACTCGGCGACTAATCACCGCCCGGCGCGCCGCGGGGTGCGCCGGGTTCAGGAGAACATCATGGGCAAGTTCAAATTTCCCTCCGCTTATACCATTCTCTTTTTTCTGATTGCCGTGGTTGCCGTGCTGACGTGGATTGTTCCGGCCGGGCAGTACCATATGGCGATGAACGAGGCGCTCGGCAAAGAAGTGCCGGTTGCTGGCACTTACGCGCACGTGGCAGCGCACCCGCAGGGGCTCGTCTCCGTGCTGATGGCGCCGATTGCCGGGCTGTACGATCCGGAGTCCGGCCAGGCCGGGGCGATCGACGTGGCGCTGTTTATTCTGATCATCGGGGGATTCCTCGGGATCGTCACTAAAACCGGGGCGATAGACGCCGGGATCGAGCGCGTCACCACCCGACTGCGCGGCCGCGAAGAGTGGATGATCCCGATCCTGATGGCGCTGTTTGCCGCAGGCGGCACGATTTACGGCATGGCCGAAGAGTCGCTACCCTTCTATACCTTACTGGTGCCGGTGATGCTGGCGGCGCGGTTCGATCCGGTGGTCGCTGCGTCCACCGTGCTGCTCGGCGCGGGGATCGGCACCCTCGGCTCCACCATCAACCCGTTCGCCACGGTGATCGCCGCCAACGCCGCCGGGATCCCCTTCACCAACGGCATCGCTCTGCGCCTGGCGCTGCTGGTGATCGGCTGGATCATCTGCGTGGCGTGGGTAATGCGCTATGCCCGCAAGGTGCGCAAGGATCCGTCGCTGTCGATCGTGGCGGATAAACAGGAAGAGAATCTCGCCCACTTCCTCGGCAACAAGGGCGAGCAGTCGCTGGAATTTACCCCGGTGCGCAAACTCATCCTGGTGATCTTCGCCCTCGCCTTCGCGGTGATGATCTACGGCGTGGCGGTGCTGGGCTGGTGGATGGCGGAGATTTCGGCGGTGTTCCTCGCCAGTGCCATTATTGTCGGGCTGATCGCCCGCATGAGCGAAGAGGAGCTGACCTCAACCTTTATCAACGGCGCGCGAGATTTGCTGGGCGTCGCGCTGATAATCGGCATCGCGCGCGGTATCGTAGTGATCATGGATAAGGGCATGATTACCCACACCATTTTGCACAGCGCCGAGGGAATGGTCACCGGATTGTCGACGGTGGCGTTCATCAACGTGATGTACTGGCTGGAAGTGGTGCTGTCGTTTCTTGTGCCTTCTTCGTCCGGCCTGGCCGTTCTGACGATGCCGATCATGGCGCCCCTTGCCGATTTCGCTAACGTCAACCGCGACCTGGTGGTTACGGCTTACCAGTCGGCGTCCGGCATCGTCAACCTGATCACTCCCACCTCTGCCGTCGTGATGGGCGGGCTGGCTATCGCCCGCGTGCCCTACGTGCGTTATCTGAAATGGGTCGCGCCGCTGCTGGGGATTTTAACGGTGGTGATTATGGTGGCGTTAAGCCTGGGCGCTTTGTTGTGATTTGCCGGATGGCGCTGCGCTTATCCGGCCTACGGATCGGTGCGGTGCCACCGGTTATTTCGGGAACTGATATGGGAACTATGATGGATTACGAAGAGTACTCTCCCAAAGAGCAACTACAGCTAACGGTCTGCCAGCGTCTGATCGCGGAAAAGAGCTATCTCTCCCAGGAAGAGATCCGCCGTGACTTACAGGAGCGTGGTTTTGAGACCATCAGCCAGTCCACCGTTTCACGTCTGCTCAAGTTGCTTGGTGTCATAAAAATTCGCAATGCCAAAGGGCTAAAGATTTATTCGCTGAATCCCCAGCTGCGCCCGGCCCCCGACGCGGCGCGTACGGTCTCTGAAATGGTGGTGAGCGTGGAGCACAACAGCGAATTTATCCTTATCCATACCGTCGCCGGATATGGCCGCGCGGTGGCGCGTATTCTGGATTATCACCAGTTACCTGAAATTTTAGGTGTAGTGGCCGGGAGCAGTATTGTCTGGGTCGCGCCCCGCGTAGTGAAGCGCACCGCGCTGGTGCATAAGCAAATTAATTATTTACTCAGAACGCATTAATATTCACAAAGAACCGTTTGCATTGAGTAAAGCGTGCATTAAATCGCTTGATCCCAAAAGCGAGCTGCGTATAATGCCCGACAATTTGCCGGGAGGAAGCATGGTCAAGCGTGTACGACATAACGTCTTACCGCGTCTGAAATCAGACGCTGGCCTGCCGTTTTTCTTCCCGTTGCTAAACCTATTCCCAGAGCCCCTCATTTGAGGGGCTTTTTTTTGCCCGGCGTCAGGAGATAAACATGAATCCGCTTTATCAAAAACACATCATTTCCATAAACGACCTCAGCCGCGAAGAGCTGGAACTGGTTCTGGAAACCGCGGCAAAACTGAAGGCCAATCCGCAACCGGAGCTGTTGAAGCACAAGGTGATTGCGAGCTGCTTCTTCGAAGCCTCGACCCGCACCCGCCTCTCCTTCGAAACCTCCATGCACCGTCTGGGCGCGAGCGTGGTGGGCTTCTCGGACAGCAGCAACACGTCGCTGGGCAAAAAAGGCGAGACCCTGGCGGATACCATTTCGGTTATCAGTACCTACGTTGACGCGATTGTGATGCGCCACCCGCAGGAGGGCGCGGCGCGTCTGGCGACCGAGTTTTCCGGCGGCATTCCGGTGCTGAACGCCGGTGACGGTGCTAACCAGCATCCGACGCAGACCCTGCTGGATCTGTTCACCATTCAGGAGACGCAGGGCACGCTTGAGAACCTGAACATCGCCATGGTCGGCGACCTGAAATATGGCCGCACCGTCCACTCCCTGACCCAGGCGCTGGCGAAATTTAACGGCAACCGCTTCTTCTTTATCGCGCCGGACGCGCTGGCGATGCCGCAGTACATTCTCGACATGCTGGACGAGAAAGGCATCGCGTGGAGCCTGCACGCCAGTATCGAAGAGGTGATGGGCAACGTGGATATTCTCTACATGACCCGCGTTCAGAAAGAGCGTCTGGATCCGTCCGAGTACGCCAACGTGAAGGCGCAGTTCGTGCTGCGCGCCAGCGACCTTGAAGGCGCGCGCGACAATATGAAGGTGCTGCACCCGCTGCCGCGCATCGATGAGATCACCACAGACGTGGACAAAACGCCGCACGCCTGGTACTTCCAGCAGGCTGGAAACGGCATCTTCGCTCGCCAGGCGTTACTGGCACTGGTTCTGAATCGCGAATTAGCTCTGTAAGGGGAGACGACCATGACACACGATAACAAACTCCAGGTTGAAGCCATCAAGCGTGGCACCGTGATTGACCACATCCCTGCGCAGGTGGGCTTTAAACTGCTGACGCTGTTCAAACTGACCGAAACCGACCAGCGCATCACCATCGGCCTGAACCTGCCGTCGGGCGAAATGGGCCGTAAAGACCTGATCAAAATCGAGAACACCTTCCTGACCGACGAGCAGGTTAACCAGCTGTCGCTGTACGCGCCGGACGCCACGGTTAACCGCATCGACGATTACGACGTGGTGGGCAAATCCCGCCCAAGCCTGCCGGATCGCATCGAAAGCGTGCTGGTCTGCCCGAACAGCAACTGCATCAGCCATGCTGAGCCGGTTTCCTCCAGTTTCGCAGTGAAAAAACGCGCCAATGACATCGCACTCAAATGCAAATACTGCGAAAAAGAGTTTTCTCATTATGTGGTGCTGGCCAACTAATTGAGGTTGGTAATGAAATCCCGGCTGTTATAATGGCCGGGAACATTCTTAACGCTGTAATTCTGGAGAAAAAATGAGCAAAGTACTCGCGACGGAAAATGCACCAGCGGCTATCGGCCCATACGTTCAGGGCGTTGATCTGGGCAGCATGATCATCACTTCTGGTCAGATCCCGGTGAACCCAAAAACCGGTGAAGTGCCAGCCGACGTAGCGGCGCAGGCGCGTCAGTCGCTGGAAAACGTGCAGGCGATCGTGGAATCTGCCGGTCTGAAAGTGGGCGATATCGTCAAAACCACCGTGTTCGTGAAAGATCTGAATGATTTCGCGACCGTTAACGCCACTTACGAAGCGTTCTTCACCGAGCACAACGCGACCTTCCCGGCTCGCTCTTGCGTGGAAGTGGCGCGTCTGCCAAAAGACGTGAAAATTGAAATTGAAGCGATTGCCGTACGTCGCTAATTCAATTCAATTAAGAAAGGGCAGCTTAGCTGTCCTTTTTATTTCGACTATTTTTACTCTCCATATAAAATGACAAATCGCACCGTCCATTATTAAGCTTCTCCACCCGGTAATATTCTCTAATAATGGATGAGTAATGAAACTTTCAAAAATTGCACTTGCCCTCGCGACAGTGACCGTTGCATCGTCGGCATTTGCTCACGGCTATATTGAATCACCAGCCAGCCGCGCCTATATGTGTAAGCTTGGCCAAAATATTGATTGCGGCGCTGTACAGTATGAACCGCAGAGCGTGGAAAAAACTTCCGGTTTCCCGACCGGCGCTATGCCGCCGGACGGCCAGCTCGCCAGTGCAGGTATTTCCCAGTATTCTCAGCTGGATAAGCAAAGCCTGAATGCCTGGACCAAAAACCCAATAACGGCAGGCCCGCATGAGTTCGTCTGGCATCATACTGCACCGCATAAAACCACTAACTGGCGCTATTACATCACCAAACAAAACTGGGATCCAAATAAGCCGCTGACTCGCGATCAATTTGAATTAACTCCATTCTGTACGATCAACGGAAATAGTCAGGCACCAGCCGTAACAAAATCTATGACTTGCAATGTTCCTGCGCGTACGGGGTACCAGGTTATTTACGGCGTGTGGGAAATTGCGGACACCTCAAATAGCTTTTATCAGGCCATTGACGTTGATTTCGGGAATGGTGGCAACGTTACCCCGGATGAAACGCCTGCGATTGTTTCCGAATGGAGCAAAACCCTGAGCGGCCAGATTGCCGGTAATAACCTGAACGTGGGCGATAAGGTTATCGCACGCTTCTTCGACGCCAACGGTGAAGTGACCGCCATGCGTACCGAAATGACCATCGGCTCTGCTGAACAAGGCGACGCTAACCAGTGGTCTTACGATCTGGCGCAGAAGATCAACACCGCTCAGAGCGATGTCCGCGTCGGTGTTAAAGATGAAGCCGGTGACATCAGCCCGGTTCACGGCGCCAACAGCGTATTCGTGAAAGAGGGCAGCACGCTGAAATCCGTTGCCATCTCCTATGAAGAGCAAAAAGCGCAGGTGAGCGAGACCATCGCCGTTTCCGATCTGCAATACAGCAAAATCGAACATGGCAACGCGACCGTCACCTTCCACGTCAACACGCAGGGTGACGTTAATTTTGAAGCACACGTGATGAACCACCACGGTGCGGAAAAAGGTTACCTGAAGCAGGACATGAACAACGTCAATCAGGACGTGACCATGACGCTGACTGACGTGACGGCGGGACACCATATGCTGAAATACTACGCGACCAATAAAGACGGCACGATGTTCGCCCAGGACGTGCTGAACCTGATGCTGGAAAGCGATGCGGCTGCGGACAGCACCGGCCACCACGACTTTACCTTCCCGGACAATATCGCCTCGTACAAAGCAGGCACCGTGGTACTACAGCCAAAAGACGGTAAGACCTACGAATGTAAGCCTTTCCCGTACAGCGGCTACTGCGTGCAGTACAGCCCAACCGCAAACCAGTTTGAGCCTGGCGTTGGCGCGCACTGGAAAGAGGCGTGGGTGTTGAAGAACTGAGTGGAAAAACCTTACCCCTCACCCTAACCCTCTCCCCAAAGGGGAGAGGGTTCTTTACTACTGATTCCGCGTCGCTCTGAGCAGCGTTTCCAGCGGGTACACCGCCGCAATCACCACTTCGTCCTGGATTTTCGCCGCGTTATCCAGTTCGCTCTGGATCGACGCGATCTCTTTATCATCCAGCGTTCCCTGACGTGCCACCAGATCCGTCAGCCGCAGGCCAATCGAGGCCAGCTTGTCCACCTCCTGAATCACCGGTTTGATGGCCTTCAACTGATAGCTGTTTTCGCTCAAGGCCAGCACGTCGCTGGTGTTGTTCTGCCAGCGGTTAAAGACGTGGCGCAGCGCGTCGGCGCTCTCCGTGTCTTCCGCATCGCTCACCAGACGATCAGCCCATTTATTCATCTGACGTACGGTCGCACTTTCCGCGTTTAGCGCGTCAGCGAGCCGGTTGAGCGGCTCAAACTGATGATAGTTTCCAGCCTGGAACTTAAGATGCTGACGAGTGTAATACTGCGCCGGTTCAAGCGCCTGGGCGAGGATTTGCAGCGGCAAGGTATCCGCATTATTAGCGAGGCGCGTGAACTGTATCTGCTGCTGGGTATGCTGCTGTAGCCCAACCGATAACGTGGACCAGCTGTCCATCGCCTGTAGCCGGGTATACATGTTGTCGATGTCGTTGACGTCCTTCGCCGACCAAAGCCGCTCCGCCACCGTAAAGGCGCGCGGCCACAGACGGATATCCAGCACTGGCGCGACCACGTTTTCCGCCCACAGCGCGGCTTCACCGCCGAGCAGATTGGCCTCGTTCGCCGGGTCCGGCACCACCGGCGGAACGCCTTTCGGCACCTCGTCCAGACGCGTGCCGCTAATCGGGTAGCGGGCGTTACCCACCAGGAAATAGCCGCTGAGCTTATCGTTCTCAACAGAAACGACCGGACGCGTTTCACCCATCCAGGTATCAACGGTAAACGTTACCTGATTGTCGTCCCGCCACTGAATGTTATCCACCGCCCGACGCGATTTCCCGGCAAAATCAATGAATCCGCGCCAGCCAGCATCGCCTTTCACCAGCGTAAAGCTGCCTTCCACCGGCTTGCCTTTCAGACGCGGCATCGAGAAAGCCCAGCTCTGGACGCTGTCGGTGTCTGCTATCACATCCACGCCGTTCAACCCCTGCGGCACAATTTCATTGCGGTAGTGGTAGGCGGTGGATTGCGGCTGATCGAGGTAGAAACCGGTAGAAAGAATGCCCTTATAGCCGTTCTGCGCCACCTGCCCCAGCGCGTCCTGTCCCTGCCAGGACTGGATCAGAATGCTTTTCGGCAGATCGGGATGGTAGATCTCATCCCAGCCAACCATCTGCCGGTGGTGCTTCTCAAGGATCGTCTCCAGCTTGCGGTTGAAATACGCCTGCAACGCATGGCTGTCCGCCAGTTTGTTGTCGCGCATGAATCTCTGGATCGCAGCGTTCGCTTTCCACTGGCTGTCGTCAACCTCATCGCCGCCAATATGCAGATACGGATCCGGGAAGATCGCCGCCAGTTCGCTGACCATCGCGTCGGCAAAGGTATAGGTCGCCTCTTTGGTGGGATCCAGCACTGGCTTAAGCACGCCCCAGTGGCGCTCCATGGCGTACGGCCCCGGCGCGCTCATCAGCTCCGGGTAGGCGACGGCAATCGCCGAGGCGTGGCCCGGCATATCAATTTCCGGCACCACGCGTATGCCGCGCTCGGCAGCGTAACGCACAATCTCGCGCATCTGCTCCGGGGTGTAGAACAGCCCATCGCTGGCAAGCTGGGTTAATTTTGGATAACGCTTCGAGGTAAAGCGCCAGCCCTGATCGTCCGTCAAATGCCAGTGCAGGACGTTGAGCTTAGCCGCGGCCATGCCGTCGATCTGGCGTTTGATATCGGGTAACGGGATGAAATGGCGCGCTGAATCGAGCAGCAGCCCGCGCCACGGGAAGCGCGGCGAATCTTCAATGGTAACCCACGGAATCGAGGTGTTTTCGGCGCCATTCTGCATCAGCTGGAGCAAGGTTTCCATGGCGCGCAGCGCGCCGAAGCGGGTGTTGGCGGAGATATTTACGCCGTTGGCGTCCACCGTGAGTTTATAGCTCTCATCGCTGTCCGGCAGCGGCTGCGGCTTCACTTTTTTAGCGATGGAAATACGGATGGTTGGCTTGTCAGGTTTTTCGGCCTGCGGCTGTAGCGTCCAGCCAGTTTGCAGGGCGATGCGCTGGCGCAGGCGGTTGACCGCATCCCCCAGATCGTCGCCGCTGACGCTCACGGTGAGTTGATTGTTAAGCACCAGCGCACCCTGCGTGGTCGGGCGTTCAACCTTCGCAGGCCAGGGCATTAAGGGAAGGTCGCCTGCCGGGGCGGCAAAGGCGGAGGCGCCGAGCATGAGCCCGGCGGTTAAGAGGCTGTACCGTAACATGAATGTTCCTTATCTGACGGGCCAAATAAAGGCAAAACATTCTGTTAACATGCGCTCAAATTGTCGTCAAGCGAATGCGCCGACGGAGATCACAGGTTGTTGAATTTGGGAGGAAAGCCAGCTGCCGGGTGGCGGCTTCGCCTTACCCGGCCTACGTTCGGATCGTAGGCCCGGTAAGCGCAGCGCCACCGGGCTTGCCGTTACTGCCATCCATACCGACGGCTATAGAATCCTTTGACCATCTGCGTCAGCACCATGTAACCCGCGAGGATCGCCACCAGCCACGGGAAGTAGCTCAGCGGCAGCGCCTGAAGTTGCAGGTAACTTGCAAGCGGCGAGAACGGCAGCGCGATCCCGAGCGCCATCACAATGCCCGTCATCACGATCAGCGGCCATGCGGCACGGCTCTGGATAAACGGAATGCGGCGGGTGCGGATCATATGCACAATCAGGGTCTGGGACAGCAGCCCCACCACGAACCAGCCGGACTGGAACAGCGTCTGGTGTTCCGGGGTGTTGGCGTGGAACACAAACCACATCAGGCAGAAGGTCAGAATGTCAAAGATGGAGCTGATCGGCCCAAAGAACAGCATAAAGCGCCCCAGATCGGCGGGGTTCCAGCGCTGCGGCTTCTGGATCTGCTCGTCGTCCACGTTATCAAACGGGATGGCGACCTGAGAGACATCGTACATCAGGTTCTGAATCAGCAGGTGCAGCGGCAGCATCGGCAGGAACGGCAGGAAGGCGCTCGCCACCAGCACGCTGAAGACGTTACCGAAGTTGGAGCTGGCGGTCATTTTGATGTATTTGAGCATATTGGCGAAGGTGCGACGCCCTTCGATGACGCCCTCCTCCAGCACCATCAGGCTCTTTTCCAGCAGAATGATATCTGCCGCCTCGCGGGCGATATCCACCGCGCCGTCCACGGAGATACCGATATCCGCCGCACGCAGGGCTGGCGCATCGTTGATGCCGTCGCCCATAAAGCCCACCACGTGCCCTTCACGACGCAGCAGAGTGACGATGCGTTCTTTATGCATCGGCGTCAGGCGGGCAAACAGCGTGGTGCGCAGGGCAAGCTCGGCCAGCTCATCGTCGGACAGGTGCTCAATGTCGCTCCCCACCACGACGTCGCCCGCGTCCAGGCCCACTTCGTGGCACACTTTGGCCGCCACCAGCTCGCTGTCGCCGGTCAGGATTTTGACGGTGATCCCGCTCGCTTTCAGTGCTTTCAGCGCCGGCGCGGTGGTCTCTTTCGGCGGATCGAGGAATGCGATGTAACCCTCGAGGATCAAATCGGATTCATCGATACGCTGGTAGTCCCCTTCCCGCGCGGGCAGGAACTTGCTTGCTACCGCCACCACGCGCAGCCCCTGACGGTTCAGGTTATCGGTGACGCGTTTGATGCGGCGCAGCATGGTCTCATCCAGCGGCACGATCTCGCCGTTATGACGCACCTGCGTGGAAACATTCAGGATCTCCTGCAATGCCCCTTTGCAGATCAGCTGATGTACGTCCGGCTGCTCGCTGACCACCACCGACATGCGGCGCCGTTCAAAGTCGAACGGAATTTCGTCCACCTTCTGCCAGCGGCCGGAGAGCATGCGGGCAGACTCTTCATCCACACCTTCCAGCACCGCCACGTCGAGCAGGTTTTTCAGCCCTGTCTGGTAGTGACTGTTCAGCCACGCGCTGTACAGCACCCGTTCGCTGGTCTTTCCGGCGATATCGGTGTGGTTCTCCAGCACGATTTTGTCCTGGGTCAGGGTGCCGGTTTTATCGGTGCAAAGAATGTCCATCGCGCCAAAGTTCTGGATGGCGTCGAGGTGTTTGACGATCACCTTTTGTTTAGAGAGTTTGACCGCCCCGCGCGCCAGCGTGGAGGTGACAATCATCGGCAGCATTTCCGGCGTTAAGCCGACAGCCACGGAGAGGGCGAACAGCGCCGCTTCCCACCAGTCACCTTTGGTGTAGCCGTTGATCAGCAGGACAATCGGCGTCATGACCATCATAAAACGGATCAGCAGCATGCTGACGCGGCCAATGCCTTTCTGGAATGCGTTCGGCTCGCTCTCCTGCTCGCTGACGCGTCCGGCAAGCTGTCCAAACCAGGTGTTGCCGCCGGTAGCGGTGACAATGGCCTGCGCCGTGCCGCTGACCACCGTGGTGCCCATAAAGCACAGGGTGTCGCATTCCAGCGGGTTCATCTGCTGCGGATCGCGGGTCCGCGCCACTTTCTCTACGGGCAGGGATTCACCGGTGAGGGACGCCTGCGCGACGAACAGATCCCGCGCCTGGATGATGCGTAAATCCGCCGGGATCATGTCCCCCGCCGCCAGCTTCACCAGATCGCCCGGCACCAGCTGGTCAATGGGCAGTTCAATCCAGGCGTTTTCGCCGAGGTCGTTAATCACACGCGACACGGTGGCAGTATTGCTGACCATCGCTTTCAGCGCATCCGCCGCTTTGGTGGAGCGCGCTTCCTGAATAAAGTTAAGCAGCGTGGAGATCCCCACCATCAGGGCAATTACGCCTGCGGCAAACAGATCTTCAGTGGCGTAAGAGATAATCCCGAGCACCGTCAGCAGCAGGTTGAACGGATTGCGGTAGCAGAGCCACAGGTGGACCCACCAGGGAGAGGGTTTTTGCGCCGGGATCTGGTTATCGCCATGTTCCTCGCGGATTTTTGACACTTCTTGCGCGTTCAGCCCTTCCGGGTGGCCGCCAAAGGCGCGCCAGACTTCGTTTTCATCCATCGCCGCCACGTTCAGGCAGCGCTCGGTCAGGGAAGCGGGGATTTCCGCGCCCGCCAGGGTGTTGGCATTTGGCAGCGGATCGCGCGCAATCAGGCGATGTGGCAGGTGGCGGCTCAGCTGCGCGAACAGCTGCCGGGTGATATTTTTCAGCATAGTCATTCCCCCGCATCCGCAAAGGCGGACGCAGTTTTCCCGCAGGCGTGGCAGAGCCGTACCTGTCAGGCACTTAATTTATCAAGCAGGAACGTATGAACGTTGCTGCCTCACGCCGGTGAGACAGCAAAAGGCTGGCTTACCGGAAAGAAGGTTTTCTCCTGGTCAGGAGAGGTGTGGGATCGGGATCCATGTGGCCTCCGGTAAGTTAAAAATGGGATGTCGTCGCGCAGTATAAGGATTTAACCATACCTTTTGTGACTATTCGGGCGGTATGATACCCCCTCGTAAATAAACCGCACGTAAACCAGACTTTGCCCATAGCGAATTCGCAGGATAGCATTAGGCTCAACTGATTATTTTATCGTTGTTACAGGGAATACAGCATGCAGAACCGCCTTACGATTAAAGACATCGCGCGTTTAAGCGGCGTGGGGAAATCGACCGTCTCACGCGTGCTTAACAACGAAAGCGGTGTCAGCGAGCGCACACGCGAGCGCGTCGAGGCGGTGATGAATCAGCACGGTTTTTCCCCTTCCCGCTCCGCGCGCGCCATGCGCGGGCAGAGCGATAAAGTGGTCGCCATTATTGTCTCGCGTCTGGATTCCCTCTCCGAAAACCTCGCCGTACAGACGATGCTGCCCGCGTTCTACGAGCAGGGCTACGATCCGATCATGATGGAGAGTAAGTTTTCCGCGCAAATGGTGGAGGAGCATCTCGGTATGCTTCAGCGCCGCAACATTGATGGCGTAGTGCTGTTCGGGTTTACCGGCCTTAAAGAGGACATGCTTAAACCCTGGCAGCCGTCTCTGGTGCTGCTGGCGCGCGACGCCAGCGGGTTTGCCTCTGTCTGTTACGATGACGAAGGGGCAATCGTGATCCTGATGCAGCGCCTGTATGAACAGGGCCATCGGCATATCAGCTATCTCGGCGTGCCGCATGCCGACATCACCACCGGCAAGCGTCGCCATGAAGCGTACCTGGCGTTTTGTAAAAAAAACAATCTCCCCGCCGTGGCCGCGCTGCCTGGACTGGGTATGAAACAGGGATATGAGCAGGTCGCCAGCGTGCTGACTGCACAAACCACCGCCCTGGTGTGCGCCACGGATACCCTTGCATTGGGTGCGAGCAAATATTTGCAGGAACAACGCATCGGGGAGTTGCAGTTAGCGAGCGTGGGAAGCACGCCGCTGATGAAGTTCTTACACCCGGAGATTATCAGCGTTGACCCGGGTTATGCCGAGTCTGGCCGGCAGGCTGCCGCGCAGCTGATCGAGCAAATTACCGGGCGTACCGAGCCCCGTCAGATCGTTATTCCAGCCCGCCTCTCATAATTTTTTTGAATGGATTATTGTGATCTTCGCCCGATTTCGGGAACGTTCCCATTTTCGCCGTCACGTTGAAGGAGTAGGCTTGCGCACAGGTCATAACCCCTTTCACCATCTGTCATGAGGTTTCATGATGAGTAAAGTCAAACAAGCCGATATAGATCAGCTGATCGTCCTGGTCGGCGGACGCGAGAACATCGCCACCGTCAGCCATTGCATTACCCGCCTGCGCTTCGTGCTGAACGATCCGGCCAAAGCCAATCCGAAAGCCATTGAAGAGTTGAAAATGGTTAAAGGCTGCTTCACCAACGCCGGGCAGTTCCAGGTGGTGATTGGTACCGAAGTGGGCGATTACTATCAGGCTCTGCTGGCGACTACCGGGCACTCTTCCGCCGATAAAGAGCAGGCGAAGAAGGCAGCGCGCCAGAATATGAAATGGCATGAGCAGCTGATTTCCCATTTTGCGGAGATCTTCTTCCCACTGCTGCCGGCGCTGATCAGCGGGGGCTTAATTCTGGGCTTCCGTAACGTCATCGGCGATGTGCCAATGAGCGACGGCAAAACCCTGGCGCAGATGTACCCGGCGCTGCAAAGCATCTATGACTTCCTGTGGCTGATTGGCGAAGCCATCTTCTTCTATCTGCCGGTCGGGATCTGCTGGTCAGCGGTGCGCAAGATGGGCGGAACGCCCATTCTCGGAATCGTACTCGGCGTGACGCTGGTCTCTCCGCAGTTAATGAACGCTTACTTACTTGGTCAGCAAACGCCAGAGGTGTGGAACTTCGGCCTGTTTACCATCGCCAAAGTGGGCTACCAGGCGCAGGTTATCCCGGCATTGCTGGCGGGTCTGGCGCTGGGCTTTATTGAGACGCGTCTGAAGCGCATCGTGCCGGACTATCTCTATCTGGTGGTGGTCCCGGTCTGCTCGCTGATCCTGGCGGTGTTCCTGGCGCATGCCTTTATCGGTCCGTTTGGCCGCATGATTGGCGACGGCGTGGCCTTCGCGGTCCGTCACCTGATGACCGGCAGCTTCGCACCGATTGGCGCCGCACTGTTCGGCTTCCTGTACGCTCCGCTGGTGATCACCGGCGTGCACCAGACCACGCTGGCGATCGATATGCAGATGATCCAGAGCCTCGGCGGCACGCCGGTCTGGCCGATTATCGCCCTGTCTAACATTGCGCAGGCCTCCGCTGTAACCGGCATTATCATCGTCAGCCGTAAGCACAACGAGCGTGAGATCTCCGTTCCGGCTGCTATCTCCGCCTACCTCGGCGTCACTGAACCGGCGATGTACGGTATCAACCTGAAATATCGCTTCCCGATGCTCTGCGCGATGATCGGCTCCGGTCTGGCGGGCTTGCTGTGCGGCCTGAACGGCGTAATGGCAAACGGGATTGGCGTCGGCGGCCTGCCGGGTATCCTCTCCATTCAGCCTTCATTCTGGCAGGTATTTGCGCTGGCGATGGCGGTGGCGATTATCATCCCAATGGCGCTGACTACCGTGGTTTACCAGCGTAAGTTCCGTCAGGGCACGTTGCAGATTGTTTAATTCCCTTTTTCGGGGCGCAGTTGCGCCCCTTCGCATTTGCAGGAACGTACTATGAATACCCTTCCTCACTGGTGGCAGAACGGCGTTATCTATCAGATTTACCCAAAGAGTTTTCAGGATACCACCGGCAGCGGCACTGGCGATCTGCGCGGCGTAACGCAGCGCCTTGACTACCTGAAAACCCTTGGCATTGACGCCATCTGGCTGACGCCGTTTTATATCTCGCCGCAGGTGGATAACGGTTACGACGTGGCGAACTACACTGCCATCGACCCGACCTACGGCACGCTGGACGACTTTGACGAGCTGGTTGCCCGGGCGCATGAACGTGGCATCCGCATTGTGCTGGATATGGTCTTTAACCACACGTCCACGCAGCACGCCTGGTTCCGTGAGTCGCTGGATAAAGCGAGTCCGTACCGTGAGTTCTATATCTGGCGCGACGGTACGCCGGACGCGCTTCCCAACAACTGGCGCTCCAAGTTTGGCGGCAACGCCTGGCGCTGGCATGCCGAAAGCGAGCAGTATTATCTGCATCTGTTCGCGCCGGAGCAGGCGGATCTCAACTGGGAAAACCCGGCGGTGCGCGCCGAGCTGAAAAAAGTGTGCGAGTTCTGGGCCGATCGCGGCGTGGACGGCTTGCGTCTGGACGTCATTAACCTGATTTCAAAAGATCAGGATTTCCCGGACGACACCATCGGGGATGGCCGACGTTTCTACACTGACGGGCCGCGCATCCACGAATATCTCCAGGAGATGAGCCGGGATGTCTTTACGCCGCGCAACCTGATGACGGTGGGCGAGATGTCCTCCACCTCGCTGGAGAACTGTCAGCAGTATGCGTCGCTCGACGGGCGCGAGCTGTCCATGACCTTTAACTTCCATCATCTGAAGGTCGACTACCCCGGCGGCGAAAAGTGGACGCTTGCGAAGCCGGATTTTGTGGCGCTGAAAACCCTTTTCCGCCACTGGCAGCAGGGGATGCACAACAAAGCCTGGAACGCGCTGTTCTGGTGTAACCATGACCAGCCGCGCATCGTGTCGCGCTTTGGTGACGAAGGGGAACACCGCGTGGCGGCGGCGAAAATGCTCGGCATGGTGCTGCACGGGATGCAGGGCACGCCGTATATCTACCAGGGTGAAGAGCTGGGTATGACCAACCCGCATTTCAGCCGTATCACCGACTACCGCGACGTGGAAAGTCTGAACATGTTCGCCGAACAGCGGGCTAACGGACGCGATACCGATGAACTACTGTCGATTCTGGCGAGTAAGTCACGCGATAATGGCCGCACGCCGATGCAGTGGGACGCCTCGCATAATGCGGGCTTTACCGAGGCCGAGCCGTGGATTGGTGTCTGCGACAACTACGAAACCGTGAATGTCCGCGCGGCGCTGGACGACCCCGATTCGGTGTTCTACACCTATCAGTCGCTGATTCGCCTGCGCAAAACCCTGCCGGTACTGACGTGGGGGGATTATGAGGATCTCCTGCCTGACCACCCTTCCCTGTGGTGCTATCGCCGCCAGTGGCAGGGGCAAACGCTGATGGTGGTGGCGAACCTGAGCCATTTGCCTCAGGAATGGCAAGCGGACGCTCTCAGCGGCGAGTCTCAGATGGTGATAAGCAACTACCCCGCCCCTCAAACCTCAATGCTTCGTCCGTTTGAAGCCGTGTGGTGGCTAAAGCAGTAATTCCTCCGCCGGGCACGATGCCGTGTCCGGCTTACTTTGCTGTTTTTGTTGAATAATTAATCAGATTTTTCCTTCGCGTCTTTACAATTGCCTCAGCGCCCGCCGTTTGTACTCTCGTCTTTTTACTTTGTCCTGCATCAAAAAAATCGCAAACATGTTTGATGCAAATCACTATATGTAGCACTTAAAATGCACTCCGACCCAACATCTTGTATTTATCGTCTACTATTCCAACAACAAGACGGCGCGAACGCTGGCCGGAATTGTGGATAACACGAGCTGGGCACGCGGGAAGTCTTTGCCTCGGCGAGGAATACGCCCGGTGAATACTTCTCCACCTCTGTGGATAACCTGTTTTTAAAATGGAGTGATCATGACACCGCATGTGATGAAACGTGATGGCTGTAAAGTGCCGTTTAAATCAGAGCGCATCAAAGAAGCCATTCTGCGTGCAGCTAAAGCAGCGGGAGTCGATGACGCAGATTACTGCGCCACCGTCGCAGAAGTCGTTAGCAGCCAGATGCACGAACGCAGCCAGGTGGATATCAACGAGATCCAGACCGCGGTTGAAAACCAGCTGATGTCTGGTCCGTACAAGCAGCTGGCGCGCGCCTACATTGAGTATCGTCACGACCGTGACGTCCAGCGTGAGAAACGCGGTCGCCTGAACCAGGAGATCCGCGGCCTGGTAGAGCAAACCAACTCGTCGCTGCTCAATGAAAATGCCAATAAAGACAGCAAAGTGATCCCGACCCAGCGCGACCTGCTGGCTGGTATCGTCGCTAAGCACTATGCCCGCCAGCACCTGCTGCCGCGCGATGTAGTCTCGGCGCACGAGCGCGGTGAGATCCACTACCACGATCTCGACTACTCGCCGTTCTTCCCGATGTTTAACTGCATGCTGATCGACCTGAAAGGCATGCTGACCCAGGGTTTTAAAATGGGTAACGCCGAGATTGAGCCGCCGAAATCCATCTCCACCGCGACGGCGGTCACGGCGCAGATCATCGCCCAGGTGGCGAGCCACATCTATGGCGGCACCACCATTAACCGCATCGATGAAGTGCTGGCCCCGTTCGTGACCGAAAGCTTCAACAAACACCGTAAAACGGCGGAAGAGTGGCAGATCCCGGACGCCGACGGTTATGCCCGTTCCCGCACCGAGAAAGAGTGCTACGACGCGTTCCAGTCGCTGGAATATGAAGTAAACACGCTGCACACCGCCAACGGCCAGACGCCGTTTGTGACCTTCGGGTTTGGCCTCGGAACCAGCTGGGAATCACGCCTGATCCAGCAGTCTATTCTGCGTAACCGTATCTCCGGCCTCGGTAAAAACCGTAAAACGGCGGTGTTCCCGAAACTGGTGTTCGCCATTCGCGACGGCCTGAACCACAAGTTTGGCGATCCGAACTACGACATCAAACAGCTGGCGCTGGAGTGCGCGAGCAAGCGTATGTACCCGGACATTCTGAACTACGACCAGGTGGTAAAAGTCACCGGTTCGTTTAAAACGCCAATGGGCTGTCGCAGCTTCCTCGGCGTGTACGAGGATGAGAACGGCGAGCAGATCCACGACGGGCGCAACAACCTGGGCGTCATCAGCCTGAACCTGCCGCGCATCGCGCTGGAAGCCAAAGGTAATGAAGCGGCCTTCTGGGCGCTGCTGGATGAACGTTTACAGCTGGCACGTAAGGCGCTGATGACCCGCATCGCCCGCCTTGAAGGGGTGAAAGCCCGCGTCGCGCCAATTCTCTATATGGAAGGGGCCTGCGGCGTGCGCCTGAAGGCGGATGATGATGTGTCGGAGATCTTCAAAAACGGTCGCGCGTCGATCTCTCTCGGCTATATCGGCATTCACGAAACCATTAACGCGCTGTTTGGCGACAAGCACATCTATGACAACGACGCCCTGCGTGAGAAAGGTATCGCGATTGTGCAGCGCCTGCGCGATGCGGTAGACCAGTGGAAAGAGGAAACCGGCTACGGATTCAGCCTGTACAGCACGCCGAGCGAAAACCTCTGCGATCGCTTCTGCCGTCTGGATACCGCCGAGTTCGGCATCGTGGAAGGGGTGACCGACAAAGGTTACTACACCAACAGCTTCCACCTCGATGTGGAGAAGAAGGTGAACCCGTACGACAAGATCGACTTCGAAGCGGCCTATCCGCCCATCGCGAACGGCGGTTTTATCTGCTACGGCGAGTACCCGAACATTCAGCACAACCTGAAGGCGCTGGAAGACGTGTGGGATTACAGCTATCAGCACGTGCCGTACTACGGAACCAACACGCCAATCGACGAGTGCTACGAGTGCGGCTTTACCGGTGAGTTCGAGTGTACCAGCAAAGGCTTTACCTGCCCGAAATGCGGTAACCACGATGCAGCCCGCGTCTCCGTGACCCGCCGCGTGTGCGGCTACCTCGGCAGCCCGGACGCCCGTCCGTTTAACGCCGGTAAGCAGGAAGAGGTGAAGCGCAGGGTGAAACATCTGGGAAATGGGCAGATCGGGTAATCCACTGCCACGTTAATGCCCGGTGGCGCTGCGCTTACCGGGCCTACGGACCGCTCTCTTTTGTAGGCCGGGTAAGCGCCTGTCTCTTATACACATCTGACGCTGCCGACGACATCGCTCCAGTGT
>NZ_JBLVYK010000009.1:0-110524 GCF_048284255.1 Enterobacter cloacae complex sp.6700776 | reverse complement strand
GTGGGTCCTCTGCTCGTATTTTGGTTTTGGGGGGTTTGTTTGTTTTTCGTTTTTTTTTTTTTTTTTTTTTTTTTGCCCCCCCCCCCCCCCCCCCCACCCGGCGTGGTTATTCGCGATGAACTATCACCAGTACTACCCCGTCGACATCGTCAACGGCCCCGGCACCCGCTGCACCCTCTTTGTATCAGGCTGCGTTCACGAGTGCCCCGGCTGCTATAACAAAAGCACCTGGCGCCTGAACTCGGGTATGCCGTTTACCGCTGAGATGGAAGACCGCATCATCAATGACCTGAACGACACGCGCATTAAACGTCAGGGGATCTCGCTCTCCGGCGGCGACCCGCTCCATCCGCAAAACGTGCCGGCGATCCTGAAGCTGGTAAAACGCATCCGCCGCGAGTGCGCGGGAAAAGACATCTGGGTCTGGACGGGTTATAAGCTGGATGAACTGAATGCGCAGCAGAAGGAAGTGGTGGATCTGATTAACGTCCTGGTCGACGGCAAGTTCGTGCAGGATCTTAAAGATCCTATGCTTATCTGGCGCGGCAGCAGCAACCAGGTTGTGCATCATCTGCGTTGAATGAAGGCGGATATCCGCTGTCCGCCTGAACGTCAAAACCGACTCACACTCTCCATTGCCTCAGCCTTAAACGCCGCAAAATCCTCGCACTGGCACAGGCGCGCCATCGCGCGTTCACGCAGGAAAGTGACAAAAATATCGTAAATCGCCATTGCCTCTTCGTACTCGCTTTTGCTGATGGCGAGCAGAAAAATGACATGGGCAGTTTCATCTCCCCACTGAATGCCCTGCGGCGCCAGCACGGTGTAGACCACCGTTTTTTGCGCCAGCAGGCCGAGGGAGTGCGGCAGCGCGATGCCGTCGCCGAGCATAGTGCTGACGATAGCTTCACGCTCGATAACCGATTCCAGAAATTCCGCACCGACAAAGCCTTCGCTTTCAAGCTGCCCACACAGTTCGCGGAACAGCGTTTGCTGGTCGACAGGCTTGTCGAGAATGCGGAAATGGGCCGCGTCGAAGTATTTCTCCAGCATCCACGGGCGGGTGCGGTCCACCAGCACCAGCTTGCCGATCTGCTCTAACTGATAATCGGTCGGGAACGGGGCGATTATCACCACCGGTTTGGATTTTTCGCTCACGCGAGCGGTAGAGATCACGAAGTCTTCGCCAATGGCATCGGCAAGTTCGTACTCGCGCAGGGTGAGCGTGCGCGTCACCTCAATCTGCGGGTATTTGCGCTGAAGCACCGCCTCGATCATGCGCACCATCGCGTTACCGGCGTCACATACCAGCAGCACGCGCGGCTGACGCTGGTAGCCGATGTTGTAGTGGCGCTCCAGACCGACACCGATATGCAGCACCAGAAAACCAATTTCGTTTTCGCTGATCACATACGGCGTGTATTTGCCCCAGCTCGACACCGCCGCGAGGGTCATATCCCACGCCATCGGGTAGTGCTGCTTGATGTTATCCAGCAGCGGATTGGGGATCATGATTTGATACCGCACGCGGGTAATCATGGTTTTGATGTGCGTGAGCAGATCTGCATGCAGTTGCTCGTCGCTCAACAGGTTGTAGTTATAGTGGGTGTTGATGTAGCGCAGGATATAGTTGACCAGGGCTTCGTCGTCGTCAGCATTAATGGCGCTGGGGGCGATCTCCTGGATCTGCCGCGCCGCAATGTGCACGCACAGCCAGCTCTCTTCCGATGGCGAAAGCGCCTTGCCCGCCAGCTCCTGGATAGCCACGGCGATATCTTTAGCCGCCTCGCGTACGTTCTCTTCCACGTCTTCAGCGTGGAATTCCGGCAGCGGATACCCCTCGCTGATGCGCCGCACCGACACCGCGCAGTACAGGCGCAGGAACAGCTCGCCTTCATCGGTCAGGCGAATGTGATGGCGCGTCAGCGCATCGTGCAGGACAGGGACCATCTTTTCCGCCACGCCCGCGTTGAGCGCCACGTCGGTCACCAGCGGGTTAAGGCTATCCTGCTGCGCCAGCTCCCACAGGAGGTCGGTCAGGCAGGCGCGGATCGCCATCTCGCTGCCAAACAGCTTCATGCCGTGGCGCGGGCGGGTTTCCAGCGTCAGGTTGTAACGGTGAAACCACTCGCGTACTTCCACCATGTCGCTCTGCAATGTGGCCCGGCTGACGAACCACTCATCGGCCAGATCCTCCAGCTTGAGGGAAAAGGCTGACGTCAGAAAACGCACCACCAGATAGTGCACGCGCTCCGGTCCGGTTCGCGGAATACGCAGCGCGCGCGGGTGGGACGACTGCAATTGTTGATAGCGCACCACATCATTGATTTTGAGCTGATAGCCGTTGCCCCGGCTCAAAATGAACTGCGCGCCGTGGCTGGCCAGCAGCGCGTTCAGGGCGGTGATATCCGCCCGGACGGTTCGCGTGGAGACCGACAGCCGCTGCGCCAGCTCGTCCTGCGGCAGCGTCTCGTTTTGCAACAGATCGAAAAGTTGTGCTAAACGTTGGTTCGGAAATCGCACGTCGTTGTCCTCTTACTGCTCAGGGTGAAATGACCATCTGGGATGGGCTGCCGACCGGGGTATAGTCTGACTCGGCGCTCAGCTTGCCGTCCGGCGCCACGCGGAAACGGGTAATGTTGTCGCTGCGCTGGTTCATGACGTACAGCCAGCGCCCCTGCTTATCAAGCGTCAGGGTGCGCGGATAGTCGCCCCGCGTCCAGACATCGTCCTGATGCGTCAGCGTGCCCTCCGCCGTTACGGTAAAGTGCCCGATGCTGTTATGCAAACGGTTAGCGACATACAGCTGTTTCCCGTCGGCGCTTAGCGCCAGCCCGGCAGCAAAACTGGTGCCTTTATAACCGTCCGGCAAGGCTGAAACCGTTTTACCCTCTTGCAGCCTGCCGTTGCTGTCCAGCGCATAATGGGTGAGCGTAGAGGCTTCTTCGTTAATCAGCCACAGGGCATCCCCCTTCGGCGTAAAGACGAAGTGGCGCGGCCCGGCCCCTTTTGAGGAGGCGCTGATAAACGGCGGATCGTTCGGGGTCAGCTTTCCGGTTCGATCGTCAAAACGGTACTGATAGATGCGATCCAGCCCCAGATCGGTGGAAAAAACGTATTTCCCGCTCGGATCGGCGGCGATCATGTGCGCGTGAGGGCCGTTATGATCGCTGATGGCGAAACTGCCCTCGACGGCAGCTTCCGGCTTTGCCGCGCCCGGTTCGCCTTTGTCCTGATGGGTGTCCGTAGCATCGCCCAGGCTGCCGTCTGCGTTAACGGGCAGCACCGCGACTGTTCCGCTGACGTAGTTTGCCACCAGCAGATGTTTGCCGTTCGGCGTCAGGGAAAGATACACCGGCCCCGCGCCGCCTGAGGCCACCTGATTCAGCTCGCTCAGCGCGCCGTTATCGCCGATGCGCAGCGCCTGCACCACGCCCTGCTCCACTTCGCTTGCCAGATACAGCGTTTTGCCGTCGTGTGAGACGGTAAGCTGCGCAGCGTTCGGGAGTTGGCTCACCAGCGTTTTATCGTTCAGCGCACCGGTTTGCGGGTCGACGGTAAAGCGGTACAGCCCTTCGCCGTTGGGATTATAGGTACCCACCCAGGCGTATTGCGTCTGGGCGACAGCGGCGGTGGCGAGCATTGAGAGTGAAGCGACAAGCAGGGTACGGGTGTGCATGGTGGCTCCTTCGGGTGTGTGCGGTGTGTTTCCCCTCACCCTAACCCTCTCCCCAAAGGGGAGAGGGGACGATTACGCCCTCTCCCCTTTGGGGAGAGGGCTGGGGTGAGGGGTAAGGTTTTATTTTACTTCACCAGCTTCTTCGTCATCGCCAGCAGCGTACGCACATCTTCCGGACGCGTATCACCGCTGGCTTTATCGATAATCGAGCTGTAGATATGCGGGATGATTTTGCTCACGCCCGCATCCAGGGCGATCTGCAAGATCGCCTCGAAGTTATCCAGATCGATACCTCCGGTCGGCTCCAGCCAGAAGTCGTGACGGGCGCAGGCTTCCGCCACCGCCTGGTATTCGTCACGGCATTTCAGGCCGCCCATCGGGAAGTACTTGATTGAGCTGCCGCCGAAATCTTTCAGCAGGGCGATAGCGGTTTCAACCGGCACAATGCCGTCCGGCGCGTTACTGCTCAGCGGGCCGGTGGAAATTTTCACCATGCCGACGGTGCCGGTCGGGGAGACCAGACCGTTGACCACGGACTCATTCTGCCCCAGCAGCGCGCGGCTGGTGGCCACGCCGGTAAAGACCTGATTGACGTGCTGCGGCTGTACCTGGCGGGAGATTTCACTCACCATCGCCGACTGGTTCGGATCGCCTGCGCCCAGCCCCACGGAGAGCGCGTTATCAATCAGTGCCGCGTACTCGCGCATATCCGCGACGGCGCTCGCCACGTCGGGGTAATTTTTGGAGAGCACGCCCACCAGCACATGACCTTCCGCCGCCTCGTAAATGGCGCTGGCGTTGGCTTTCGATCCTGCCAGCACGTTCAGGCAGACGCGGTCACGGTAAAAGTTGGGGGTCAGTTTCATGCGTTTTTCTCCTGTCCTAATACTTCGCTAATGCGGCGGTACACGATGTTCAGCTGATCAGCATTCACGCTGCGCACGTCCGCTTCGATAATCCCTTCGTTGGCTTTATAGCCACGGAAGTAAATGGCGTATTCACCCTGCTTCAGCTTCGCCACCAGGTCACCCGTGCCGACGCCGGTGGTCGCTTCGTCAAACTTAATCTCGGTGCGCGCGATATCGCGACCCGCGCTGTCCCAGACCACGCGGGCGGTGACGCCGTTCAGGGTGTTGAGCGCATCAATAAACGGCGTCATCTTCGCCACCATCTCGGCCCCGCTCTCCCTGGTGGCCGTCAGGTAGTGTTCGATGGCGCAGGTCAGGCCGAGGATCCCCTCTTTGCCCACCTTCATCGCGCGGCCAATGCCCGCCGTCTGGCGCTTCACCCACTCAACGTACTGGGTTTTGCCGATCACCAGGCCGCTGGTTGGGCCTTCAATCGCCTTCGCGCCGCTGTAGATCACCAGGTCCGCGCCGGAGCGGTAATAGGTATGCAGATCTTCTTCCGCCGCGGCATCAACGATCAGCGGCAGGTCGTGTTTACGCGCCACCACCGCCGCCTGCTCGACGCTGAGCATGCTTTTCTGTACGCAGTGGTGCGATTTAATGTAGAGGATAGCCGCTGTACGCGGGGTGATCGCTGCCGCCAGCTGATCGGCAGAGCATTCGTTGGCGTAGCCCGCTTCCACCAGCCTGCCGCCACCCAGCGCTACCATGGTGCCTACCGGCGCGCCAAAGTTAACGTTGTGGCCTTTCGGCAGGACGATCTCGTTGTTCTCAATCGGTGTGACGTGCAGGTTTTCCAGCAGCCAGTCGCTGTCTTTCACCAGTACCGCCGCCACGGACTGGGCAATGCCCGCTGACGCGCAGGAGACCACCGTTGCGCCTTCCACCTCCAGCAACTTCGCGATGTATTCGCCGGTTTTATTGACCAGATCCTTTATCTCGAAATAGTGATTCATGCCGTCCATCGCCGCCTGCACCACTTCCGGGCGCGGCGTGGAGACACCCAGCGCCGTCATGCGGCCAGAGGTGTTGATAACCTGCTTTAAGTTGTACTTCTCATAAATCGAAGGCATGTTCCGTGCTCCCTTGTTCGGTCATGTAGCCCTTGCCCGCGCGGATCGCGGCAAGCGGCACCAGAATGTGTTCAGCCTGCAGGCTGTCGTTTTCAGCATCCGTCAGCACCGTCGGCTGGCGTTTGAGGGTGAACAGCGTCAGATCAGCGTCGAGACCAGGCTGAATGCGGCCTTTGCGCGTCAGGCGCAGGCCGTCTGCGGCGTTGGCGGTGACGCAGTCAATCACCTGCGGCAATGACATGCCGATGGCGAGGAATTTCGACATCACGCTTGCCAGCGAGCCGACCGGGCCGTTGATGCGGTTGCGGCAGTAAATATCCGAGCTGATGGTGTGCGGCAGAATGCCCATCGCAATAGCGCGCTTCGCCACTTCAAAGCTGAAGCTCGCCGTACCGTGGCCAACGTCCAGACGCACGCCGCGCTTCAGCGCAGACGTGATGGAGGCGCGCAGCTCGCCGGAGGGCGTCAGGATGCGGTTAGGCTTGCCGTTGTAGCAGTGGGTGATGATGTCGCCGGAGCTTAACAGCTCGGCAATCTCATCGAGGTTCGGCGGGTTGTTGCCGATGTGCACCATCAGCGGCAGGTTGCCGTTCTCTTTCTGAATGGCTTTAGCGCGCTCCAGCGGGGTAATACCGTTTTCACCGACCACGCTGCTGCTCATGCGCGCCTTCAGGCCGACGATAAAATCCGGGTAGCGCGTCACCGCCTGCTTCACCGCATCAGCATCAATATTGGCCATATTGGCCAGCTCGTTCTGGGCAATCAGCCCCACGCGGGAGATGTTCAGCAGGGCAAACACCTCGGTGGATGCTTTGCGGGTGATGGCGTAAAAATCATCCACGTCGTCGGCCCCGGTACTGCCCGCGTCCACCACGGTGGTGACGCCGGTGGCAATGCCCACGCTGTCCGGCTCGTCGTGGTAAATTGGGGAGTTCGGGTAGCAGTGGACGTGGGAGTCAATCCAGCCCGCGCTGACGAACACGTCACCGTTAAGCTCAACCGTTTTACGAGCGGGAGCGTCAATTTGGCCTGTCGCGGCGATCTTCCCGTCCTGAATGGCGATATCGGTCAGGGTATCGTCGGCGAGGCGCGCACGGCGCAGGAGTAGATCAAACATGGGGTTCTCCTGATAAGGCGGGCACCGAAGCGCCCGCAGGTATTAAAGGGCGACCGGGAACAGCCAGCCCAAAATCATTGCGCCGAGGATGGCGCCACCGGTAATCGGCTTCTGCCAGATGTAGAACAGCAGCGCGCCCACCAGGGAACCGACGCCGATTGGAATGGAGGCGGTCATGGCGCTGAGGATAATCAACGGCCCGAGGAAGCGGCCGGAGGCGTTACCCGCGCCCATCATCACGTCTGCACCGTAGGTGGAGTTACTCTGGTTGATGGTGAACTTACGCGCCAGGATGATGACGTAGCCAATCGCCAGACCAATCACCAGGCCGGTAATCAGCGAGGCAATAAAGTTGGTCACCGGGAACATGATCCCCGCGCCCAGCAGCAGCGCCGGTACGCCGAGGCCCACGCCGGTCTGGATCGCCCCGCCGATGTCGAGAATCCCGACCAGCGACCCTTCGATGATACGGGCGAACAGGAAGCTCGCGCCGAACGCCGCCACCGCGCCGTAAACGCCGGTATCGATTCCCGCTTTCAGCATCGCCACGAAGGCCACTTCGTTAAACGCGCCGATGCCGTAGAGGTAGTACATGTGCGTCCCGGCGAAGACGCCGGAGGAGAGCAGGCCAACGAAGATCGGGAACGACCAGTCGGCATACCAAAAACCTTTATTCTGTTCCATGTCGAGGCTCCTGTTATTTACCGCTGAGCGAGTTGTGGATCATATCGAGCCAGTTCGGCACGGTCAGATGGAAGGATTCGATCATCTTCATGTCGAAGCCGCGGAAGAAGCCGCTCAGCACAAACAGCAGGACGATCGCCGCCATCATCACTTTGGTGACGTGGTTCCAGCCGCTCTCTTCCACGCCTTTACCGATCAGGATCCCCAGCACCAGGCCCGGCACGGCGTTACCCATGATCAGCTGCGCTGCGCCGCCAAAGATGGTGGCCCAGAAGCCCGATTTTTTACCCGCGTCGATGGCTGCCAGCCAGAAGATCACCGGCATCACGGTGTTGACCAACAGGTTCGCGGCAGGCACCAGCACCTTCACGGCGGTGACCTGAAGCGCAGCCGGAACGGAGGAGGCGGTCAGGTTAAGGAAGGTCACGACAATCATGCCGATAATGCCGCAGGCAATCGCCATTTTGCGCGGGTCATGCAGCGTTTCACCGACGTTACGGTTTTTGATCATCAGTGCAGCAGCACCCCAGTTCGGGATGATGCGGTGGTCAACGTCCTGTGTGAAGGCACCTGCGGCCACGGAAGAGGCCCAGGCGTTAAAGAAGAAACCTAACCCAAAGGAGAAGTGGGACGCCGGATCCCCTTCACAGGAGTTCAGTTCCCCCAATGTACGAAACGCGCCCATACCCTGAGTGGTAGGCGCATGAAACATGCGTGCAGCCCCGGCTCCAACACCGACGCCAACCAGGCCGCCAATGATGAGCGATTTTATTAATATAATTAAGAACATCAGTCTGCCCTTTTATGAATAATCAGCGTTGCGTGACGAAATCCACCTGGTCGAGATTGATGGCGGTCACGTTGACGGTCACATCCAGCTCCACGCTGTAGGTGCGTCTTTCCCGACGCAGAAAGAAGAACAAAAACGCTTCTTTTCGCACCGCTTCTTGCGCCTGAACAACCTGCACATCCTGTGGCTCAATACGCAGTAAGATATGCGGTGAGGCTTTCATCACCGCGGCCTGTACGTGGTTGAGGGCGTCGGCAAAGGCGCGCGCTTTGGCATCGCCCTTCCCCTTCACTCTCACCGTGGTCGTGAACTGTTCTTTCATGCTTACGCGCCGTATTTCTTCTGCCACGCCTGTACCAGACGCTCGCCCAGCTCTTCTTTATCCATAAAGCCAAAGCCCAGCACGTTGCAGCCTTCGTTGATAGCGGTCACCCCCTCATCCACGGAGCGCATGCCGTATTTGGCCTTGTAGCCGTATTTGGTCTGGGCGGTGATGGCACCCGCGCCGCCGCTGCCGCAGAACGAGATCCCGAAGGTGGCGTTTTCTGCTTTCATCACGTCACCGAGCTTCATATCCGCTGCCATGCCCGGTACGACAACCGCGCGTCCGCCGGCTTTTTCCACACCCGCAGCCACTTTCTGACCTTTACCCAGGCGATCGCCAATCACGACTGTAATCTGTTCCATGTGTTGCTCCTTAAAGGTTGTCTTTCGCGACTTCGAAGTGAACGGAGAGCAGCCAGGCTTCTTCATCAGGAAGATTGCCAAACTGCGCTACCACTTCACGGGCAAGTTGCATTGAATCTGGTGAAATTTCGTCGAACAGCTCTGCTTCAACCTCCGGCAGCGGCTCGCCGGTCACAGACCGGTGCGCCATTGCGCGAACGTGGGAGGTCAGCATCTGCTCCTGTACCGCGTTGGGGATGATGTTGTGCCGGGCCAGCAGGGCGTAGACCTGCTGAAGCATGGTGTTCGCGAGCTGTTCTGTTTGCACCGCCTGTTCCCCAACGTCGTTCATTACCGCTCCGTTAATCACTCGTCTTACCCCGTTAATGGCTCTGGAATAAAACTAACGTCGAGGGGGCGTTGTTTGTAGCGAGTTGTTTTCCACTTCGAAGTGGAAAGGCGAGCCGCGGCAGTGATCTGTGCCACATAAATGCGGTGAATCTGGATTAATCGCTGGATTTACGTGATGAATATCACGCTATTACGCGGCACTAAACAGGTAAGCGGAGTGGAAAAGATTACGAGCAGGCTCGTAGAAATGTGACGTGGATAAGGTTTTCTTATGGGGAGGGAGAAGAGTGTGAGCGGGGATGCTTAACGCGCCCCGCTCATCCAGACTATCAACGATACTTTTTGTGATACGCGTTGCGGGTCGCCGCAAACTGGTCGGCTGCCGCCTGGGCTTCCTTCACTTTGCCTTCGTTCGCCAGCTTCAGCGCGCCGTCGATCTGGCCGACCAGCACGTCAAAACCGTGGCGGTAGTCTTTCATCTCGGCGCTGTCCGCCGCTTTGCTTTCCAGCTTCGGCGGCGTCGCTTTTTGCGCATCCAGCGCCGCTTCACGCATTTTGGTCAGTGCGTCTTTCATCTCCGCCGCATCGTCGGTTTTCTGCACCACCTTCAGGTTTTGACTGAGGATGTCCATGTTGTCTTCAAGATCGGCAGCAAACGCAGATGAGCCAAAAACCAGCGTTGAAGCCGCGACGATCGCTAACAGGTGTTTACGCATTGCTCACTTCCTTTTTTATTATAAATCACGCTTTTACGGGGATTATTGCCCGGCGATTTTCATCTCCGGCAGTAATACAGAACCACACTGAATATTGCTGCGTGTTTCAATATCGTTACCGACCGTAACAATATTGCGCCACATGTCCTTGAGGTTGCCGGCGATGGTGATTTCGCTCACCGGATACTGAATTTCACCGTTTTCCACCCAGAAGCCCGCTGCGCCGCGAGAGTAGTCGCCGGTGATACCGCTCACGCCCTGCCCCATCAGCTCGGTGACCACCAGACCGGTGCCCATCTCTTTCAGCATCTGTTCAAAATTCAGGCCCTGCCCGGCAATGCGCCAGTTATGAATGCCGCCCGCGTGCCCGGTGCTTTTCAGCCCCAGCTTACGCGCGGAGTAGTTGGTCAGCAGCCACTGGGTCAGAATGCCGTCTTTAACGATATCCCGGCGCTCCGTGCGCACGCCTTCGCTGTCGAACGGCGTGGAGGCCAGCCCTTTCAGCAGGTGCGGGTGCTCTTCGATGGTCAGCCATTCCGGCAGGATCTGCTTGCCCAGCGAGTCGAGCAGGAAGGTCGATTTACGGTACACCGAACCACCCGCAATCGCCCCCACCAGATGACCAAACAGACCGGTTGCCACTTCGTTGGCAAAAATGACCGGGGCTTTCATGGTGGAGAGTTTACGCGGCGAGAGGCGTGACAGCGTACGTTCGGCGCACTCTTTTCCCACCCACTCCGGAGACTGCAAATCCCCCAGCGCGCGGCCAATGGTATACGCGTAATCACGCTCCATATCGCCGTTCTCTTCGGCGATCACGCAGCTGGAAAGCGAGTGGCGGGTTGAGCAGTACCCCTGCAACATGCCATGGGAGTTACCAAACACTTTGATGCCGTAGTGGCTGTTAAAGCTGCCGCCTTCGGTATTGGTGATGCGTTTGTCAGCCTGCAAAGACGCCTGCTCGGCGCGCGAGGCCAGCTCAATGGCTTCATCCGGGGTCACTTCCGCCGGATGGAACAGATCGAGATCCGGCGCGTCAAACGCCAGCAGCTCTTTATCAGCCACGCCAGCGTAAGGATCCGGGGAGGTGTACCGCGCGATATCCAGCGCCGCCTGCACTGTACGGGCGATGGCATCCGGGCTGAGATCGGTAGACGACGCGCTGCCTTTGCGATTCTGGTGATACACCGTGATCCCCAGCGCGCCATCGCTGTTAAATTCTACATTCTCCACTTCGCCATAGCGGGTGCTCACGCTAATACCGGTGGTTTTGCTGACCGCCACTTCGGCGCCATCTGATTTACCTGAAGCGAGCATCAGCGCGGTGGAGACGGCTTCTTCCAGGATCTTACGCTGCGCTTCAACTTGTGAGGTTACTTTCATCGCAAATGCCATACTGTAAGAGAGAGTTAAGTGAAGTCTAACAGAGAACCGTTTTTCAGTGCGCGTCTTAACTGGTAACATTAGCCTCTTTTTTTAAGGAGCCTGACATGACTAAGCAGCCCGAAGACTGGCTCGACGACGTTCCCGGTGATGACATCGAAGACGAAGATGATGAGATCATCTGGGTCAGTAAAAGTGAAATTAAACGTGACGCCGAAGAGTTAAAACAGCTTGGCGCAGAAATGGTAGAACTGGGTAAGAACGCGCTGGATAAGATCCCGCTCGACCAGGATCTGCGTGATGCCATTGAACTGGCACAGAAAATCAAGAAAGAAGGGCGTCGCCGCCAGCTTCAGCTTATCGGGAAACTGCTGCGTCAGCGCGATGTTGAGCCGATCCGTCAGGCGCTGGATAAACTTAAGAACCGCCACAACCAGCAGGTTGCGCTGTTCCATAAGCTGGAGCAGATCCGCGACCGTCTGATCGAGCAAGGTGATGACGCGGTACCTGAAGTGCTGAACCTGTGGCCGAATGCCGACCGCCAGCAGCTGCGTTCTTTGATCCGTAACGCGAAGAAAGAGAAAGAAGGGAATAAGCCGCCGAAGTCTGCGCGTCTGATTTTCCAGTATCTGCGCGAGCTGTCTGAGAACGAAGAGTAAACCCCTCACCCCAGCCCTCTCCCCAAAGGGGAGAGGGAGAAGAGATAATGTAGGCCCGGGAAGCGCTAACGCCACCGGGCCTTTTTTTACTCTGCGGCCGCGGCTTTCTTCGCCAGACCGTCCAGCAGCTTCTGATGGATCCCACCAAACCCGCCGTTGCTCATCACCAGAATGTGATCGCCAGGCTGTGCGGCTTTCACCACCATATCCGCTAAGACATCCACGTCCGCACTCCAGTGCGCTGGCTGAATGCAGGCGTCGGCCACTTCGGCCACCTGCCACGGAATATGCTGCGGTTGCAGGAGGAAGACCTCGTCGGCACGCCCTAAGGACGGCGCGAGATCGTCTTTGCATATCCCCATTTTCATGGTGTTCGAACGCGGTTCCAGCACGGCCAGAATACGCGCGGTGCCGCCAACTTTGCCACGCAATGCGGCAAGCGTCGCCAGAATGGCGGTTGGGTGGTGCGCGAAATCGTCGTACACCGTCACGCCATTCGCTTCACCACGCAGCTCCAGACGGCGGCGGGCGTTAATGAATGAACCCAGCGCATTGGCGGCATCCGCAGGCAGTACGCCCACGTGACGCGCCGCGGCGATCGCCATCAGGCCGTTGTGCATATTGTGCTCGCCCACCAGGCCCCACTTCACTTCGCCCACTTTTTCGCCGTCGAGCAGCACTTCCCATTCGGAAGCATCCGCGTTGAGCTTTTTCGCCTGCCAGTGCCCCTGCTCGCCAACCAGCTCCTGCTCGCTCCAGCACCCCATCGCCATAGTCTGTTTCAGGTTGATGTCGTTCTCCGGCAGGATAATGCGGCCCTGACCCGGAACAATGCGCACCAGATGGTGGAACTGTTTCTGAATCGCTTTCAGGTCGTCAAAGATATCCGCGTGATCGAACTCAAGGTTGTTGAGGATCAGCGTGCGTGGGCAGTAATGCACGAACTTGGAGCGCTTGTCGAAGAACGCGCAGTCGTATTCATCCGCTTCAATCACAAAGAACGGGCTGTCGCCCAGACGCGCGGAGACGTCGAAATTCCCCGGCACGCCGCCGATCACGAACCCCGGCTTGTAGCCGCAGGCTTCGAGGATCCAGGTCGCCATACCGGCGGTGGTGGTTTTGCCGTGCGTCCCGGCAACGGCGACAACCCAGCGGTCGCGCAGGACAAAGTCATGCAGCCACTGCGGGCCAGACATGTACGGGATATTACGTTCCAGCACCGCTTCAACGCATGGATTCCCACGGGTCATGGCGTTACCAACGATCACCAGATCCGGCTGCGGCTCGAGCTGGCTGGCGTCATATCCCTGAATCAGAGAAATCCCCTGCTTCTCCAGCAGCGTGCTCATCGGCGGATACACATTGGCGTCCGAACCTGTCACTTCATGGCCCAGCGAGCGCGCCAGCATTGCCAGTCCGCCCATGAAAGTGCCACAAATCCCCAATATATGAATGCGCATACGTCACTATCCTTCTTCAATGTGGCGCACATTTTACTCACATGTCAGCGGCTGTGAAACGCATTTCAGGTAAATCCGTATTTTGCTGGCGCGATTCACCTCTGCGCTAATATTTGAATGTTTGTTAAGATTGTTGGACATCAACCGCTTTACTCAACATAAGATGCAGGGAAAGTGTTATGAAAACGTTAGGTGAATTTATTGTCGAAAAGCAGCACGAGTTCTCTCATGCTACCGGTGAGCTCACTGCTTTGCTGTCGGCAATAAAGCTGGGCGCTAAGATCATCCACCGCGATATCAACAAGGCCGGTCTGGTCGATATCCTGGGTGCCAGCGGTGCCGAGAACGTTCAGGGTGAGGTTCAGCAGAAACTCGACCTGTTCGCCAATGAAAAACTGAAAGCAGCACTGCGCGCGCGCGACATCGTTGCGGGTATCGCCTCTGAAGAAGAAGATGAGATCGTCGTATTCGAAGGGTGTGAACACGCAAAATACGTTGTTCTGATGGATCCGCTGGACGGCTCCTCCAACATCGACGTTAACGTTTCTGTCGGTACCATTTTCTCCATCTACCGTCGCGTCACCCCGGTTGGCACACCGGTGACGGAAGAAGACTTCCTGCAGCCGGGCAGCAAGCAGGTTGCTGCCGGTTACGTGGTGTATGGCTCATCCACCATGCTGGTGTACACCACCGGCTGCGGCGTGCACGCCTTTACCTACGATCCGTCGCTGGGCGTTTTCTGTCTGAGCCAGGAGCGCATGCGCTTCCCGGAGAAGGGCAATACCTACTCCATCAACGAAGGCAACTACATCCGATTCCCGAATGGCGTGAAGAAGTACATCAAATTCTGCCAGGAAGAGGATAAAGCCACCCAGCGCCCGTACACCTCGCGCTATATCGGCTCGCTGGTGGCGGATTTCCACCGTAACCTGCTGAAGGGTGGTATTTACCTCTACCCAAGCACCGCCAGCCACCCGGACGGAAAACTGCGTCTGCTGTACGAGTGCAACCCGATGGCATTCCTGGCCGAACAGGCAGGCGGCAAAGCGAGTGACGGTAAAGAGCGTATTCTGGATATCGTGCCGGAAAGCCTGCACCAGCGCCGTTCGTTCTTTGTCGGCAACGACCACATGGTGGAAGACGTTGAACGCATGATCCGCGAATTCCCGGACGCGTAACGCGTAAATAGGGGAGCCCGACAGGCTCCCCTATTTTTATCATGCCGTTTGCGCCGTCAGTTTGAAGGATGCCATCGCCTCCATCAGCTCGCGCGATTGTTCCTCCAGGGAACGCGTTGCCGCAGAGGATTGCTGAACCAGCGCCGCGTTTTGTTGCGCCGTTTCATCCATCTGATTGACGGCAATGTTAACCTGCTCAATACCGCGGCTCTGCTCCTGAGACGCCGTCGCAATTTCTCGCATCAGTTTGGTCATACGCAGCACTTCGGTAGCGATCTCGTCCATCGTCTCACCGGCCTGTTGCGCCAGCTCGCTGCCCTCGTTCACGTGGGTTTGCGAATCGCTGATCAGCGAGCGGATCTCTTTCGCCGCATCAGCACTGCGGCTGGCGAGATTGCGCACCTCACCCGCCACGACCGCAAAACCCCGTCCCTGCTCGCCCGCGCGCGCCGCTTCCACGGAGGCGTTCAGCGCCAGAATATTGGTCTGGAAGGCAATGCCGTCGATGACGCTCAGGATATCGGCGATGCGCGCCGAGCTGCCGGCGATGTCGCGCATCTTCTCAATGACGTAGCAGACCATTTCGCTGCCATGATCGGCGGTATCGGAGACCGACTGCGCCAGCTGGTGCGCCTGCCCGGCGTTATCGGCGTTAAGTTTCACCGTGGCGGTGATCTCTTCCATGCTGGCGGCCGTCTGTTCCAGCGAGGTGGCGGTGGATTCCGTGCGCTGGGCCAGGTTCAGGTTCCCTGCCGTCAGCTCGCGGCTGCCGGTATCAATCTGCGAGCTGGCGTCACGCACCCGCAGAACGGAGTTCATCAGCGACTGGCGCATCTCTTCGATGACCGCGTTGAGGCGATTAAATTCCTGGCTCGCCGGCGCGTTCAGGGTGTGGGTTAAATCCCCGGCCGCTACGTGCTCCAGCTGGGCAATTGAGGCTGAAAGCGGCTTAAGCAGCATATGGCGCAGCACCAGCCAGGCCAGCACGATAATGCCTGCCGTCAGCAGCGCCGCGACGATAATCAGGATCAGCACACGGGTTTTACTCGCCTGCACGGCGCTCACCTCCGCTTTGCCGCGCGCTTCGCTCCACGTCTGGAACGCCTGCATATCGTTATCAAACTGCTTCGCCACCGGGACTAGCTTGCTTTCCAGCAGATCGTAATAGCCGTCCGCACTTTGCTCGTTCAGGGCTTTCAGCATCGGGCTGATACCCTGCTGGTTGTACACCGCCAGGCTCGAGGCGACGTTATCCAGCAGCTTTTGTCCCTGCTCATCCGCCACGCCGCCGCCGATCACGCCCTTGAGCGTTTTCTGTGCCAGCGCCACTTCCTGGTTAATGGTTTTGACCGCCCTGGCCGCATCGTCCAGCAAGCCGACCTCCATCATGCGGACGGCCTGACCCGCTTCGTTACGCGCGCGCAGGATCAGCGTATAGCCGGCATTTAGCTGCACCATCTGTTCACCCTGAAGATGATTGATGCGCTGGAGAGAAGCGGAGCTTTGCGTAAGGGCATAAATGCCGATGCCGCTGACAATCAGCAGCAGAAGGGTCATAACGGCCAGTAAAGAGAGCAAGCCGGTACGAATCGATAGCGTTTTAAGCATGATGTTATTTCCGGTAGCGAGATATTTCTGGGCATAAAAAAAGAGTATCGACCGCTACCGGAAAATGTTTAGAGTTTAAGCAATTTCAGCATGTTATCGCCCTGTTAAAGATGTATTCACACGGGTAACAGGCGAGCTCTGGCGGTTCTCCCACAGCACCGTCAGGCCGCGCTGGAGCGCGATAAAAATAAACAGCAGAATACCGATGGCGATTTTGGTCCACCAGGAGCTGAGCGTGCCGTCGAAGTTGATATAGGTCTGAATCAGCCCCTGGATCGCCACGCCAAACAGCGTACCGAGCACCGTCCCTACCCCGCCGCTGAGCAGCGTACCGCCAATCACCACCGAGGCAATGGCGTCAAGCTCAACGCCCACCCCCGCCAGGGCATAGCCTGCCTGGGTGTATACCGAAAACACAATCCCCGCGAGCGTGGCAAGGCCGGTCGAAAGCATATAGATGCGGATGGTGGTGCTGCGCGTGGAAATCCCCATCAGGTTCGCGGACGTGGCGCTGCCGCCAATGGCATAAACCTGGTTACCAAACCGGGTACGGTGAGCGAGGAAGATCCCGATCACCACCACGCCCAGCATCAGCAGCCCCATTGCGCTCAGGCGCCCTCCGCCGGGAATTTTCCACGCCAGGCTGGAGAGCGTGTCGTAGATCGGATGGTTAATCGGAATTGACTCCTCCGACACCAGATAGCTCACGCCGCGCAGGAAGAACATCCCGGCGAGGGTGATGATAAACGCCGGGATTTTCAGCGCGTCGATCAAAAGCCCCATAAAGGCGCCGAACGCACAGCCCATAATCAGCACCAGCGGGAACGCCAGCAACGGCGAAATGCCCCAAAAGCCAATCGCCTTGGCAAGGAAAACGCCGGTAAAGGCGATCACCGACCCAACGGAGAGATCGATCCCGCCGGAGAGGATCACAAACGTCATGCCAACGGCGATAATGCCTAAAAAGGCGTTGTCGGTCAGGATGTTGCAAATCACCCGCGTGGAGGCGAAGCCCGGGAACTGGGTCAGGCAGTAAAGGTATCCCAGCACGAACACGCCCAGCGTGATCATTAACGGCAAATTACGTTTTATCATGACCGCGGAACCCCTTAATGAGAGTGATAAAGCGCGGCGACTGCACGATAAGCACGATAAGCACCACGACCGCTTTGACGACCTGATTAAGCTCCGGCTGGAACCCGGAGAGCAAAATACCGGTATTCATACCCTGAATAATTAACGCCCCCACCACCGAGAGCAGCAGATTAAAACGTCCGCCCATCAGCGACCCACCGCCGATAACCACCGCGAGGATCGCATCAAGCTCCAGCCAGAGTCCGGCGTTGTTGGCATCCGCCCCGCGAATGTCGGCCGCCACAATCACCCCGGCAATCGCAGCACAGACGCCGCTCAGCACGTAGGTCAGCATCACCATCAGCCGTGTATTTACCCCGGCGTTTTTCGCGGCCCGAATGTTAATTCCCACCGCTTCGATGAACATCCCGAGCGCCGTTTTGCGGGTGAAAAGCCAGAACACCACCAGCGTCACGAGCGCGACGATTACCGGGGTCGGGAAGAACAGAAAATTACCGCTGCCGATCCACGCAAGATTCGGGGAGGTAAAGGTGACGATTTGACCGGAGGTGATAAGCTGCGCCACACCGCGCCCGGCCACCATCAAAATCAACGTCGCGACAAACGGCTGGATCTTGAGCACCGCGACCAGAATGCCGTTCCACAGCCCGGCTAATACACCGGAGCCCAGCGCGGCCAGCAGAACCACCGGCAGGCTGTGCCCGGCAACGGTCATCGAGGCGGCGGTGGCGCCCGCAATCGCCATAACCGCACCGACGGAGAGGTCGATCCCGCCGGTGGCAATGACCAGCGTCATACCCATCGCCAGCAGCGCCACGGGCGCGGCACGGTTTAAGATGTCGATCGGGCTACCAAACAGGCGGCCATCCTGCACGACGATCTGGAAGAAATGCGGAGCCACCAGGCTATCCACCAGCAGCACCAGCAGCAGCGCCACGATTTGCGGCGTGCCGGTCGGCCAGCTGAAGCGGCGCTTCGCTTCGCCAGTTTGCGAAAGAGAACGGGACATCACATATGACTCCTTACGCCGCGATGGCATTCATGATCGCCGGAACCGACAGTTTATCCAGCGGGATCTCTGCCACCTGCCTGCGATCGCGCATGATGATGACGCGATCGGCATAGCCAACCAGCTCCTCCAGCTCAGACGAGATCACCAGCAGCGCCAGACCGTCGGCGCACAGCGTTTCGATAAGCCGGATGATTTCGGCATGCGCGCCCACGTCGATACCGCGCGTGGGCTCGTCGAGGATCAGGAACTGCGGTTTGGTCAGCAGCCAACGCGAGAGCAACACCTTCTGCTGATTACCGCCCGAAAGGAACTCGATGGGCTGTTCCGCGCTCGGGGTACGGATACCGAGCTGGCGGATGAAGCGCTCGGCAATGGCGTTCTGCTCGCGCTTAGGGATCGGACGCAGCCAGCCGCGCTGGGCCTGTAGCGCCAGAATGATGTTTTCCCGCACCGAGGCGGCGGCAATAATCCCGTCCGTTTTTCTGTCCTCCGGGCAGAAGCCCACGCCGAGGCACGACGCCTGATGCGGTGAACGTAGCGTTTGCGGTTTGCCTTTGATCAGCGCCGTTCCGCTGTCGGCAGGTTTGATCCCGAAGATCACTTCGGCGGTTTCGGTGCGCCCGGAGCCTAACAGCCCTGCCAGACCCACAATTTCACCGGGGCGTACCTCGAGGTTAAACGGCGCGATGGTCCCTTTTTTGCCGTAATCGTGAAACGCGGCGATCGGTTTTTCGCTCAGCAGCGTGCGGCCCGCGCGCTGGAGTGCGTTGGTCTCCAGCTCGCGGCCCAGCATCATTTTGACCAGCTCAATCTGCGGCAGCTCGCGGGTTTCCCGGCAGCCGACAAAGCCGCCGTTGCGCAGCACCGTAATACGGTCGCTCACCTCGTAAACCTGATCGAGGAAGTGCGTAACAAAGATCAGGCTCACGCCCTGATCGCGCAGCTGGCGCATCAGGGTAAAAAGCATCTCCACTTCCTGGGTATCGAGGCTGGCGGTGGGTTCATCGAGGATCAGCACTTTCGCCGAGAGATCGATAGCGCGACAGATCGCCACGATCTGCTGCATCGCCACGGAAAAACGGTTCAGCGGTTCGCGCACGTCGAGAGAGAAGCCATACGATTCCATCAGCTTCGCGGCGCGCGCTTCCATCTCTTTACGGCGCAGCAGGCCAAAATGTCTGGGCTCGCGGCCAATAAACAGGTTATCCGCTACCGACATGTTTGGCAGCAGGTTCACTTCCTGGTAGACCGTGCCGATCCCCAGTTGCTGCGCATGCGCGGTGTTTTTGGGCGAAATAGCATTACCTTCCAGCCAGATAGCGCCGCGATCGGCGTGATAGACCCCGGTCAGGGTTTTAATCAGCGTCGACTTCCCCGCCCCGTTTTCGCCGAGCAACGCCATGATCTCCCCACGCCGCAGGCTGAAATCAACGTTATCCAGCGCCTTAACGCCAGGGAAAAATTTACTCAGGCCCTCTGTGCGGAGGATTTCCTGGTGTTGTTCGGTGGTCATGGTTTCCCCCTGCATTAAGCCGGATGACGCTACGCTTATCCGGCCTACAAATGAGCGTATCGTAGGCCGGGTAAGCGCAGCGCCACCCGGCAATGTCACTGATCAGTAGCCCATATTTTTCTTCTTCTCTAACTCTTCTTTCGCCGTGTCCGGCAGGTAGAGCGTGGATTTGGTGATGGTCAACTTCTCAGGCTGGGTGCCGTCTTTCTTGAATTTCTCCAGCGCATCGAATGCCGGGCCCGCCATGTTCGGCGTCAGCTCTACGCTGGCGTTCGCTTCGCCGTCAATCATCGCTTTGTAGATGTCCGGTACGCCGTCGATCGAGCCGGTGAGAATATCTTTGCCCGGCTTCAGGCCCGCTTCTTTGATGGCCTGGATGGCGCCGATCACCATGTCGTCGTTGTGGGCGTAAACCATGCAGATATTTTTGCCGTTATTTTCTGCCTTGATGAAGCTTTCCATGACCTCTTTACCTTTGCTGCGGGTGAAGTCGCCGGACTGAGAACGGATGATCTTGATGTTTGGTGCTTTGGCGATGGCCTCCGCGAAACCTTTCTTACGGTCGATAGCCACGCTCGCCCCGACGGTGCCCTGCAACTCAACCACGTTACACGGCTTGCCATCCACCTGCTTCACCAGCCAGTCACCAATCAGTTTGCCTTCCAGCACGTTATCGGCGGTGACGGTGGTCATATAGAGAGATTTGTCTTTTACGTCGATGGAACGGTCGAGCAGGAACACAGGAATTTCAGCCTCTTTAGCTTCCTTCAGCACCGGCTCCCAGCCCGTGGCAACAACCGGGGCGATAAAGATGGCATCCACGCCCTGAGCGATAAAAGAGCGCACCGCTTTAATCTGATTCTCTTGCTTTTGCTGACCATCGGCGATTTTTAGGGTAATACCGCGCTTTTCGGCCTCACTTTTCGCCACGTTCGTTTCAGCGGCGCGCCAGCCGGATTCAGATCCGACCTGCGAAAATCCAACGGTTAACGGTGCGGCCATCGCCATAGACGACATGGCTGCCGAAACTGCTGTAACAAGAAGTAAGCGCTTCCACATATGAACGTCCTCGTAGGGTAGGTTATTGTTGGTTAAAAGATGTTCTGCGGATGAACTATAGCCAATGGAATATGTTACGGATTGCGTTACATCACACTTCAGAAAAGTGAATAAAACGTTAATCACAAGTTTGTAATCGCTTTCATTTCCACATTTAAAATGCGGCTGAGTTTATGGATTATCCTGTCATGGAAACGGTCTGAAAAGTGAAAGCGCGAGGGAGATAAGACGAAAACAGGCGAAGACTTTCAGCGCCAGTTGGCTATAATACCTGCCACTTGTTTACCATCCATTTTAAAGGACACCGACATGAGCTTACTCAACGTCCCTGCGGGTAAAGAACTGCCAGAAGACATCTACGTTGTGATCGAAATCCCGGCCAACGCAGATCCAATCAAATACGAAATCGACAAAGACACCGGTGCGCTGTTCGTTGACCGTTTCATGTCTACCGCCATGTTCTATCCGTGCAACTACGGCTACATCAACCACACTCTGTCTCTGGACGGTGATCCGGTTGACGTACTGGTCCCAACGCCATACCCATTGCAGCCAGGCTCCGTCATTCGCTGCCGTCCTGTTGGCGTGCTGAAAATGACTGACGAAGCGGGTGAAGATGCGAAACTGGTTGCCGTACCGCACACCAAGCTGAGCAAAGAGTACGATCACATTAAAGATGTGAACGACCTGCCAGAGCTGCTGAAAGCGCAGATCGCCCACTTCTTCGAGCACTACAAAGATCTCGAAAAAGGCAAATGGGTTAAAGTTGAAGGCTGGGATAACGCAGAAGCGGCGAAAGCAGAAATCATCGCCTCTTTCGAGCGTGCTGCTAAGAAGTAATTCTTACTGCTGATACTAAGCCCCGCGCGTCGGGGCTTTTTTATGCCTTTCGATGCGCCCGGCGGCGCTACGCTTGCACGGGCCTACAATCAGCAAGAGGCGCAAAACGATAACGCCACCTTACGGTGGCGCTGTCGTTTTTCAGAACTGGTCTCTGTCTAACCAGTTACCGCTTTCAATCAGCGTTAACCCGTTGACCGAACGTTGGTACACATACATCCATGCACTGCCGTAAGGCGTCTGGATCAACTGGCGAGCGTATTCACCGCCCCTGGTGCGCAAGGCATCAAGTTCGGCCAGCGTAGCATTATCAATACGATAAACCTCACCCTGTACCGTTCCGTTCCCCGGAACCGCGCCTGGATAGTGGCCCAGACTGTACAACTGGTAGTTTTCGATTGTGTAATTTCCCAGCAACTGGGCGTTGGTCATCCAGTGGCTGTTGCCTTGCTTGGTTCGTAAACTGCCGTAAACAAATATTCGCATTGCTAAAACTCAAACTGATAGAGCAGATCAAGTGCCTGGTCTACGCCGGACACTGCTTCCAGATATAGCTTAGGCATCAGGCGATAACGTAACGTGAGTGTAGCCAGTGAGTCAAAGATCCCCACGCCATATTTTACCTGTAGACCCGGCAGTACATAGCCGCTGACCACTACCTGCGAAGAGTCACCCACGCCCTGAGTGTCCAGCGCCAGATTGCTTACGCCAAACGTCTCGCCGATTTTACCCACAACCTGACCACTTTGTGCAACCCCCAGACCGACTAACATCGATGTCATTGCCGCACCATCGCCCTGTTGGCTATCCAGACCCTGGCCGCGCAGCAGGTAGGAGAGCGCTTCCTGTTGCGACATGGCCGGGTCAGAGAAGATCTCTGCCTTAGGTTCATCGGCGGAGCCCGTCACGCGCACGCCCGCAATCACATCATCTTCGGTGGCTTCCGGGTTACGGATCGCTTCGATATTGAGTACCGGCTGATCCGGTGGGCCGGAGAACAGCAGCTCACCTTTACGCACAATCAAATCCTGACCGTAGGCATGGAAGCGCCCTTCAGGAATATTGATTTGTCCATTGAGGCCAAGCCCCTGTTGATCCTGCGCCACCTTCAGGTCACCCGTGAGTCTCGCCTTCAGCCCAAACGCGTCCAAACGCACGTTATTCCCCACGTGCACAATAAGATTACTATTGATCGGTATGCCAGCGCTCTTCTGTTCAACAGGTTTCAGATTTTCATTGAGCATAACTTCATCACTGGAGACGCCAACCGCGCTTTCCGGCACTTCGTGAACCACGATGCGCGCCCAGGGCACGTCGACGCGGCCGTCCAGGGTGAAGAGACTCGGCGTTGCCTCAAAGACCACGTCTGGCGACACGTCAAGGCGCACCATCGGCGGTACCGTGATACGCACCCGGCTGCCCTTGGCCGCTATACGGGCGCGCCAGTTGTCGAGCTGGCTCCAGTCTGCGTCACCATTCAGGTTGATTTGTCCCTGCTGTGTCAGCACTGAGCCACTGAGGGTTGAGCTTTGGCCGTTAAAGTTCATCGTCAGCTGGCTTGGCTGCATATCGAACGGCATAAAGTTACCGTCAATGTCCACGCCGTTTAACCGCATCTGGCCAAACAGCTGCGGGCTTTGCGCATCCCCCGCCAGACGCAGGTTGGCGCTGAGCATCCCCGCCGCCTTTTCTCCCCGCGAGAAAATCGGATTCACCATCGCCAGGTTGAAGTTGCGAATATTGACGTTGCCGCCGAGATTGCGCCGCCCTTGCGGATCGGTAATTTGCACCTGTCCGTCAAGCTGACCGTTGTTGGTCAGACGAATAAGCCATCCCAGTTCCGCACGATTGTTACGCAGGTCAGCGTTCACATTCAGGGTGTCGAACGCCACTGGCAGCGGCGCGTCATTGACCTCCTGCGTCACCTTCACGTTACGCCCGGAGAGGGTAACGCTGCCCTGCGGCAGTCCCTCTTTGGTGGTGTCCCACGCGACGTCCGCTTTACCGCTGAAGACCCCGCTGGCCTGGGTGGTTTCCGGCATAAACGGTTTCAGCATCGCCAGGTCAAAACGGTTGAGGTTGATCTGCGCGCGTCCTTCCGCGCCCGCATCAATGGTCTGCGGCACGCACAGCTCAGCATTCGGGTTGGTCCAGCAGTGTGGCCCAATGCTGATCTTTTGCTCCGCATTGCGGTAGTCCAGCGCGATGGATCGGGACAGCACCAGCGGGCCGACCGGCGTGCTGAAGCGGGTGTTATCCAGCACGCCCTTCCAGCGCGTTGCCTGGCGGTCAAAACTGCCCGTCAGGTGCAGCTGCCCGGAGACCGGCTCGCCCTGCACGCGCAGCTGGAGATCGTGCTGCTTTTCGTTACCTTTTGCCGCCAGCGTGACCAGACTGATGTTCACGTCCGGCTGGGAGATACGCTCCACGCGCAGGTCCAGGTTTCCGCCGATCTGATCGGTGGATTTCACGTCCCCTTCGACGCGCACGCGGGCAATGGAAAGTTCCTGCCAGCGCAGGTTATTGGCGGTGATGTCCGCCAGCAGCTGCGGCGCCTCCACTGTACCGCGAACCTTCACTAACCCCTTCGCCGTCCCGCCAAGACCCGGCAGGGCGTTATCGAGATTTGGCGCGTCGATGGTGGCATCCAGATCGAGATCTTTCACCCCCAGCTCGCCTTTGATATCTGCCGTGTTGCGGCCCAGCGCCACGTGCAGGCCCGGGATCACCCACTGGAGATAGCTGTTGCCCTTAAGCGAGCCCTCTACATTGACTTTGTTCTGCTTCACATTACCGGTGAGCTTGAGTTCCGGCACGTCCATCTGCCAGGTGCCGCCGTACAGGCTACCGCGGGTTTTGATCAGACCATTCAGTTTTGACGGCCAGTCCGGGACTTCTTTAGCGGTGTTGATCCCGGTCAGCTTCAGCTCGCCGCGCCAGCTGATCGCCTGCTGCCAGTCGAGCAGCGCGGTCAGCTCGGTTTTCCCTTCCAGCGCCGCCACGGTCAGCTTGTCGAGGTTAACCTGCAACTCGTTACCCTTCGCATCCAGAGTAATATCGGCGGGCGGTACTCCCTGCCCCTTCACTGCCGTACGGAACGACAGCGTGTAGTCGGTCATTTTGCCACTCAGCTTCAGCTTTAGATCGTCGGCCTGGAACTGCTTTTCACCGGTGAACGGCCAGTAAAGCTGCTTGCTGACAATCTCAAGGTTGAGCGGTAGACCGGCCTCTGCCAGCTGGGTTTGCCCGCGCAGTACCATATCCACAGGGCCGGAGAGGTTCACGCCGAACTCCAGCTTCTCGCGCAGCGCGCCGCCGACTTTCACCTTCACCTTCTCGCCTTTCAGCGGATCGATGTTCAGGGCGCTGTTAAGGGTAATATCTACCGGCCAGTTATCGCGCAGCAGCGCATTGCCTGAGGCGTTTACCGACCCCTGGTTGGTATCGATATCCAGCGCGTCGAGCTTCATGTTGCCGTCGATACTGCTGACTTTAAGCAGCATGTTGAAGACCGTCAGATCGGTATCGCCGGTCAGACGCAACTGCTCGCCTTTAAACTCTTCGATATTGAGGTTCAGCGGCAGATGCACGTCGGTCATCTCCGGCAGAACCGGTTTCGAGAAGAGATCTTTCAGCGTTTCACCCAGCGGTTTTTCTTCCGGCTGCGGGTTCTGGATCTTCGGCTCGACGATCTCTTCCTGCGCCACGTCGGCCACCTTCGGCAGCGCAATCAGCAGCCCTTGCAGGGAGGTTGGGGTCAGGGTGAGGTTTTTCTCCTGCCAGCGCAGACCGGAGGTGAAATCCATCACCGATACCGTCGTGTCGTCGATTTTGATATTGACGTTATCCAGCGCGACCCGGTAGAGCGCAATCGGGTACGGCGTGGAGAGATTCAGCGGGCCGCTGTCCTCTTCCTCGACAGGCTCAGACTTCGGCATTTTTTTGGAGTCTATCGCCACGTTAACGTCTTTTAGCGACAGATCGTTTACGCACAGCTGGCTGTCCCGCAGGCAGCCGAGCTTTACCGCCAGATGAAATTCGCCCGCGTTCACCGCCACGCCGGGCTGTTCATAACGAATATTATTCAGGCGCAGATCGCGCCAGCCGCCCGTCACCTGGCCGATTTCCAGCCCTGGCACCCAGCGGTTCGCGGCGTTAAACAGCAGATGCAGGCCCGTGGTGGTACCCACCAGAAATGCCACCGTACCGAGCAGTAATACGATAAAAATCAGCACCCCGAGGCTTATCTTCTTCCATAAACTCATAATTCAGGCCCCAGACCGATGTAAAACTGTAAACCGTGTTCTTCTTTGTCGCCCACCGGAACGGCGAAATCGAGCTTGATCGGCCCGACCGGTGACTGCCAGCGCACGCCCACACCCGCGCCGGTTTTGAAATCGCTGCGGCGGATGTCGTTCACCGCCTCGCCGCTGTCGACAAACATGGCGCCCCACCATTTGCCGCTGACGTTGTACTGATACTCCAGCGAGCCGGTCGCCAGTTTAGAGGCCCCGGTCAATTGGCCTTTCTCGTTTTCAGGTGAGATCGATTTGTACTTATATCCGCGAATGCTGCGGTCGCCCCCGGCGAAGAAACGCAGATCTGGCGGAACGCGTTCGAAGTCACCGGTTTCGATCCAGCCCAGGTTGCCGCGAACCACAAAGCGGTGCTTGTCGTAGAGGGTACGGATCCAGACGTTTTGCGCCTGCACGACGGAGAAATCCACGTCTGAGCCCCAGGCGGAGTTGGAATAATCGATGGAGTAGCGCTGTGAATCGCCCCAGGTCGGCATCAGGCCACCGCGCGAGCGGGTACGGCTGATCATCACGCCCGGATAAAGCAGCATGGTGGTGTTGGTGACGTTTGCCTGAGTAAAGTGGTCAAGGCTCCAGCGCAGGTTAATGGCGCGCTGCCAGCCGCTGGAGAGATCCCAGAAGCGTGATACCGCAAGCGTCGTCGAATCCTGCTCGGTATCGTTCAAATCGGTACGTTTAAAGCCGCCCTGCACGAGGTAGTATTGCTCAAGCGGATTTTTCAGCAGCGGCATTTTATAGCTGAAGTCCAGCTGCTGTTCAGGCGCAGACAGGCTGAGGCTGGTGGTCAGGCTGTGACCGTAGGAGTTCATCCACGGTTTTTTCCACGAGGCTTTCACGCGCGGGCCGACGTCCGTGGAGTAGCCGACACCGGTCTCAATGGTGTTCTCGGTGCGCGGTGAGACCACGCCATGCAGCGGTAACACTTTCGTTTTACGGGATTTATCAAATTGCGGTGCCACCACCACGGAGTTAAACCAGCCGGTGGCAGATAAACGACGGTTCAGCTCGCCCAGGTCGCTAGACTGGTAGTAGTCGCCCTTTTTGAACGGCACCAGGTTTTGCAGATACTCATCACGGATTTGCGATCCTTCAAAGGTTACATCGCCAAACCGATAGCGCTCGCCGCTGTCGTAATCGATATCCCAGAATGCCTGACGTCGTTCAAGCGCAACGCCCAGCTGGCTTTTGTTGAACTGGCTGTCAAAGTAGCCTTTGCGCAGCGAAACGCTGGTTAAGGATTTTTTAAAGCGATCGTAATCCCCGTGATTAAGCACGGTGCCCACTTTCGGGCGGTTGCTGAGCAGATCCAGGTAGTCACGATCCGTGCGTGCACCGCCGCGCAGCACCACGTTCGTGCCGCCAATCAGGACGGGTTCTCCCGGCGAGACGCGGGCAATCAATACCTGACGTCCTTTAGCCGGCGGCGGGCGTAAATCGAAATCAATGGTGGGTTCGTAGTACCCCAACGCCTTTAAGCCTTCGCGAATGGCGTCATCCACGCGCGCGCGAAAACGCCGATCCGGCGTGACTTCATCGCTCTGGATGGTGGAAAGCTGCGCACGCACGTTTTTTTCCAGCGCCCCGGATAACCCCTCAACCTGCAAACGGACATTCGCCGCGCTGGCAATCCCGCTTGTCAGCATTAAACTGACTAAACATAACTGGCGGATCTTTGTCACGTTTTCTCCTGAATATCCCTGTTTCCACCCTGGAAGCAAATGCAGTGCCGCTCCGCGGCAAAATACGGCCTGAAAGCCAAAAACCCAAATTACGGGTTGAAAAAGGGCCTAACACCCAAATATTTCTTATGATTAAATCTAGACTCATTCATCGCATTTATTGTGTTCAATTAAACGCTTCGTGACAACCTTAACCGAAACAACGCTACCCCGGAGGCCCCACCGTGAGTTTATTTGATAAAAAGCATCTGGTATCACAAGCCGATGCGTTACCGGGACGCAACACCCCTATGCCAGTGGCGACATTACACGCCGTAAACAACCATTCAATGACAAACGTTCCTGATGGAATGGAGATCGCCCTGTTTGCCATGGGCTGCTTCTGGGGCGTAGAACGCCTGTTCTGGCAACTGCCGGGCGTGTACAGCACCGCTGCGGGCTACACCGGAGGATATACGCCTAACCCAACCTACCGCGAAGTCTGTTCCGGTGAGACCGGTCATGCTGAAGCGGTGCGTGTGGTGTATGACCCGAGCGTCATTAGCTATGAACAGCTGCTCCAGGTGTTCTGGGAAAATCATGACCCGGCGCAGGGCATGCGTCAGGGTAACGATCACGGCACCCAATACCGCTCGGCCATCTATCCGCTCACCCCTGAGCAGGAGGCTGCGGCCCACGCCAGCCTGACGCGTTTCCAGGAAGCGATGCAGGCAGCCGGTGATAAACGTCAGGTCACGACGGAAATCGCTACTGCGAAACCGTTCTACTATGCCGAAGACGACCACCAGCAGTACCTGCATAAAAATCCGTACGGCTACTGCGGCATTGGCGGCATCGGCGTCTGTCTGCCTCCACAGCAGGACTGATTACTGCATCAGCGCCACGCGAGCCGCGTGGCGCGCCTGTAAGCAAAAGTGTCAGTTCATTACTTAACCACTCTCTGCCTTTTCATCCGGCCACTTTTTGCCGAAAACGTGACCTCTGGCAGATTTACACGCCTTTACGCTATACTACCGCTGAAATAATCGGCTCAACGCTACGAGCTGAGTTCAATGTGTCTTCACACGAATGGTATCAACTCCCCTTCTGAGGATCTGGCGAGAAGCCGGATAAACTATGTTAAACAGTATTTTAGTAATACTTTGTCTTATTGCCGTCAGTGCATTTTTCTCGATATCGGAGATCTCGCTGGCTGCCTCCCGTAAAATCAAACTGAAGCTGCTTGCCGACGAGGGCAACATCAACGCATCACGCATTCTGAAAATGCAGGAAAACCCAGGCATGTTCTTTACCGTGGTGCAGATTGGCCTGAACGCGGTCGCCATTCTTGGCGGTATCGTGGGCGATGCAGCATTTTCTCCGGCGTTTTATAGCCTGTTTGTAAAGTACATGTCCGCAGAGCTGGCCGAGCAGTTGAGCTTCATCCTCTCCTTCTCGCTGGTCACCGGTTTGTTCATTCTATTCGCGGACCTGACCCCGAAACGCATCGGTATGATTGCGCCAGAAGCTGTGGCTTTGCGTATCATCAACCCGATGCGCTTCTGCCTGTATGTCTTCCGTCCGCTGGTGTGGTTCTTCAACGGCCTGGCGAACGTCATTTTCCGCATCTTCAAGCTGCCGATGGTGCGTAAAGACGACATCACCTCCGACGATATTTATGCGGTGGTGGAAGCCGGGGCGCTGGCAGGCGTGCTGCGCAAGCAGGAGCACGAGCTGATCGAGAACGTTTTCGAACTGGAATCCCGTACCGTGCCGTCCTCCATGACCGGCCGTGAGAACATCATCTGGTTCGATCTGCATGAAGACGAGCAGAGCCTGAAGACTAAAGTGGCGCAGCATCCGCACTCCAAGTTCCTGGTCTGTAACGAAGATATCGACCATATCATCGGCTATGTGGACTCCAAAGACCTGCTGAACCGCGTACTGGCAAACCAGAGCCTGGCGCTGAACAGCGGCGTGCAGATCCGCAACACCCTGATTGTGCCGGACACCCTGACGCTCTCCGAAGCGCTGGAAAGTTTCAAAACCGCCGGTGAAGACTTCGCGGTGATCATGAACGAATATGCGCTGGTGGTGGGCATTATCACCCTCAACGACGTCATGACGACGCTGATGGGCGACCTGGTCGGCCAGGGGCTGGAAGAGCAAATTGTGCAGCGTGATGAGAACTCATGGCTGATCGATGGTGGTACGCCGATTGAAGACGTCATGCGCGTGCTCGACATCGACGAGTTCCCGCAGTCCGGAAACTACGAGACCATCGGCGGCTTTATGATGTTTATGCTGCGTAAGATCCCGAAACGTACCGACTCGGTGAAATTCTCTGGCTTCAAGTTTGAAGTGGTGGATATTGATAACTACCGCATCGACCAGCTGCTGGTAACGCGCATTGATAGTAAACCGACCGTGCTGGTACCGAAGCTGCCAGATGCGGAAGATAAGGTGTCGGCGTAACCCTTTGTATGTCCCACAAACATCAACGGCTCCCATTGGGAGCCGTCTTTTTAACTACTACTGCATAGCACGTTGGTTAAGCCATCTCAGTTTGCAGACGCATAACCTGACGGTTGACTTCGGACATCACAGACAAGTGCTGTTTGTCCTTCACTTTCGGGATAAGGATTTTGCCCTTATCGAACTCAAAAGCGCCAACATCCTTGATATACAACCGTCCACGGAACAGGATCTTCACGTACTTCGCCACCTGAAGCGGGTTGTAGCGTTGGAAAATTTTCATTCTTGTATCTCCTGCGAATCATACGCCCTTGCGGTGCCACAATCGGCCCGACTGTCCTGAGCGCAAATTTTGATGCCCAATGACTATAGACCAGAACCTCGTACTTACCCAGTGTGCATAAGTTTATTTACCGTTTGATTACAATTATTCAGAATAATCTTTGCAAAGCGTGATACAGAGCAGTATATGCCGTCGTTTTTGCGTGGATATGTGCGTTCGCCCGCAAACTGGCATCGGGATTGCGGGAAAAGCCCATTGATCGCACTTATGATTAAAAGCGCATGACCAAGTGGTCGGATCACCTGCTCACAATAAGGAAACACCATGACCCTACGTAACCTCCTGGCAGCAGCTTGCCTGTTGCTGCCGCTGATGGCTTCCGCACACAACATTGAAAAAGGACAACGTGTCCCGCCGGTCGGCATTGCTGACCGGGGAGAATTGATTCTCGACAATGATAAGTTTAGCTATAAAGCCTGGAATAGCGCGCAGCTTGCGGGCAAAGTGAGAGTTGTACAGCATATTGCCGGACGTACATCCGCTAAAGAGAAAAACGCCACCCTCGTGGAAGCGATCAAGGCCGCAAAACTCCCGCACGATCGCTACCAGACCACCACCATCGTGAATACCGACGACGCGATTCCCGGCTCCGGGATGTTTGTGCGCTCAAGCCTTGAGAGCAATAAGAAGCTCTATCCCTGGTCGCAGTTTATTGTCGACAGCAACGGCGTGACGCGTAAGGCGTGGCAGCTGGAAGAAGAGAGTTCAGCGATTGTTGTGCTGGACAAAAACGGTCGCGTACAGTGGGTTAAAGACGGCGCGCTGACGCAGGATGAGGTGCAGCAGGTGGTTGCCCTGCTGCATAAGCTACTAGCTCAGTAAAGTGACACCCTGAAGCCAGGGTTGAGGAACGACTCGCGCGGGGTGTAGTCCAGTGGCTTACCCTGCCAGTCATGCACATGCGCGCCTGCGGCCGCAGCCACCGCATGCCCTGCCGCCGTATCCCAGACGTTCGTCGGCCCGAAACGGGGGTACAACTGCGCCTGCCCTTCCGCCACCAGACAGAACTTCAGCGACGAGCCGATCGACGTCGTCTGGTGTTCCCCCAGCTGTTGCAGGTACTCCTCCAGCTCGCTGTCGCTGTGCGAGCGGCTGATCACCACCAGCGGAGGACGGGCATCTCGCACCTGGATCTGCTTACGCACGCCGCACTCTTCCTTCCAGGCTTTACCTTCCGCCGCGCTGTACATCACCTTCATCACCGGGGCATAAACCACGCCAAGCACCGCCTTTCCTTTTTCAATCAGGGCGATATTCACGGTAAATTCACCGTTACGCTTGATGAACTCTTTCGTGCCGTCCAGCGGGTCCACCAGCCAGTAACGCTGCCAGTGCTGACGTTCGTCCCAGCCCTGGGGCGCTTCTTCAGAAAGGACCGGAATATCCGGCGTCAGGGTCTGCAAACCTTTCAGGATCACCGTATGCGCCGCGATATCCGCCGCCGTCACCGGGGAGTCGTCCGCTTTGCTGACAACATCCATCGGTTTCGCACCGTCGTACACCTGCATAATGGCATCACCCGCATCCCGTGCGAGCTGACAAATTTGATCTAACATTCTCCACCTCTTCGTTAACGCAGTGGGCATAACTTATTGTTTTAGTTATATCGTAATGTGAACAATTCCGCTATCTGTGAAGCAATTCTGGTTTCAGCGTTCTTTTTTCTGGCAGCATTCACACTTCTGTAAGCAACAAATACTACATACATACTCTTTTGTGGCTTGGATCGAAAAAAGGACTCCTCAGATGATTAAGTTTAGCGCAACGCTCCTGGCAACGCTGATTGCGGCAAGCGTTCAGGCAGCGACGGTGGATCTCCGCATTCTGGAAACCACCGATCTGCACGGCAACATGATGGACTTCGATTACTACAAAGATACGCCTGTCGAAAAATTCGGACTGGTACGTACGGCAAGTTTGATCAACGCCGCCCGCAGTGAAGTGGAAAACAGCGTGCTCGTCGATAACGGGGACTTAATTCAGGGCAGCCCGCTCAGCGACTACATGGCGGCGAAGGGGCTGAAGAAAGGCGAGATCCATCCTGTTTATAAGGCAATGAATACGCTGGACTATGCCGTCGGCAACCTGGGCAACCACGAATTTAACTACGGCCTGAAATACCTGCACGATGCGCTGGCAGGAGCAAAATTCCCGTACGTTAATGCCAATATCATCGACGTTAAGACGAAAAAGCCGCTCTTTACCCCTTACCTGATTAAAGAGACCGAGGTTGTCGACCAGGATGGTAAAAAACAGACGCTGAAAATCGGCTATATCGGCTTTGTGCCGCCGCAGATCATGACGTGGGATAAAGCCAACCTCGACGGGAAAGTAACCGTCAACGACATTACCGAAACGGCGCGCAAATACGTGCCGGAGATGCGGGCGAAAGGCGCAGATGTGGTGGTCGTTGTGGCCCACTCTGGCCTCTCGGCCGACCCGTATCAGGCGATGGCTGAGAACTCCGTGTATTACCTCAGCCAGGTACCGGGCGTGGATGCGATCCTGTTTGGTCACGCCCACGCCGTCTTCCCGGGCAAAGATTTCGCCAGTATCAAAGGCGCGGACATCGAAAAAGGGACGCTCAACGGTGTGCCATCGGTGATGCCGGGCATGTGGGGCGACCACCTTGGCGTGGTAGATCTGGTGCTGAATAACGACAGCGGGAGCTGGAAAGTCACGCAGTCGAAAGCGGAAGCGCGTCCGATTTATGATGCCGCTGCAAAAAAATCCCTGGCCGAAGAAGATAAAAAGCTGGTCGACGTCCTGAAGCATGACCACGACGCAACGCGTGAATTTGTCAGCAAGCCGATCGGTAAATCGGCTGATAACATGTACAGCTTCCTCGCGCTGGTACAGGATGACCCGACCGTGCAGGTAGTCAACATGGCGCAGAAAGCCTATGCCGAGCACTATATTCAGGGCGATCCGGATCTGGCCAATCTGCCGGTTCTGTCTGCCGCGGCGCCATTCAAAGTGGGCGGGCGTAAGAACGATCCGGCCAGCTACGTTGAGGTGGAAAAAGGCCAGCTGACCTTCCGTAATGCCGCCGATCTCTACCTCTATCCCAACACCCTCGTGGTGGTGAAAGCCACCGGGAAAGAGGTGAAGGAGTGGCTGGAGTGCTCTGCCGGACAGTTCAACCAGATCGATCCGCACAGCAGCAAACCGCAGTCGCTGATAAACTGGGACGGTTTCCGCACCTACAACTTCGACGTGATCGACGGCGTGGAATATCAGATTGATGTAACCCAGCCCGCGAAATATGACGGCGAATGTCAGGCCATTAATCCGCAGGCAGAACGCATTAAACACCTGACCTTCAACGGCAAAGCGATTGATCCGAATGCCACTTTCCTCGTGGTGACCAACAACTACCGCGCCTATGGCGGTAAGTTTGCCGGTACGGGTGACAGCCACATCGCCTTTGCCTCGCCGGATGAGAACCGTTCGGTGCTGGCGGCGTGGATTAGCGCGGAGTCGAAAAAAGCGGGTGAAATTCATCCGGCGGTGGATAACAACTGGCGTCTGGCGCCGATCCACAGCGACACGACGCTGGATATTCGCTTTGAGACATCACCGTCCGATAAAGCAGCCGCGTTTATCAAGGATAAGGCGCAGTATCCGATGAAACAGGTCGCGACGGATGATATTGGGTTCGCGATTTATCAGGTGGATTTGAGCAGGTAGCGATGATTGTGCCGGGTGGCGCTTGCGCTTGCCCGGCCTACGGGATCGAGGATTGCGGGTAGGCCGGGTAAGGCGAAGCCGCCACCCGGCATTTCATGCCGCACGATCGTCCCGATTCGCCATCACCTTCGGCGTATTCACCTCAATCCAGTCAGCCAGCGCGGCCACCTTCTCGCTCACCTCCAGCCCCATCGGCGTCAGGCTATATTCCACGTGCGGCGGCACAACCGGATAAGAAACGCGATCGACAAACCCGTCCTGCTCCAGCGCCTGAAGCGATTGGGCCAGCATCTTCTCGCTCACACCGCCCAGCTTGCGGCGCAGATCGCTAAAACGATGCGTCCCCTGACGTAACGCCACCAGGATCAGCACGCCCCAGCGGCTGGTAACATGTTTGAGCACTTCCCGTGACGGGCACTGTTCTGCAAAGAGATTGCCATCGCGCATTTGCTCGCTGAGCGTCGGTATCGGTGCTTTCATACTTACCTTTTTGTGCGTACTTACTAAAAGTTAGTTATGGTGATAGTGTGCCACAACACCAGACAAACACGAAGGAGATTCATCATGATCGCGATTACCGGCGCAACCGGCCAGCTTGGCCAACACGTTATTGAAGAACTGCTGAAAACCGTTCCGGCCAGCCAGATCGTGGCTATTGTGCGTAACCCGGCAAAAGCCGACGCCTTAAGCCAGCGGGGAATTGTGGTACGTCAGGCGGACTATACCGACCAGGCCGCGTTCACCACCGCCCTGAACGGCGTGGATAAGCTGCTGCTTATCTCCTCCAGCGAAGTGGGCCAGCGCGCCGCACAGCATCAGAACGTGATTAACGCCGCCAAAGCCGCCGGGGTGAAACTTATCGCCTACACCAGCCTGCTGCATGCGGATACCTCCCCGCTGGGTCTGCACGTTGAGCACGTCGAAACCGAAAATGCACTGGCGGCTTCAGGCGTGCCTTACGCCCTGCTGCGCAACGGCTGGTACACCGAAAACTATCTGGCAAGCGCGCCGCCAGCGCTGGAACACGGCGTATTTATAGGTGCCGCAGGCGAAGGCAAAATTGCCTCTGCGACCCGTGCGGATTACGCGGCGGCTGCGGCAAAAGTGATTTCTGAAGAGGGTCACGCCGGCAAGGTGTATGAACTGGCAGGTGACAATGCCTGGACGCTGAGCGAACTGGCTGCGGAGCTGAGCAAGCAGAGCGGTAAGCCGGTAACGTATCAGAACCTCAGCGAAGCCGATTATGCCGCCGCACTGAAAGGCGTTGGTCTGCCTGCCGGGCTGGCGGAGATGCTGGCGGATTCTGATACCGGTGCGTCCAAAGGCGGCCTGTTTGACGACAGCCGTACCCTGAGCAAACTGATTGGCCGTCCGACCACGCCGCTGGCAGAGAGCATCAAAGCCATTCTGTAATTGTTAAGAATTGGTTATTTTTTGTGGCATCCCTTCGGGTCATCTCGGATAATGAAGCGATGACCCACAAGGAGGCTCACCGTGCAAGGCGTACCGGAACAGTTTACTGATGAGAGAGACAGAGCGCGCTTTCGCCATCTGGCGCAGTTGCCGGGTCTGGAGCTATATCACGCGCATATTGCTGACTACGCCTTTGAGCCTCACACGCATGAAGCCTTCGGTATCGGCACCATTGAAACCGGCGCCGAACGCTTCCGTTACCGCGGAACCCAACACTTAGCCGCTGAAAAATCGGTCGTGACCATGAACCCGGACGAGATCCACACGGGCGAATCCGCCACCGAAGGCGGCTGGCGCTACCGGATGGTCTATATCGAACCCGACCTGCTGGAAGAAGTCACCGGCCTTCGCCACTGGTGGTTTAGCGACGTGACCCGCCACGACCCGCTGCGCTCGCAGCAAATTGGCCAGCTGATTTACGGCCTTTGGCATACGAACGATGCGCTGGCACAAAAAGGGTTGCTGCTGGATCTGATTGAGACGTTCCAGCCGCTGGCCCGTCACGCGCCGGTAGCCCGGGAGGGCGCGCACCGCTTCGAGCGCGTTCGCGACTATCTGCACGACAACTATATGCGCGCGCTCACCCTGGACGAACTGGCGAACGTTGTGTCGCTCAGTCCGTACCATTTCCAGCGCCAGTTTAAGGCCCATTTTCACGTCACCCCACACCAGATGCTGATGGCCATCCGGCTGTGGCGCGCCAAAGCATTCCTCACCCACGGCATGCCTGCCGCCGAGGTGGCCGCCGCAACGGGGCTGACCGATCAGTCTCACCTGACCCGCGCCTTTACCCGCCGCTACGGCATTACGCCCGTGCGTTACCAGAAGCAGGTTTCGCCGCGCTAATGCGCAACCTCATACAATACGCGTGCATCTGTGCCTCCTACACTGGCTACAACATGTATTACTGTGGACGAAAAGATGATTAGTGGCGTGTTGTATGCCCTGCTTGCAGGGTTGATGTGGGGGCTGATTTTCGTCGGCCCACTGATTGTGCCGGAGTACCCGGCAATATTGCAGTCGACCGGACGCTATCTGGCGCTGGGGCTTATTGCCGTGCCGCTGGCATGGCTGGGGCGTGCGCGTCTGCGCCAGCTGAGTTGCCAGGACTGGCTCACCGCGCTGTGGCTGACCATGATGGGTAATCTTATCTACTACGTCTGCCTGGCCAGCGCCATTCAGCGTACCGGTGCGCCGGTGTCGACCATGATTATCGGCACGCTGCCGGTGGTCATTCCGGTTTTCGCAAACCTGCTTTATAGCCAGCGAGACGGCAAACTGGCGTGGTCAAAAATGGTGCCTGCGCTGGTATGCATCGCCGTGGGGCTGGTGTGCGTGAATATTGCCGAGCTACGCCACGGCCTCGAAAACTTCAGCTTGTGGCGTTACGGTTCAGGGATCTTTCTGGCGGTTATTTCGGTTGTCTGCTGGGCCTGGTATGCCCTGCGCAACGCACGCTGGCTGCGGGAAAACCCGGATAAGCATCCGATGATGTGGGCGACGGCGCAGGCGCTGGTCACGCTTCCTGTCTCGTTGCTGGGCTATGTGGGTGCATGTATCTGGCTGGGTAGCCAGCATCCGGATTTCGCCCTGCCCTTCGGACCGCGCCCGTGGGTATTCGTCGGGTTAATGGTCGCCATTGCCGTGCTCTGTTCGTGGGTTGGCGCGCTGTGCTGGAACATTGCCAGCCAGAAGCTGCCGACGGTGATACTGGGGCCGCTGATTGTCTTTGAAACGCTGGCCGGGCTGCTCTATACCTTCCTGATGCGCCAGAGCGTGCCGCCGCTGCTAACGGCCTGCGGGATCGCGCTGCTGGTCGTTGGGGTGGTGATTGCGGTGAGAGCGAAGCCGGAAAAACCGATGGTCGTTCCGGCGTCGGAGGGGTGAGCTTTTCGCCCAGCGGCGCTTCGCTTGCAGGGCCTACAAAACCGTAGGCCGGGTAAGCGTCAGCGCCACCCGGCACAGTATCAGAACGTTTCCCAGTTCGCTTCAGACGCCGCTACGGTCTGCGCTTTAGGTACATAGGTCTTTACCGGCGCGGCTTTCACCGCCTGGTTACGGGTGATCTTAAACACCGCCACCGCGTCGTTCAGGCGCGCGGCCTGATCTTCCAGCGCCGCCGCCGCCGCCGCAGACTCCTCCACCAGCGAGGCGTTCTGCTGGGTAACGCGATCCATCTCCGCCACCGCCTGGCCCACCTGGTCGATACCGCGGCTCTGTTCGTCGGAGGCCGACGCAATCTCCCCCATGATGTCCGTCACGCGCGTAACTGCATTGACGATCTCTGCCATCGTCGCGCCCGCTTCATTTACCAGCTGAGAGCCCGCGTTAACGCGCTCGCCGGAATCATCGATCAGGGCTTTGATCTCTTTCGCCGCCTGAGCGCTGCGCTGGGCAAGGGTACGCACCTCACCCGCGACAACCGCGAAGCCACGCCCCTGCTCGCCCGCACGCGCCGCTTCTACCGCCGCGTTCAGCGCCAGAATATTGGTCTGGAAGGCAATGCCATCGATTACGTTGGTAATTTGCGCAATTTTGCTGGAACTGGTGGCGATTTCGTCCATGGTGCGCACCACGCCTTCTACCACATTTCCGCCCTTCTTCGCGGTGGAGGAGGCGTCCAGCGCCAGACGAGAAGCCTGACGCGCGTTATCGGCGTTTTGCTTCACGGTGGCGGTTAACTGTTCCATGCTGGCTGCCGTCTCTTCCAGAGAAGCGGCCTGCTGCTCTGTGCGAGACGAGAGATCGTTGCTGCCCGCCGAGATTTCACCCGCGCCGGTGTAGATGGTATCTGCGCCTTCACGCACCACGCCCACCGTGTTGGCCAGCGCAGTCTGCATCTCTTGGACATTGCGCGCCAGGATCGCCATTTCATTTTTACCCTCAGCCTGAATCGGCTGGGTTAAATCCCCTGCCGCAATGGCGCGGATATGGCTGATCACCTCTTCCAGCGGCAGCAGCAGCACGCGGCGCATCGCAATCCAGCTGGAAATAATCACCGCGATCACCAGCAGCATCACCGCAGACAGGATCCACAGAATGCGTTTGTAGTCGCTTTCATTGTCCTTGATGCCTTTGTCGGTGAGCGCGGCCTGCGCCTCCCGCCACTCGCGATAGACCTTTTGCATCGCGGTCTGCTTCTGTTCGGCATTTTGTTTGAACATATCTTCCAGATTGCCCTGCCCCAGCAGAACGTTCATTTGCGTCAGCGTGGCGGAGTAGATGCGGTAGTGCTCTTCCAGCCTGTCGGCCAGGTGCTCGTCCATACCCGGCGTTTCCGGCAGCGCGTAATATTTATCGTAATGTGTCTGGGCATCAGCCAGCAGGTTTTTCGCGGTATTGACCAGCTCGTTCAGCTGCCCGCCGTTAATCTGCGACGCCATGCTGCTTTGCAGACGCAGCATGCCGCGGTTAAGGGTGACACGCGCCTGATTCAGGCTGATCCAGGCGTCGGTAAACTCCGCGACGTTCTGGCTGGAAAGCTGAGAAACGGTGAAGTTCTCTTTGTCGTTATTGAGCGCATTAATGAAAATGCCGGCGGAGATCAGTTGCATGATGCCGAGCACAAGCAGCACCGAAATCAAAAGAGTAATGACTTTTATACGTTTAAACATGCGTTGCCTTTTTTATATACAGGTATTGTCTGACCTGTATCTATCGGCACGCGCGGCAGGTTGTTTACTGTTTCTCCACCTTTAAAAACTTTCGAAAGCCCTTTTCTGCATTCAATCAGCAAGTTAAAAGCACGATTTTTTTGTGATCCCCTTCTCATTTTTACCCTTGCCTCTAAAGGGTTATAGTATCCCCATAAAGATGCATTTAAAATGCATCTTATATTCCTGATGATGAGGTAACTGCTATGGCCTTCCGCGACCAACCCTTAGGCGAGCTGGCGCTCTCCATCCCTCGCGCTTCAGCGCTGTTCCGTAAATACGATATGGATTACTGCTGCGGCGGTAAGCAAACGCTGGCGCGCGCAGCGTCGCGTAAAGAGCTGGATGTAGAAGCTATCGAAGCGGAGCTGGCTAAGCTGGCAGAACAGCCTGTCGACAAAGACTGGCGCACCGCGCCGCTGGCTGAAATCATCGACCATATCATTGTGCGTTACCACGACCGTCACCGCGAACAGCTGCCGGAGCTGATTTTACAGGCCACCAAAGTTGAGCGCGTTCACGCCGATAAACCTTCCGTACCGCGCGGCCTGGCGAAATACCTGACCATGCTGCACGAAGAACTATCCAGCCACATGATGAAAGAGGAGCAGATCCTCTTCCCGATGATCAAACAGGGCATGGGCAGCCAGGCAATGGGGCCAATCAGCGTGATGGAAAGCGAACATGATGACGCCGGAGAACTGCTGGAAGTGATCAAACACACCACCCACAATGTCACACCGCCGCCAGAGGCGTGCACCACCTGGAAAGCGATGTACAACGGCATCAACGAGATGATCGACGATCTGATGGAACACATCAGTCTTGAGAATAACGTTCTGTTCCCGCGTGCATTATCGGGTAAATAAAAAAGCCCGGTGGCGCTAGCGCTTACCGGGCCTACAACGTCCTCGAACGTAGGCCGGGTAAGCGTCAGCGCCACCCGGCAACATGCTTAACGCATGCCTGCCATCCGTTTCTTACCGATAAACAGCCAGCCCAGCCCCAGCGCGATAAACCACAGCGGCGTGACGATGAGCGCCTGACGGGTATCTTCTTCCAGCGTCAGTAGCACCAGCACGAAGACGAAGAACGCCATACACACCCAGCACATCAGCTTGCCCAGTGGCATCTTGTAGATCGACTTCTCATGCAGATGTGGACGCTGTTTGCGGTACACCAGGTATGAGCAGAGGATGATGGTCCAGACGAACATAAACAGGATCGCCGACACAGTGGTGATCATGGTGAACGCGCCGATTACGCTCGGGTTAACGTAGAGCATCACCACACCGCCCAGCAGACAGATGCAGGAGAAGGTCAGCCCTTTCGCCGGTACCGCACGTTTAGACAGTTTGGCGAACGCGCTCGGGGCAACGCCCTCCTGCGCCAGACCAAACAGCATACGGCTGGTGGAGAAAACGCCGCTGTTCGCGGAAGAGGCCGCAGAGGTCAGCACCACGAAGTTAATCAGGCTCGCGGCAGCGGGCAGCCCCACCAGCACGAACAGCTCGACGAACGGGCTCTTGGTTGGCACTACCGAGCTCCATGGCGTCACGGACATAATGATGATCAGCGCGAACACGTAGAACATGATGATACGCAGCGGAATGGAGTTGATCGCGCGCGGCAGGGATTTCTCCGGATCTTTAGTTTCCGCCGCCGTGGTTCCCACCAGCTCAATCCCGACAAACGCGAACACCGCAATCTGGAAACCGGCGAAGAAGCCGCTGATGCCTTTCGGGAACCAGCCGCCATCATTCCACAGATGGGCAAACGAGGCCTGAACGCCAGTTGGCGACTGGAAGTGCGTCAGCACCATTACCAGCCCGACGACAATCAGCGCGATGATGGCGACGATTTTGATCATCGCGAACCAGAACTCCATCTCACCGAACATTTTAACGGTCGCGAGGTTGAGGCTCAGCAGCAGGACAATCACCGCCAGCGAGGCCACCCAGTCCGACAGGCCGGGGAACCAGAATTGGGCGTAGGCCGTAATAGCGACAACATCCGCCATGCCGGTAACCACCCAGCAGAACCAGTAGGTCCAGCCGGTAAAATAGCCCGCCCACGGGCCAAGCAGGTCTGACGCGAAGTCGCTGAAGGATTTGTATTCGAGGTTCGAGAGCAGCAATTCACCCATTGCACGCATCACGAAAAAGAGCATAAAACCGATGATCATATAAACGAAGATGATCGACGGGCCTGCAAGACTGATAGTTTTGCCCGAGCCCATAAACAGCCCTGTGCCGATGGCGCCGCCAATGGCAATGAGCTGAATGTGACGGTTCGTGAGATTTCGCCGTAGCGACTGTTCAGACGTCGCCTCTTCTGCGGCGGCGACTTTGACCTGATCTACCATGTGATATTTTCCTGTTTATGCCTGTCTGTGTTGTTAAGGCTCTTCTGGCCTTTAAATACGCCAAATAAATGACGGTCCCTTTGTAAGGGCTTATCGATAGTAGGTAAGAATCGGCGGGATGAATACTATGATTTGAATATTATGTTAATAATATGTTGAAAGTGAGTGTCATATCACTCATACAGCGCGAAACAGCTCACAAAAATACACGTAACAGTTTCGTTTGCAATACAAAATGTTGATTCCGTCGTAACTCCAGGTTTTATCGCTATTTTCCTCTCCCCGATCGGAGAGAGGAAAATAAGAAAAACCGATTACAGGATTTCCAGCAGCTCGACTTCAAACACCAGGGTGCTGAATGGCGGAATGGACGCGCCAGCGCCACGCTCGCCGTATGCCAGGTTGTGCGGGATAGTCAGTTCCCATTTTGAACCTACTGGCATCAGGGTCAGGGCTTCGATCCAGCCTGCAATCACGCCGTTGACCGGGAATTCAGCCGGTTCGCCACGCGCGACGGAGCTGTCGAACACGGTGCCGTCGATCAGCTTACCGGTGTAGTGTACGCGAACGTGGTCGGTACGCGCCGGGATTGCGCCATCACCCTGATTGATTACGCGGAACTGCAAGCCGGACTCGGTGCTGTTCACGCCTTCACGCTCACGGTTCTCTTCCAGATATTTCACGCCTTCTGCCGCCATCTCTTCGAAACGCGCGCGACGTACAGTGTCAGCACGTTCGTGGATTTCACGCAGCGCACGGTGCACAACGTCAACCGGCACAGCGGGCTGCTTGCCTTCCAGCGCGTCAGCGATACCCGCCACCAGCGCTTCCGGTAACAGACCTTCCAGGCCGGATTCGCTCAGCTGCTGTCCTACCTGCAAGCCGATGCCGTAGCTTGCCTGCGCTTCGATAGTGTCAAAAGTCGGGGTGGTCATGGGTTTTCCTTCCATCACATTTAAAGTAGCGGGCAGCATATCAGCCATGCCCTTATGGGTAAAACTTTGTCTTAAGTAAAGGTGACAAACTGCGACGAAACGGAAACAATAGTAGCCGTCAGGATTTTCCCTAATATATGTCACGAAAGCTGGCTTTGTTACGCCCATCAGGCAGTTAGCAAACTACACTTCTCAGGACAGGATAAAAAGACGCGGAGCAGGAGGAGAGCCATGCCCGGGCGATTTGAACTGAAACCTACCCTGGCGAAAATCTGGCATGCGCCGGATAACTTTCGCATCATGGACCCGCTGCCGCCTTTGCACCGCAGAGGCATTATCATCGGCGCGATGCTGATGGTCATCGGTTTCCTGCTTCCTTCCGGCAGTGACAACGTTGATACCGGCCCGGTAAGCCGCAATGCTGAGCTGGATATCCAGTCGCAAAGCCAGCCGCAGCCTGATTCACAGCCGATGCAGACGCAACTGGTCACACCGTCTAACGATCCGGGCCAGGTTGCGCCGGTTGAACCTGAACCTGTTCAGGAAGATCAGGAGCAGGCCGCCGCCCCTTCAGAGCCACAGGCGCAACAGCCCACCGGCATTGAGCAGCAGTGGCGTTCGTATCGCGTAGAGCCAGGGAAAACCCTTGCTCAGCTGTTCCGCGACCACAATCTGCCGGCAACGGATGTGTATGCCATGGCGCAAGTCGAGGGGGCTGGCAAGCCGCTCAGCAACCTGCAAAATGGTCAGATGGTGCAGATCCGCCAGAATGCCAGTGGGGTGGTGACCGGGTTAACGATCGATACCGGAAACGGGCAGCAGATACTGTTTACCCGCCAGCCGGACGGCAGTTTTATCAGAGCACGTTAATAGCCCAGGCCGGGTAAGGCGAAGCCGCCCCCCGGCACTTTTGTTCTCAGGCACGACGTTTATTCACCCACCAGATCCCCGAGCAGACCAGCACCAGCGCAATCGCGTATTTGATGTCCAGAATGTCTTCGCCGAGGAATATGGCGGAGAGCACCGTTCCTGCTACAGGTATGACAAAGTTGAACGGGGCAATCATACTCACGCGGTTCACTTTCAGCAGCGCGCTCCACAGGGCGAACGCCACGGATGAGAGCAGCGTCAGATACCCCAGCACGGCGACGGCCTTCATGCTGTGCACCTCCAGCGCCCCGCCCGTGGCATAGCCTCCCACAACCAGTGCCGCCCCGCCTATCGCCAGCTGCCATCCCGTCATCACCGTCGGGTCAACGGTCTGGGAAATGCGTTTCCCGTAAAGCGTGGCCGCAGAGAGAATAAAGGCCGCCAGCACCACAAATCCGTCACCTTGCCAGACAAACTGGAAATCACTTAACCCGCCGTGGAAGTTCACCAGCATCACGCCGGTAAAGCCCAGAACACAGCCCAGCGTTTTGTTATAGCTGAGTTTGTCGTTGTGGTAGATAAAGTGCGCCAGCAGCACGCTGAAGAAGGTCCCGGTGGCATTCATGATCGAGCCGTTCACCCCGGTGGTGTAAGCAAGGCCGATATAAAAGAAGGTGTACTGGATGGTGGTCTGGGTCAGCCCGAGGATCGTTAGCTGACCAAACTGCGTGGGTGTGAGCCTGGCAATCGGTTTACGCTGGGCCAGGGCAAAGAGCAGCAGCAACGCACCGGCAAACAGAAAACGGTATCCGGCAAAGACGACTTTGGACGGAATATCATCGGTCGCGATCTGGAAGAGTTCGTAGCCGCTTTTAATGGCCGGGTATGAGCTTCCCCAAAGCAGACAGCAGAGCGTGGCGCAGGCATAGGCCACATTTCGACGGGCAAAGACGGGCGTGGGCAGAGCGGTATCCATGACAAATCTCATAAATAAAATTGCGTTTCAATTTATTATCAGAGAATGCATCAGGAATAGCGACCTTACAATCGCAAAACATGACGTAGGGTCACGCTAAAAAGCAAAACGCCGGCACAAGGCCGGCGCTTCGACGTGAGCAGAGTAAAAAATTACTCAGCTACTACGTTAACAACCAGTTTAGCGAACACTTCGCTGTGAACCTGGAAGTCAACTTCGTGCTCACCAGTGGTACGCAGAACGCCGTTCGGCATGCGAACTTCGCTCTTAGCCACTTTAACGCCTGCTGCAGTGACTGCATCAGCGATATCGCGGGTACCGATGGAACCGAACAGTTTACCTTCATCGCCAGCTTTAGACGCGATGGTAACGGTGCCCAGTGCGTTGATTGCTTCAGCGCGAGCGTTAGCAGCCGCCAGAACGTCAGCCAGTTTGGCTTCCAGTTCAGCACGACGTGCTTCGAAAAACTCTACGTTTTTCTTAGTAGCTGGAACAGCTTTACCCTGTGGTACCAGGAAGTTACGAGCGTAACCCGCTTTAACGTTTACCTGATCACCCAGGCTGCCCAGGTTTGCTACTTTATCAAGCAGAATAACTTGCATTACCTTATCCTCTTAAAGTCGTATTAATGGACCGTGCCCGATTACTGATGACGATCAGTGTACGGCAGCAGAGACAGGTAGCGAGCGCGTTTGATAGCGCGAGCCAGCTGACGCTGATATTTTGCACGAGTACCGGTGATACGGCTTGGGACAATCTTACCGCTTTCGGTGATGTAGTTTTTCAGCGTTGCGATATCTTTATAGTCGATCTCTTGAACGCCTTCCGCGGTGAAACGGCAGAACTTGCGACGACGGAAATAACGTGCCATTTGGCTAGTCTCCAGTATCTATCAAATCAATCTGCTCGGCATGCAGAACCATTTTGCTCAGGCCGTTCTTTGCCTTGTGGCAAGAGATGAACCCCTGAACGATTACTGCACTACCGACCGTTAAACTGTGAGTAATGGCCTGGTTTTCGTGTCCGCTAATGATAACGGGCATTTGGCACCACGCCTGCCGGTGAAACCCGGCTTCCTCTTGCACAGAACGATGCTCAAGCACGAACTGGCAATGCGGAATTCCTGATGGGCTGACCTTTCGAAGGGGGGTCCTGCACACGGTGCCGGACAACACCAGACGGTTGGTCATCAGAAATTACTCTTCAGAATCCCCAGCATCAGAATCATCTGCGGTTTCGTTTGCGAAATCATCGCGACGCTCACGGCGCTCGTCTTTCGCTTTAACCATCGGAGATGCTTCGGTCACTGCGTGTTTGGTACGCATAACCATGCTGCGGATAACGGCATCGTTGAAGCGGAAGGTAGTTTCCAGCTCATCAATCACTTCCTGCGGCGCTTCAACGTTCATCAGAACGTAGTGAGCTTTGTGCAGTTTGTTGATTGGGTAAGCCAGCTGACGGCGGCCCCAGTCTTCCAGACGGTGGATCGTGCCTTCTGCACCAGTGATGGCAGCAGAGTAACGCTCGATCATACCCGGAACCTGTTCGCTCTGGTCAGGATGGACCATAAAAACGATTTCGTAATGACGCATCGAATTGCTCCTTACGGATTATTCAGCCTCCTGTCTGGGTCAGCCGAGGCCCGGGGAGGCAAGGAACGTGTTAAAGGTCGGCTGAAAAATTGACGCGTCATAATACTTGCGCGCCCCGCTAAACACAAGGTGATTGCACAAATAATTCGCACAAAGGGTAAAGCTGTTCTAAGTGGGTGATTTAAAATCTCACTTATCAGAAACGCTGTTTTTTTGAACAACACCATCAGAAATGGTCACCCATCGCAACCCGAGTAGCGATTACACTTTAATCAGAAGCCTTAAGCAGAGAAGGAGAGCATTACCCCATATCACAGCACGCAGTCGTGGAGCGCATATCATGAAAAGAATCGCATTCGCCATTTTGGCTGCGCTTTTGCTCAGTGCAAACGCGATGGCAGCCATCAAGATAGACAGCCGACAGGCCAGAAACATGGATGATGTGCAGAGCTTAGGCGTTATTTACATCAATCATAACTTCGCCACTGAAAGTGAAGCAGATCAGGTGCTTAATGAAGAAACCGATGCGCAGGGCGCAAAATACTATCACGTCATACTGAAACGTGAGCCCGGCAGCAACGGCAATATGCGCGCCAGTGCAGATATTTACCAGTAACGCTTTATCGCCAGCACCAGGAAAGCCAACGAAAATCATAGCTATATATGATTGCCCCCTGCCGGGGGCTTTTTTTATGAATGGCTCCGGAATACCACCGGTTACAACTGTTTCGGTATTCCAGAGCACTTATTCACTTCTGCCCGTAATAAGCATTCGGGCCGTGCTTACGCATGAAATGCTTGTTCATCAGATAATCATCAATGCCCTGAAGCTGTGGGTTAATGCCGCGCGCAATCCACGCCATTCGAGCCACCTCTTCCAACACCACCGCGTTATGCACGGCGTCATGCGCATCTTTACCCCAGGAGAATGGACCATGCTGGTACACCACAATACCCGGCGTATGCAGTGGTTCCGTCTCACCCAGCGTTTCGATAATGACCCTGCCGGTGTTAAGTTCGTACTCGCCTTCGACCTCAGCCTGCGTTAACGCCCGCGTGCAGGGAATATCGCCGAAGAAGTAGTCCGCGTGCGTCGTACCCAAAGCAGGGATCGCCAGCCCGGCCTGTGCCCAGGCGGTGGCGTGCGTGGAATGGGTATGCACAACACCACCCAGGGACGGGTAACGCTGGTACAGCGCCAGATGGGTTGCCGTATCTGAAGAAGGACGCCATTTGCCTTCAACAACGTGTCCTTCCAGGTCAACCACCACCATATCGTCCACTTTCATGGCGTCATAGGCCACGCCGCTCGGCTTAATCACCACCAGCCCCTGATCGCGATCGATGGCGCTTACGTTGCCCCAGGTAAACGTCACCAGTCCATAGCGCGGGAGATCCATATTGGCCTCAAAGACCTGCTGTTTCAGCTTAAGCATGTTCCGCCTCCAGTAAGCCTGCCCGCGCCATGCGCTCGCGCACCCAGTCCCGGGCTTTCGCCACTTCTGCCGCCGGGTCGTCCGCGGTTTCGCTCCACATCTCAATCAGGTAAGGTCCGCAATAACCTGTCTGTTTAAGCGTCTGGAAGCACCGTTCGAAATCCACCACCCCGGTGCCGAACGGTACGTTTTTAAACACGCCGGGACGGGTATCTTTTACGTGCACCGCCACGATATGCCCGATGCCCGCCTGAAGCTCCATCTGTACGTCGTTATCCCATGCCGACAGGTTGCCGATATCCGGATAAAGCTGGAACCACGGATTGTTCAGATAGTGCGCGTAGCCCAGCGCCTTGCTGATGGAGTTCATCAATGGATAATCCATGATCTCCATCGCCAGCGTCACCTGCGCACGGCTTGCCATCTCAACGCTCTCTTTCAGGCCGTCACGGAAACGACGGCGCGTCTCATCGTTGGCTTCCTGATAGTAAACATCGTAACCCGCCAGTTGGATCACGCGGATGCCAACATCCTGTGCAAAGCGAATGGCTTTACGCATGATCTCCAGCCCTTCGGCGCGTACGGCATCATCTTCGCTGCCAAGCGGAAAACGACGGTGAGCGCTCAGGCACATGGATGGCACGCGCACGCCGGTTTCGGCAATGGCGCTCACCAGCGCCAGACGCTGGTCGCGGCGCCAGTCCAGGCGAGAAAGACGCTCGTCCGTCTCATCCACCGACATTTCGACAAAATCGAAACCCAGCTGCTTCGCCAGCTGTAACCGCTCCAGCCAGCACTCCCCCGCAGGGAGTGCCTTTTCATAGATGCCAAGCGGGACCTGTTTTGACAACATACCCGCTCCTTAACCCCAAAGCTGAGCGATTGAGCTTTTGAACTGACGCGCCGCTTCCACCGGAGACGCAGCATCACGAATGCTACGACCGGCAATAAAGACGTGAATCGGGATACCCTGGAACAGCGGCAGATCCTCCAGCGCCAGGCCACCGGTGACGGTCACTTTGAAGCCCATATCGGCCAGACGTTTGATCGCGCTGATATCGGCTTCGCCCCACGCCACGCCTGCGGCCTGCGCATCACGGCTACGGTGATAAACCACCTGCTGGATACCCGCTTCGCGCCACTCCTGCGCCTGCTCCCAGGTCCAGAAACCAGTCAGTTCAATCTGCACGTCGCCGTTGAACTCTTTCGCCACGTCCAGCGCGCCTTTCGCGGTGTTGATATCCGCACAGCAGATCACGGTGACCCAGTCGGCGTTGGCTTCAAAGCACATGCGAGAGAGAATTTTGCCCGCATCGGCAATTTTGGCATCCGCCAGCACGATTTTATGCGGATAGAGCGCCTTCAGGTCACGAACCGCACGAACGCCTTCGCCCACGCACAGAATGGTGCCGACTTCGATGATGTCCACCTCTTCCGCAATCAGACGGGTGGTTTCGTAAGCGTGAGACAGCGTCTGGTTATCCAGCGCGACCTGCAACATTGGTAATGACATTTTCAATTCCTCTTAAACGGCCGCCGCAGTGGCGTTATCAATTAAATCCAGCACGTCCTGCGCGGTACGGCAGGCACGTAAACGGTCAAAATTAGCTTCGTCATCAAACAGGTTAACGATCTGCATGATGCCCACTTCCTGGTGGGTGTTGGCATCGACAGCTGCCATGGTGATCAGAATGTCGACCGGGTCGTTATCTTCGTGGTTGAACACCAGCGGGGTTTTCAGCGTCACCAGCGCAAAACCGGTTTTCTTGACACCCTCTTCCGGGCGGCCATGCGGCATTGCCAGCCCCGGGGCAATCACAAAATAGGGGCCGTGCTGCGCCACGCCATCCAGGATGGCCTGGTAATAACGCGGCTCGACAACGTCCGCCTTAACCAGCAGGTCCACGCTCAGCTTCACCGCTTCCTGCCAGGTACTGGCTTCGGCCTGTAAAAGGATGGAGTTATTCTCAGCCAGCGAATCACGTAGTTTCATGTGGCATCCTTACTTCACGTCTTGTGGGAAGTGCTCTTTGATCACTTCCAGCAGTTTTGGCCCAAAATCCGCAGGCGACAGCATGTTGCGCACGCCTACCACGTATTTGTTGCCCGATACGCTAATCTCGCCGGCAATGTGCGTTGAAGCGATGATGATGTCCGCGCCGTTCAGTTCACTTTTGTATTCACCCACTGCGCAGCTGTTTACCGTGTGGTCAATGTTTGACTGGGTTAAAAACTGATCCACTTTCATTTTCATGATCATGGAGCTTCCTTGCCCATTGCCACACACAGCCAGGATACGTACGGTCATAATCGAAACTCCTTAGTGAGCAGAAACTTCTGCTGTTTGTTTTTCCGCATCTTCTTCAGCTCGCAGCGAACGGCCAGCGAAGAACATATAAGTCAGTGCAATCAGGATGATGACGGCCATAAAGACCAGCCCGACGGACGCAAAGCCCTGCATCATTGGCGGCGCCAGAATTGACCAGTCCGCCATGCCCATCCAGGCGCTCATGCCGGTGAGCTTGACCGCCCACACGCACCCGAAGATTTCAACCATGCCCATCACCAGGCAGATCTTGAGCGCGGCGCGCCATCCGCCGAAGTGGTTAGCAAACACGCCGATAGTGGCGTTGGAGAAGAACATCGGGATAAAGCCAGGAATAATCAGGATTGAGGAGCCACAGCCCACCAGGATGCCGACCGCAATCAGCTGGCCGATGGTGCCCCACATAAAGCCCCAGACGACGGCGTTTGGCGCAAAGCTATAGATAGCCGCACAGTCAATCGCCAGCACCGCGCCAGGGATCAGGCGCTGAGAGATACCGTTGAACGCTTCCGACAGCTCGGCGACGAACATACGCACGCCCTGAGTGATGATGAAAATGGCCACGGCAAAGGAGAAACCGGTTTGCAGGATATAGACCGTCCAGTGGGTTTTACCCGCCATCGCCTGCACCACGTCAATGCCAAAGGAGAGCAGGATGGCACCGAAGAAAAGGGTCATCACAATCGCCGTGGAGACGATGTTGTCGTGGAAGATATTCAACCAGCCAGGCAATTTGAGGTCTTCAACACTCTCCTCTTTTTTACCCAGGTACGGTGCAACTTTGTACGCAATCCAGGAGGCGAACTGCTGCTGGTGACCGATGGAGAAGCCGCAGCCGTCAGTAACGTCCTGCGTTGGCTTATACATCATGTTGGAGGTGATGCCCCAGTAAAGCGAGACCAGCACTGCCGTGCAGATGACCGTGGTCCACATTGGGTAGCCGAAGATATAGAGAGAAACGGCAATCAGCCCCGCCTGCTGGAACATGATGTGCCCGGTGAGCATGATGGTGCGAATACCGGTGATGCGGCGCAGGAGCACGTAAATGATGTTCAGCGCCAGCGCGAGCAGTACCGCATACCCAACCCAGCTGTACGCATCCCCCATGCGATCGATGGTGGCCATCATGGACGCGTAAGTGTCAGAGATGGCGCCGTTAATGCCATATACCTCAGACATTTTGGCAACGACCGGCTTAAACGTGCTGGTCAGAATGCCAGACCCCGCCTGCAACAGCATAAAACCAATGATGGTTTTGATGGTGCCTTTGATAATCACGCTGACGCTTTTGCGCAGCAGGATGTACCCCAGGCACGTCACGATACCCAGCAACAGCGGGGCGTTGGTCATTACCTGATTAAAGAAAACGGTAAAGACGTTGTAGAGGATCTCCATAACTCTCTCCAGAAAATGAGAACACGAGGGGCAATCCCTGTGTGGTTGGTGTCATCACTCTATTAATCACAAATAATCACCACAAGATTGCATTTGATTATTTGTGACGGATCACGCAATTTATTTCCATGGAGTTAGTAATGATTTTCACTACCGATCCAGAAAGACAAATAAATTCTTAATTTTCAATATATTAATTATATGTAGCGGTTATCTTAACAACGACGAGGTGTATTTTCTGTGATGTGGCGAGGGGAATTTTCCGCAAATCAGCCATTGCAAATCGATTCAAACAGTGCCAGCATTAATCACAACAAGTCACAGTATGATTACTTTTGATTAATACCAGGAGTCAAACGATGAGTAAAGTGAAAACCATCACCCGTGAATCATGGATTTTGAGTACCTTTCCGGAGTGGGGTAGCTGGCTGAACGAAGAGATCGAGCAGGAACAGGTTGCTCCTGGCACATTTGCGATGTGGTGGCTTGGATGCACCGGGATCTGGCTGAAATCAGAAGGCGGCGCCAACATTTGTGTCGATTTCTGGTGCGGCACCGGCAAACAGAGCCACGGCAATCCACTGATGAAAAAAGGCCACCAGATGCAGCGTATGGCCGGCGTTGAAAAGCTCCAGCCGAACCTGCGCACCACGCCTTTTGTGCTTGATCCTTTCGCCATTCGCCAGATCGACGCCGTTCTCTCTACCCACGATCACAACGATCATATCGACGTGAACGTGGCGGCAGCGGTAATGCAAAACTGCGCGGACGACGTACCCTTTATCGGGCCGCAGACCTGCGTGGATTTGTGGATTGGCTGGGGCGTGCCAAAAGAGCGCTGCATTGTGATGAAGCCGGGCGACGTGGTGAAAATCAAAGACGTTGAAATTCACGCGCTGGATGCCTTTGATCGCACCGCGCTGATCACCCTGCCTGCCGACCAGAAAGCCGCAGGCGTACTGCCAGACGGGATGGACGAGCGCGCAGTGAACTACCTGTTCAAAACGCCTGGCGGTTCCCTGTATCACAGCGGTGACTCTCACTACTCCAACTACTACGCGAAGCACGGTAACGAGCACCAGATTGACGTGGCGCTTGGCTCTTACGGTGAAAACCCGCGAGGGATTACCGACAAAATGACCAGCGCGGACATGCTGCGCATGGCCGAAGCGCTGAACACCAAAGTGGTGATCCCCTTCCACCACGATATCTGGTCAAACTTCCAGGCCGATCCGCAAGAGATCCGCGTCCTGTGGGAGATGAAAAAAGACCGACTCAAGTATGGTTTCAAGCCGTTCATCTGGCAGGTTGGCGGCAAGTTCACCTGGCCGCTGGATAAAGACAATCTCGAGTACCACTACCCGCGTGGTTTTGATGATTGCTTCACCATTGAGCCAGACCTGCCGTTCAAGTCCTTCCTCTGATTGTGCAGCCAATCGCCAGACACCGTGTCTGGCGATGTCATATTTAATTTAGTAATTTCATGCTATTTCAAATATCATCTTTTCAAATCAATTCTTTTCGGAATAGCTCATGACGGAAGCGCAACGGCATCAAATTTTACTGGAACTCCTGGCGCAAACAGGGTTTATCACCGTCGAGAAAGTGATCGAACGTTTAGGGATCTCCCCTGCTACCGCGCGGCGGGACATTAACAAGCTGGATGAAAGCGGCAAGCTGAAAAAAGTCCGCAACGGCGCAGAGGCCATCAGCCAGCAGCGTCCACGCTGGACGCCGATGAATATTCACCAGGCGCAGAATCACGATGAAAAGGTGCGGATTGCCAGAGCGGCATCACAGCTGGTGAATCCCGGGGAAAGCGTGGTGATTAACTGCGGCTCGACAGCGTTTTTACTGGGCCGAGAGATGTGCGGCAAGCCGGTGCAAATCATTACCAACTATCTGCCGCTGGCCAACTATCTCATTGACCAGGAACATGAAAGCGTGGTGATCATGGGGGGCCAGTATAACAAGAGCCAGTCCATAACCCTGAGCCCGCAGGACAGTGAAAACAGCCTCTACGCCGGGCACTGGATGTTTACCAGCGGCAAAGGCCTGACGGCGGATGGCCTGTATAAAACCGATATGCTCACCGCAATGGCAGAGCAGAACATGCTCAACGTGGTGGGTAAACTGGTGGTGCTGGTCGACAGCAGCAAGGTCGGTGAACGCGCCGGCATGCTTTTCAGCCGCGCCGAGCAAATCAGCATGGTGATCACCGGCAAAAACGCCAACCCCGAGATCCTCAGCAAGCTCGAGGATCAGGGTGTCACGGTGCTGCGCGTTTAAAGGTGCTGACGGAAAAACTCCACGGTGGCTTCCAGCGCAGCCGGAGTAATACGGTGCCGGACACCGGCACCCCACAGGCAGGTCAGATTGCTGTCCAGCCCTTCACGCTGTAGCGCCTGTTGCAGACGGAACGTTTCACCGGGCGGTACGACATCGTCGGCATCCCCATGCCACAGCAACAGGGGACGATCGGCCAGCTGTGAAAGCGCATGGCTGACGTCCCATTCAGACAACAGGGCCTCAATCTCCTGAGGTGCCTGCGGCGGGAACAGCGTCTTTGCCAGTGACATTAAGTAGCCCGATCCCATCAGGCAAGCCACGGACGTCACCTCCGGATGCCTGGCCATGAGCCCCAGCGCCGTCATTCCGCCCATTGATGCGCCTGCGACCGCCAGCCGTTTCCCCTCCACCAGCCCGGCCTGTAAAAGCGCGTCACGCAGCCCGGCGAACTCGGTCAGATTGCCGTGCAGCGTTTGCCAGAACAGCCCCAGCCGCGCCTGTTCATCGCCCGTAAAGCGTGCCCCATGATTCGGCGCATCAGGCATGACCACCCGGAAACCGGCCTGCGCCAGCGCGACGGAAAAATAGCTGTAGACCAGCTTTGAGGAGAGAAAGCCATGATAGAAAACTACCGTCGGCAGCGGCTGTTCACCTTTACCAGCCGGAAAAGCATGGATGATTTCATGCTCACTAAGCAGGCGAGTTTCAATTTCAATCATTGTCGATCCTGTGCTGATGAATGATTCATAATGTTGAGAGCTGGATTACGGTTTCACGATATTTTCATTCGAAATCTACGTCCCAGATAACACTTCGGGAACATTCCCCCAAAACTAAATTCGCAGACCACTACACTATGGCTATCAGGAAAAGAGACAGGTTTATGCGCAGGCTTACCGCTTTATTGCTGGTCTCACTGCTCAGCGGATGTTCCGTATTGCAGGGTACGCCAGAACCGGCACCGCCGGTTACCGATCATCCTCAGGAAATTCGTCGTAATCAGACGGAAGGATTACAACGCCTGGGAACCGTATCCGCGATGGTTCGCGGTTCACCGGATGATGCAGAAGACGCAATTGAAGCACAGGCCGTTGCCGCAAAAGCAGATTATTACGTCATCACGATGATTGATGAAACCATTATTACGGGACAGTGGTATGCACAAGGCATTTTGTACCGTAAGTGAGCATCATCATTTGAACGACCTTTACACTGCTTTGCGTCCGTAGACATTTTCCTGTCCACAATAAACTCCATGCCAGCAACAATGGAAATGAGTTTATTCGCGAAGGATTGCCCGGCGGATACCGGAGACACGTGAAAAGGAGCTGACGATGAAACGAACCCTTGCTTTAACGACGCTATTGCTTTCAGCGGGCCTGCTGAGCACCACGGCGCAGTCGGCTGAATTTGCCAGCGCGGATTGCGTCACGGGCCTGAATGAGATTGGTCAGATCTCCGTCAATAATATCACGGGGAGTCCGCAAGACGTTGAACGTGTCGTCGCCCTGAAGGCCGATGAACAGGGCGCATCCTGGTATCGCATCGTCCAGATGCAGGAAGATAACCATGTTAATCACTGGCGCGTGCAGGCTATTCTTTATGCATAATCCCCTCCGATAAAAGCCACTTAATTTTAGTGGCTTTTCACTTTTGCAAATTTTTTATCTCTCCCGAAACTCAATAAAAACAAACACGTAACATTCAGTTACATTAAACAGATAAACGTTCTCTCCGCTCTGCCGTTGAACAGCCATCACTTTTCAATAATGAGCAATATATGATCACCTTTTTCCGCCGGGCAGGACTGGGCACGAAGCTATCGCTGCTAACAGGTGTAAGTGTCGCTACGCTTTTTTTGCTGTTCACTTTCCTGTTGAGCCACAACGCCAGCCAGCAGCTTGAAGATCTTGCGGTTGAAGACCTGCATAACCAGTCCACCGGCATGGTGGATATGGTAGAGATGTTCAACACCAGCCTGAGCGAAGAGGTTGAAAGCTATACCCGTCTGTTCACCACCTTTTTGCCACAGCCATTAAACAGCGACAGCAGCCAGAGCCGGACCATAAATGGGCTTACCGTTCCTTTGCTGAAAGGCGGCGAAACGGAGTTGCATGAAAACAATACGCTTTCTGATGACTTCCTGAGCCGAACGGGAGCCATCTCGACGCTGTTTGTCCGCAGCGGTAACGATTTTGTCCGCGTGGCGACGTCGCTGCGCAAAGAGAATGGCGACCGCGCCATCGGAACCGTTCTTGATACCACCAGCCCGGCATTTGCCGCCGTCACTAAAGGGGAGGTCTATCGTGGCCTCGCGCTGCTGTTCGGCAAGCGCTATATCACGCAGTACCAGCCTGTTAAGAATGCGGAAGGCCAGGTTATCGGGATTATCTTTGTCGGCGTGGACATCACCCATTCGTGGAACGTCATGCGCGAGAAAATCCTTAACCGTCGTCTGGGCGAGAGCGGTCACTTCTTTGTACTGGATCGCAGTAGCGGCAAAACGCGCGGACAGTATCTGTTCCATGCCAGCGAAGAGGGCAAACTGCCTAACTGGGACACGGCGACACAGCAGCAGCTTCTGAGTGATAAAGCCGGCATGCTGGAACGCGTGAGCGCGGATGGCCGTACGCTCAAAGTTGCCTACACGCCGCTGCCGGGCTGGAACTGGACCATCGTGGGTGAAGTGGATAAAGCCGTACTGCTTTCAAGCGTCACCACACTGCGCGATCGCTTCCTGATGGCGGGCGTGGTGCTATCCGCTCTCTTCGCGGGCCTGTTCGTTATCCTCATTCGCCGGATGCTAACCCGCCCACTGCGCGAGGTGATCGCGCTTGCCCGGCAGTATGCCGCAGGCGATCTGCGCGCCAGCCTGCCGGTTACCCGCCAGGATGAAGTCGGCCAGCTGATTGACGCCATCAACGGGATCGGGGAAGGCCTGCAAAAAATTGTGTTGCAGGTCCGCGAGGCCGCAAGCGAGATCCATCTGGGGACTAACGCGCTGGCTTCAGACACCGGCGAGATCTCTGAACAGATCAACAAGCAGGCCAGCAGCGTTGAGGAGACCTCCGCCAGCATGGAGCAATTAGCCGCCACCGTGCAGCAAAATGCCGCCAACATGGAGCAAACGCAGCAGCTGGTGGGTGAAACCTCGCGCGCGGTGCATCAGGGTGGAGAGACGGTGACCCACGCAGTCTCCACCATGGATGATATTCGCGATGCATCGAAACGCATTGAAGACATCACCCGCGTGATTGAGTCCATCGCTTTCCAGACCAATATCCTGGCGCTCAATGCGGCGGTTGAGGCGGCGCGGGCGGGCGAGCACGGGAAAGGTTTCGCAGTGGTGGCGCAAGAGGTACGCGCCCTGGCCGCACGCAGCGCCAACGCGGTAAAAGAGATTGAACAGCTGATTGGGGATACGCTGAACAAGGTGAGCGAAGGCCATGCGCTGTCTGAGCAGACGCGTCTGGCGATGGATGCCATCATTGTTCATATCGATAACATCAGCCAGCTTGTCACCGAGATCAACCACGCCTCCCGCGAGCAGTCGGCGGGAATTGGCCAGGTGAATCTGGCGATGACGCACATCGGTGAGGCATCGCACATCAATGCCGATCGCATCTCACGCAGCGAGCAGACAGCACAGACGCTGCGCGAGAAGGGTTCACATCTCACCCGGCTGGTGAGCCTGTTCCAGCTGAAGGCTTAACCGACCCGGCCCGTGGCGCGCAGCAGCAGGTCGTTTTGCACCTGCTCGCTCATCAGCGTGCCGCCCCGGGTATCCAGCATCATGCGGCACCACGCCTGCGCCACGGGCGGCGATGCGTGCCGCAGCATTTGACTTCCGGCCCCGAGTAAAAAGAGCTGCTGCGCGATCTCCCTGCCCTGCGCTTCCTGCGGTTTCCGCAGCTTCTGCTGTAGCTGACGCCAGCTGCGATCGAAGTGCCTGTCCTGACCTTTGACCTGCGCGAAATCATCGGCGAGCAGGTCGAGAATGCCCGGCTGCTTCGCCAGCACGCGCAGTACATCCAGGCACATAATATTGCCAGAGCCTTCCCAGATGCTGTTGACGGGCATTTCACGGTACAACCGCGGAAGCTCACTCTCTTCGCAATAGCCTGCACCGCCCAGCACCTCCATTGCCTCTGCCACAAACGGTATGCCCGCTTTGCAGACGCTGTATTTTGCCGCCGGAGTGAAAAGCCGCGCCCATGCGGCTTCCTGTGGGTCGTTGCGGTTGTCCCACGCCCGGGCGAGTCGGAACAGCAGTGCCGTGTGTCCCTCCAGCACCAGCGCCATACGGCTTAGCACGTCGCGCATTAACGGCTGGTCGATCAGATTTTTGCCGAAGGTCTGCCGCTGATGGGCATGATAAAGCGCCACCGAGAGCGCACGGCGCATCAGTCCGTGACTGCCCAGCGCGCAGTCAAAGCGCGTCAGCCCGCCCATCTTCAGAATTTGCCGGACGCCTTCCCCCTCTTCGCCCAGCAGCCAGCCGGAAGCATCAAGAAATTCAGCCTCACTGCTGGCATTTGAGCGGTTGCCGAGCTTGTCCTTCAGACGCTCAAGGCGCACGGCATTACGTTGCCCGTCGGGTAAGAAACGCGGGACAAAAAAGCAGGACAACCCGCCCTTCGCCTGCGCTAGCACCAGATGCGCATCGCTCTGCGGCACGGAGAAAAACCATTTGTGCCCCACCAGCCGGTAACGGCCATCGCTGCATTTCTCTGCTTTGGTAGTATTACTGAGTACGTCCGAACCGCCCTGCTTTTCCGTCATCCCCATGCCGATCAGCAGGCCGCGCTTTTGCGCCCCCGGCGCGAGATGGGGGTCGTAGCGATCGCTCATTAGCGGCGTTAACCACTCATGAAACGGTTTGGGCAGCGACTGTTGCAACAGCGGCGTAGCCGCAAAGGTCATGGTCACCGGGCAAAGCGTTCCCGCCTCCACCTGAGCATGAAGTACGAAACGCGCGGCCCTGGCGACGAACGATCCTTTCCGCGCCTCCTCCTCCCACGCCAGGTTGTGCACCCGGTTGGCGCAAAGCCCCTGCATCAGAAGATGCCATGCCGGATGAAAGCGGACGTCATCCAGCCTCGCTCCCGTGGCGTCATAACGCAGCAGCTCCGGCGGATTAACGTTCGCCAGTCTGCCCAGCTCCAGCGACTCTGCCGTACCCAACTGCTGGCCGATGCTGGCAAGAAGATCCACATCCCACTCAGCCCCTTCGCGCGCTACCGCATCGCGCAGGGCGCAATCAGAGAGAAAAAGGTTGCTGTTCGATAGCGGTGCAGGTTGATTAAAAACGGTATGTGTCTGCCAGTGCATGCTGTCTCCCTCCTTTCATTGGCAATAAAGATAAGTATGGACAGAGGGCATGCACGCTGCATGGGAGGGGGGTCACACGATGACGATCGTGTTGATATCATTCGTGAAATAGCTCACAGAACATAAGAATAAACTATTTCCTTACCTCACTAATGCTGAATAATTTATTCTTACCCCGTTTTTGTGAGGATCGTTATGCAACAGGATGCGCACAAGCGTGCATTAATTGCAGGCTCCATCGGTAATTTCATCGAGTGGTATGAATTTGCGGTCTATGGTTTTCTGGCAACGGTGATTGCCAGAAACTTCTTCCAGCTTGAGGGGGAAGCGGAGCTCACCAGCCTGATCCTCACCTGGGCCTCATTCGCCATCGCTTTCTTCTTCCGCCCGCTGGGTGCGGTGGTCTTTGGCCGCATTGGCGACAGGATTGGCCGTAAACCGACGCTGATTATTGTGCTGGTATTGATGACGCTCGCCACCGCTGCCATCGGTATTGTGCCGGTCTACGCCAGTATCGGGATTGCCGCGCCGCTGATCGTTACACTCCTGCGTATTCTGCAAGGACTGTTTGCGGGCGGTGAGTATGGCGGCGCGGTCTCGTTGATGACGGAGTTCGCCCCGCGCGGCAAGCGCGGTCTTTACGGGGCATGGCAGTCCTTCACCGTGGCGCTCGGGCTGTTAGCAGGCGCAGGCATTGTCGCGTTGCTCTCTGCCCTTCTCTCCCCTGAAGCCTTGCACGACTGGGGCTGGCGCATTCCGTTCTTCCTGGCGTTGCCGATGGGTGCGGTCGCGCTATGGTTGCGGGTAAGCATGGAAGAGACACCGAGCTTTGTGCAGCAACGGGAAAAACCGGTTGTTACTCAGGCCAGCACCGCCGCCACGTTCAAAACCATTCTGATGGGCATTGGTCGCGTGATGGTCTGGTCTGCGGCGGGTTATACCTATCTGGTGATTATGCCGACCTATCTGCAATCTGCGCTGCACACCGGTTTTAACCAGGCGCTGCTGATTGCGGTGATTTCTAACATTGGGTTTGCGCTCACGATCATTCCGTCGGGCATACTGAGCGACAGGATCGGGCGGCGGACGGTGATGATTATCGCCACCGTGCTCCTGCTGATCCTCGCCCTGCCGCTGCTGAAAATTTTGCAGGCGGAGTCCAGCACGTTGGCTGTCAAAGCGATTGTGGTGTTGATTGCGGGGGGTTTGGTTGGGATGCTGGCAGGGCCGGGGCCGGCAATGCTGTCTGAGATGTTCCCGACGCGCGTGCGTTATACCGGGCTGGGGCTGGCCTATTCTCTGTCGAATGCGATCTTCTCGGGCTGTGCGGGGCTGATCATTACCGGGCTGATTAAAGAGACGGGCAATCTGGATATTCCGGCCTACTACGTGATGGCAACGGCGGTGGTGAGTATTTTCGCGCTGATGACGTTGAGGAAGGATGACCATTTACGGTCGTTAGAGGAGTGAGATTGTTGCCCGGTGGCGCTGCGCTTACCGGGCCTACGGTACCATGCTTTTGTAGGCCGGGTAAGGCGAAGCCGCCACCCGGCACAACAGGCTACCCGCGCTGACGCACCGCTTCAAACAGGCAGATACCCGTCGCAACAGAAACATTCAGGGACGACACGCTGCCCGCCATCGGAATGCTGATCAGCTCATCGCAGTGCTCGCGGGTCAGGCGACGCATGCCTTCACCTTCTGCCCCCATCACCAGCGCCATACGGCCGGTCATTTTGCTCTGATACAGGGTGTGATCCGCTTCACCGGCTGTGCCGACGATCCAGATATTTTCTTCCTGCAACAGACGCATGGTGCGCGCCAGGTTAGTCACACGGATCAGCGGAACGTTTTCCGCCGCGCCGCAGGCCACTTTTTTAGCGGTAGCGTTAAGCTGCGCGGAACGATCTCTTGGCACAATTACCGCATGCACGCCTGCTGCATCGGCGCTACGCAGGCACGCGCCCAGGTTGTGCGGGTCGGTTACGCCATCGAGGATCAGGAAGAACGGGTTATCCAGCTCAGCGATCAGATCCGGCAGATCGTTCTCTTGATACTGACGGCCCGGCTTCACGCGCGCGATAATGCCCTGGTGTACAGCACCTTCGCTTTTCTCATCCAGATACTGACGGTTCGCCAGCTGGATCACGACGCCCTGCGCTTCCAGCGCGTGGATCAGCGGCATCAGACGTTTGTCTTCACGCCCTTTCAGAATAAAAACTTCCTGAAAACGCTCCGGCGCGCGCTCCAGCAGGGCCTGCACCGCGTGGATGCCGTAAATCATTTCACTCATTGATGGTTCTCGTAATAAATATTGTCCCTCTCCCCGTTGGGGAGAGGGTCAGGGTGAGGGGAAATTACTCCGCCTGCTGTTTCTTCGCCGCGCGCTTCGCTTTGGTTGCGGCCGCTATTTTTTGGGTCTTGGTCGACGGTTTTTTCGCTTTACGAGCGTCTTTTTTCGCCGCCTTGGGCTTCTGCTGCTTCTCGCCACGGAAGGCGCTGTCTGGCTCAAAGTTTACTCTTTTACCTGCCTGACGTCGCTTGCCGCCCGCTTTACCGTTGCCGCCTTTTTTCGCTTTCTCACGCTCGGTTTTCCCGACGTTACGCGGAGCCCGTTCGCTGGAGATGAGGCTGAAGTCGATTTTACGGTCATCCATATTCACGGCTTCTACCTTCACTTCCACCCGATCGCCCAGACGGTAGGTCTGACCGCCGGATTCACCGATCAGACGTTGTCCGACCTGGTCGAAGCGGTAGTAATCGTTATCAAGGCTGGAAACGTGCACCAGACCGTCGATAAACAGCTCATCCAGACGTACGAAGAAGCCAAAGCCGGTGACGCTGGCAATCACACCTTTAAAGACGTTACCCACCTGATCCAGCATAAAGTCACACTTCAGCCAGTCCGCCACGTCGCGCGTTGCTTCATCCGCACGACGCTCGGTCATGGAACAGTGCTGGCCCAGTTGCAGCATCTCTTCCATGGAGTAGTGATACCCACCGGTTTCGGTCGTATTGCCTTTGTGACCTTGCTCGTGCGCCAGCAGATACTTGATCGCACGGTGCAGGGACAGATCCGGATAACGGCGAATCGGCGAGGTAAAGTGCGCATACGACTGTAACGCCAGACCAAAGTGGCCCCGGTTTTCCGGATCGTAAATCGCCTGCTTCATGGAACGCAGCAGCATGGTTTGCAGCATTTCCGCGTCAGGACGATCGCTGATGGATTCCAGCAGCTCGGCATAATCGCGTGGCTCAGGCTTATTGCCGCCAGGCAGTTCCAGGCCGAGTTCGGCCAGCACGGAACGGAACGAGGTTACGGCTTCCGTGGTTGGCTTATCGTGAATACGGAACAGCGCAGGCTCTTTGGCTTTCTCAACGAAACGTGCCGCCGAGATGTTCGCCAGGATCATACACTCTTCAATCAGCTTGTGCGCATCGTTACGCTGAGTCTGCTCGATTCGCTCGATACGACGCTCAGCGTTAAAGATGAATTTCGCTTCTTCACTCTCAAACGAGATCCCACCGCGCTCTTCGCGCGCCTGATCCAGCGTTTTGTAGAGGTTGTGCAGCTCTTCGATGTGTTTGACCAGCGGCGCGTACTGTTCGCGAAGATCCTGATCGCCCTGCAACATATGCCAGACCTTGGTATAGGTCAGGCGCGCATGAGAACTCATCACCGCTTCGTAGAACTTATAGCCCGTCAGACGTCCCTTGCTGGAGATGGTCATTTCGCAGACCATACACAGGCGGTCCACCTGCGGGTTGAGGGAACACAGGCCGTTCGAGAGCACTTCTGGCAGCATCGGTACAACCTGCGACGGGAAGTAGACCGACGTACCGCGGCTGCGCGCTTCGTTATCCAGCGGCGTGTGTGGACGTACGTAATAACTCACATCCGCGATAGCCACCCACAGACGCCAGCCACCACCGCGTTTTTTCTCACAGTACACGGCATCATCGAAGTCACGGGCGTCTTCACCATCAATGGTGACCAGCGGCAGATCGCGCAGATCCACGCGGCCTGCTTTGGACTCTTCCGGCACTTCTTCACGCAGGTTTTCGATCTGGTCTTCAACCGCTTTCGGCCAGACGTAAGGAATTTCATGGGTGCGCAGCGCCATATCAACGGCCATGCCGGTGCCCATGTTATCGCCCAGCACTTCGACGATTTTACCTACCGCTTTGGTACGGCGGGTCGGGCGCTGGGTAAGTTCAACCACTACCACAAAGCCCATGCGTGCGCCCATCACCTCTTCAGGCGGGATGAGAATGTCGAAGCTCAGACGGCTATCGTCCGGCACCACAAAGCCTACGCCCGCATCGGTAAAGTAACGGCCTACAATCTGGCTGGTTTTCGGCACCAGCACGCGGACCACGCGCGCTTCGCGGCGGCCTTTACGATCTGCACCCAGCGGCTGCGCCAGGATCTGGTCGCCGTGAATACACATCTTCATCTGTTCGGATGAGAGGTACAGGTCGTCTTTACGGCCTTCCACGCGCAGGAAGCCGAAGCCATCGCGATGACCAATAACGGTGCCTTTCAGCAGATCGAGGCGTTCTGGCAGCGCGTAGCACTGGCGACGAGTAAAGACCAGCTGGCCGTCGCGCTCCATGGCGCGCAGGCGGCGGCGAAGGGCTTCAATTTGCTCTTCACCCTCAATGTTTAATTCAACGGCAAGTTCTTCACGATTGGCGGGTTTTTCGCGTTTTGTTAAGTGTTCAATGATGAACTCGCGGCTGGGGATAGGATTCGCGTATTTTTCGGCTTCGCGTTCCTGGAAAGGATCTTGTGACATGTCGGTTCCTCCGTTGTCAGCTCCGGTGGAAATTTTCTTCATTCCACCAGCAATAATTTATAAAGCGGTTGATTCTCTTCAACCAAATCGGCCAGCGTGTAGTTATCCAGTTCCTTGAGAAAACTTTGCACGGCCTTTGAAAGCGCCTGTTTCAGGCGGCAAGCGGGCGTAATGTGGCAAAACGCGCTGCTACAGTTCACCAGAGATAGCGGCTCCAGTTCACGTACCACATCGCCGATACGGATACTCTGTGCCGGTTTACCGAGACGGATCCCTCCATTCTTCCCGCGGACGGCAGCAACGTATCCGGCACGACTAAGTTGATTGATTATTTTGACCATATGATTACGGGACACACCGTACACCTCTGTGACTTCAGAGATGCTGGTCATCTTCCCATCGGGTAACGACGCCATGTAAATCAGCGCGCGTAAGCCGTAATCGGTGAAACTTGTTAACTGCACATCAACCTCAGGAAAAAGGGAAAACGCGGTCAAACCGCAGAGATATTCATTAATGATGATAAACCAGCCAGATAGTTAGCGGCTAATTTATTTGACAGACGGGGCGAAAAAGCGGAGATCCAGGAGCGGTCGCCGGATGGCGCTGCGCTTATCCGGCCTACGGGTTTCCCCGCAGGCCAGCAGTCACGAAGATTATGCGTCGAACGGGTCGCGCAGGATCATCGTTTCAGTACGATCCGGGCCGGTAGAAATAATATCGATCGGCACTTCGGTCAGTTCTTCAATACGCTTAATGTAGTCCAGCGCAGCTTTTGGCAGGCCACTACGTTCTTTCACACCGAAGGTGGTCTCAGACCAGCCCGGCATGGTTTCGTAGATTGGCTCAATGCCTTCCCAGTCGTCAGCGGCCAGCGGAGTGGTAGTCACTTCGCGACCATCTGGCAGACGATAGCCCACGCAGATTTTCACTTCTTTCAGGCCGTCCAGTACGTCCAGCTTGGTCAGGCAGAAGCCAGACAGGGAGTTGATCTGCACAGCACGACGCACGGCAACGGCGTCCAGCCAGCCGGTACGACGACGACGACCGGTGGTTGCGCCAAACTCGTTACCCTGCTTGCAGAGGAACTCGCCGGTTTCATCAAACAGCTCGGTCGGGAATGGACCCGCACCCACGCGAGTGGAGTACGCTTTGATGATGCCCAGAACGTAATCCACATAACGTGGGCCCAGGCCGGAGCCGGTTGCCACGCCACCCGCGGTGGTGTTAGAGGACGTTACGTACGGATAGGTACCGTGGTCGATGTCCAGCAGGGTACCCTGCGCACCTTCAAACATGACGAAATCGCCACGCTTGCGCGCCTGGTCCAGCAGATCGGACACATCAACAACCATGCCGGTCAGAATGTCAGCAATCGCCATGACGTCATCCAGCACTTTCTGGTAGTCAACGGCTTCGGCTTTATAGAAATTCACCAGCTGGAAGTTGTGATATTCCATCACTTCTTTCAGTTTTTCAGCGAAGGTCGCTTTGTCGAAGAGGTCGCCCACGCGCAGACCGCGACGAGCCACTTTATCTTCGTATGCCGGGCCGATGCCACGACCGGTAGTGCCGATCGCTTTCGCGCCACGCGCTTTTTCACGCGCCACGTCCAGCGCCACATGATAGTCCAGGATCAGCGGGCAGGCTTCGGAGAGCAGCAGACGCTCACGAACAGGGATACCACGGTCTTCCAGACCTTTCATCTCTTTCATCAGCGCAGCTGGAGACAGCACAACGCCGTTACCGATGATGCTAGTGACGTTTTCGCGAAGAATGCCTGATGGAATAAGATGGAGGACGGTTTTTTCACCGTTGATTACGAGAGTATGGCCTGCGTTGTGACCGCCCTGGTAGCGTACAACATATTTAGCCCGTTCAGTCAGAAGATCGACAATCTTCCCTTTACCTTCGTCACCCCATTGGGTGCCCAGTACGACGACGTTGTTACCCATTTTTTTCAAAATCACCGTTTGCTTAAAAATGGATTCTACCATCGCTTTTTCAGATATACAGCACTTTTTGACCCTAAAATATGCCGATTGCGGTTAGTTTTTGATCAGCCAATCGTTTTCCTCAACATGTAGTAGATAACGATACCGGCAACCACAAGACCACCGCCAAAACGACGCAAAATATTGTCCGGAAGTTGGCTCATGGTCGCGATCATCCGTCGCCATGCGCGTGGATAGAGCATCGGGCCGAGGCCTTCCAGCACCAAAACCAAAGCCAGTGCGAGCCAGATCGTTGAATTCATTTTTCATCCTTATAAAAGAAAACCACCGCTCCGTGAAGAGCGGTGGTTTGAATACTCAAACGAGCCTGAGTTTATCGCGTTGCGTTAGTCGGCGTCTTCATATAACGGAAGAAATCGCTGTCCGGGCTGAGTACCATCACATCCTGGTTGCTCTGGAAGCTATTCTCGTAAGCACGCAGGCTACGGATAAAGGCGTAGAAGTCGGGATCCTGGCTGAAGGCATCGGCAAACAGCTTCGCGGCTTCGGCATCGCCTTCACCACGCAGGATACGGCCCTGACGCTCAGATTCCGCCAGCGTCTTGGTTACTTCGTAGTCCGCTGCGGCACGCAGTTTCTCGGCCTCTTCCTGACCCTGTGAACGGTGACGACGGGCTACCGCTTCACGCTCGGCGCGCATACGGTTGTAGATCGCCTCGGACACCTCCGCTGGCAGGTTGATCTGCTTGATACGCACGTCAACCACTTCGATACCCAGTGCAGCCATACTGTTCGGGTTGATCACCGGTACTTTACCGTTGGTTTCAGCCTGAACGCGTTCAGCCGCTTTGGCAATCGCGTCATCCGCTGCCGGTGTTTCCACTTCGTCTTCGGTACCCGCTGTACCTGAGTTCAACGCATCACGCACTTCCAGGGTCAGACGACCACGGGAGTCGGTCACGATGTCTTTTACATCCAGACGACCAATTTCAGAACGCAGACGGTCAGAGAACTTACGTTTCAGCAGCACTTCTGCCTGAGAAACGTCACCACCGCCGGTTGCCAGGAAGTAGCGGCTGAAGTCGCTGATACGCCATTTGATGTAGGAATCAACGATCAGGTCTTTCTTCTCTTTAGTCACGAAACGGTCGGCCTGGTTATCCATGGTCTGGATACGTGCGTCGAGCGTTTTGACTGACTGAATGAAAGGCACCTTGAAGTGCAGACCCGGCTCGTAGATCACCGGACGCTTGTCGCCGTCACGCACGACGCTGCTAAACTGGAACTTGATCCCACGTTCGCCCTCTTTCACCACAAAGATGGAGGTGTAGAGCACGACCAGTGCGATGATGATGATCGCAATAACTGACTTACGCATCCTTATTCCCCCTGACGCTGGTAGTCGTTACGCTGCGCGTTAGCACGGCGTTGGTCCATAATGTCACCATCGTTCGAAGAAGGCGTTGTGTTCGCGCTGGAGCTACCAGACGAGGCTGGCGGCAGACGCAGCAGGTTGTTGGCTCCGCTGTTGTCTTTTGCTGCCGGTGCAGAACCGCCTTTAAGCATCTGATCCAGCGGCAGGACCATCAGGTTTCCGCCTTTGTTGTCGTTAACCAGCACTTTACGCGTATGGCTCAGCACTTTTTCCATGGTCTCGATATAGAGACGCTCACGGGTAATTTCCGGCGCGGCTTTATATTCCGGCAGGATCTTCGCGAAGCGAGCCACTTCACCCTGTGCTTCCAGGATGGTCTGGGTCTTATACGCGCGCGCTTCTTCCAGAATACGCTGCGCCTGACCGTTTGCACGCGGCTGAACTTCGTTGGTATACGCTTCCGCTTCACGGATGTACTGCTGTTCGTTTTCACGCGCGGCAATCGCATCGTCAAACGCCGCTTTCACCTCTTCCGGCGGACGTGCAGCCTGGAAGTTGACGTCCAGCAGGGTGATACCCATGTTGTACGGACGGATGGTCTCTTCCAGCTCGCGCTGGGTATCGCTACGAATAACGGTACGACCTTCGGTCAGGATACGGTCCATGGTGTATTTACCGATCACGCCACGCAGGGCGCTGTCGGTCGCCTGACGCAGGCTGTCATCCGCGCTGGTCACGCTAAACAGATAACGCTCAGGATCGGTCACGCGGTACTGGACGTTCATCTCAACGCGCACCACGTTTTCGTCAGAGGTCAACATCACGCCAGACGCCGCCAGTTCACGGACGGACTCCACGTTCACTGCGGTCACGTTATCAATGAAGGTCGGTTTCCAGTTCAGGCCCGGCTCAACCAGATGGCTGAACTTACCGAAACGGGTTACCACGCCGCGCTCTGCTTCTTTAATGGTGTAGAACCCGCTGGCTGCCCAGATGATGACTACCGCCGCGGCCACAATACTTACTACGCGGCCACCCATAGGCGGGCGCGGACTCTGAGTGGAGTTGCCACCCGAGCCAGAACCTTTTCCTCCGCCAAGGCCACCAAGCTTTTTGCTCAGTTTGCGGAAGATATCATCCAGATCCGGCGGCCCCTGCTCGCGACCACCTTTGTTGCCATTTCCCCCAGAGTTGCCGCCTTGATTATTGCTGCTTCCCCACGGGTCGCGGTCTTGTCCGTTATTACCGGGCTGATTCCACGCCATGTATATGCTCCATATTTGTTATGCAAGGGCGAATTTTTCAGGCTTCCCCTTTCTGATCAGACGATATAGTCCGCCAGCGCAGGTTCTTGTTTACAGAGGCGACGCCAGTCAACGATCGGCATACGCACCTGCATCCCCACGCTGCCGTCATCCTCCATCCACTCTTTTTCTATCGCCTGAAGCTGATAAAACCGGCTACGCAGCCTGCCTTCCTGTGGCGGCAGTCGCAGCGTGTGCTGAGCTACCTCACCGGAAAGACGTTCTGTCAAAGCCTGGAAAAGCAGTGGCACACCAATCCCGGCCTGAGCAGATAGCCAGACCCGAATTGGTTTGTTCTCTTCATCTCGGTCAATACGCGGTTCGAAATCGTCCAGCATATCGATCTTGTTCATCACCAACAAAGTGGGAATTTCGTGGGCGTCAATCTCTTCGAGCACCACATTCACCGCGTCGATGTTCTCCTGCACGCGTACGTCAGCCGCATCAATCACGTGCAGCAGCAGGGTCGCCTGACGCGTCTCCTGCAACGTCGCTTTAAACGCCGCCACCAGATCGTGCGGCAGATGGCGGATAAACCCTACGGTATCCGCCAGTACCGTTTCACCGACGTCTGCGACGTCAATACGGCGCAGCGTAGGGTCCAGGGTCGCAAACAGCTGGTCTGCGGCATACACCTGGGCCTCGGTTATCTGGTTAAACAAGGTGGATTTACCGGCGTTGGTATAGCCCACCAGCGACACCGTTGGGATGTCGGCTTTGGTTCGCGCCCGACGCCCCTGTTCGCGCTGTTTCTCGACACGCTCCAGACGAGAAAGGATCTGGGTTATACGGCCACGCAGCAAACGACGGTCGGTTTCGAGCTGGGTTTCACCCGGGCCACGTAAACCAATCCCGCCTTTTTGTCTTTCAAGGTGTGTCCAGCCACGCACCAGACGCGTCGCCAGATGGCGCAACTGCGCCAGCTCAACCTGCAACTTACCCTCGTGGGTACGCGCACGCTGAGCAAAAATATCTAAGATCAACCCCGTGCGATCGATAACACGGCATTCGCAGAGAGCTTCCAGGTTACGTTCCTGAGCCGGAGACAGCGCATGATCAAACAGCACGACTGATGCGCCGGTTGCTTTTACGGCATCCGCAATTTCAACTGCTTTACCTTCACCAACAAAGTACTTCGGGTGCGGCGCTTTACGGCTACCGGTAATCACCTGCATTGCTTCGACACCGGCGGAAGAGACCAGAGATTCAAACTCCTGGAGGTCTTCCATATCTTTGTCTTGCGAAAAATAGATGTGTACCAGCACCGCCTGCTCACCGGCGTCATAACGGTCAAACAAGCGTAAACCTCTCTAAAAAGATCAGCGGGGAACGCAGGATCCCTGGCTCCCCGTGTGGAAAACAGCCCAAAACCTTATTCGGTTTCTTCGCTGTCCTGCGCAGGAGCAGATGAACCCTGCGCGTTGCTGCCATGATGGTAGTTACTGCCAGTGCCGCCGCCAGCGTTATTGCTGTGATGAGATACCGGACGGGACGGAACAACAGTAGAAATCGCGTGCTTATAGACCATCTGGCTGACCGTGTTTTTCAACAGGATCACGAACTGATCGAAAGACTCAATCTGACCTTGCAGCTTAATACCATTCACCAAATAAATAGAAACTGGAACACGCTCCCGACGCAATGCGTTCAGGAACGGATCTTGTAAAGATTGCCCCTTAGCCATTCTATCTTTTCCTTATATGCTTGTTTTGTACTTAGAACCTTGCGATTCTGAAAAATTGCGCACGATACGGCTTAATTGTACACATTCAGTCAGCGATATCACCAATAACCTCAATCACTTCGTTTAACGCCTGTTGTGGTTTTTCACTGTCTAACCAGTGAACCCCCTCCCAACCGCGCAACCAGGTGATCTGGCGCTTCGCTAACTGTCTCGTGGCGCAAACACCTCGATAAACCATTTCATCGTATGAAATCTCGCCTTCAAGATACGACCACATCTGGCGGTATCCCACACAACGAATGGAAGGCATGTCCGTATGCAAATCTCCACGGGCAAAAAGCGCCCGCACTTCTGCTTCAAAATCTGAAGCCAACATCTGATGAAAACGCTGCTCAATTCGTTGATGGAGCAGTTCACGGCTCGCCGGGGCGATGGCGAACTGATGCACCTGATACGGCAGAGCGTCTCCTGACGTTTGCGTCAGTTCCGTTAAAGTTTTACCCGAAATGAAAAAAACTTCCAGTGCCCGGGAAAGCCTTTGCGGATCGTTTGGGTGGATCCGCGCTGCGGCAACCGGGTCAATCTCTTCCAGTTGCCTGTGCAAAACGTCCCACCCCTGCTCTGCCGCCTGCCGCTCAATCTCCGCTCTCACTTCCGGATCGGCCGATGGCAGAGGCGATAACCCCTCCAGCAGCGCCTTAAAGTAGAGCATCGTGCCGCCAACTAACAGCGGTATGCGTCCCGCGGCGGTAATCTCGGCCATCTCAGCTAAGGCGTCGCGGCGAAAATCTGCTGCGGAGTAAGCCTGTGCCGGGTCGAGAATATCCAGTAAACGGTGCGGTGCCGCACGCAGTTCGTCTGCGTTGGGCTTCGCCGTGCCGATGTCCATTCCTCGGTAAATGAGGGCTGAATCAACGCTAATCAACTCTACTGGCAAAACTTTACGTAACTCAATGGCTAACGCCGTTTTACCGGAGGCCGTTGGCCCCATTAAAAAAATCGCCTTTGGCAGGCTCGCCTTACTTACATCAGTCATGTTTCAGGGCGGTCATCGCCGTTTTTAAATCAACAGGTTGTAACAAACCACCTGGCGGCGCTTTCACCAGCTGTGGACAGAGGCGTTCCACCTCTGCCAGAACGGTAATCGCCTGCGCCATACTCCACGGCGAATGTTCGCTGGCCAGATGGCGGGCGATCCACTGCGCGGTATCGGCGGCATCAAACGTCGTTTGTTGCGCCAGGTAGCCTATCAGTTCGGGAATCAAGTTTTGTAAATTTTGTTGGCGTAAGGGTAAAGGCACTGCGCGAATTGTCACATGCTGCGCGTCCAGTACGATTTCAATCCCCATTTCGGCAAGAAGCGCCTGGGCACGCTGCAAAACCCCTGTTTCCTCATGGTTTATTTTCAACCGAACCGGGATCAGTAACGGCTGAGCGCAGGCGGCGTTTTCCCCTGGCGTCAGTTGCGCCTGTTTAAGCCAGCGTTCCGCTACCGGCAACGCCAGCAGCATCAATTTCCCCTCACGTTCAAGCAGTGCCATGTCCGGGGCGACAATCGTCAATACCCGGCCAAAACTCTGGCTATGTCCGTCAAGGGAAGACGGCGATACCTCAATATGTTCTTTCCGTTCCACGGCTGGGGTGTCCAGCAATTTACGGTATAACGCACCTTGCTGCTTTTGATACCCCGGCTGGGCATTTGGGTAGTTGGCGCCCGTCGGGCGCGGTGCGCTTCCCGCTGACGAAAAACGCGGAGCCACTGGTTCGCGCGCGACTGCGGGTTCAGCGAAATGGTTACGTCCGGCCGCCACGCGATTTTCTGGCAGCGATCGCGGTGCAGGAACGTCGTTTTCCAGCGGCAGCGTTGGCTCAGCCTGCTTCTGCAAAACGCTAACGACGCCCTGATAGATAAAATCATGCACCAGACGCGACTGGTGGAAACGCACCTCGTGCTTGGCGGGGTGCACGTTAACGTCAACCTGATGCGGGTCGATCTCCAGATAAAGCACAAAGGCGGGCTGTTGATCGGTGCCGAGCTTATCTTCACAGGCCTGGCGAATGGCGTGGTTAATCAGACGGTCGCGCATCATTCGACCGTTGACGTAGCAGTACTGAATCTCAGCAAACGCGGCGCTACTGGCGTTCGGATCGGCAACCCAGCCGCGCAGGGCCAAATCGCCATGCTGCCACTCAATGGCCAGCGCTTTTTCCAGGAACGGCGTGCCGCAGATGGCGCCCAGCCGACGCTCCTTTTGCCCGCCTTCCGCCACTGCCCGGTACTGACGCATCACCTTACCGTTATGACTGAGGTTAAGAGTGACATCAAAGCGTGCCAGCGCGATGCGGCGGATGATCTCGTCGATATGTCCGAATTCGGTCTTCTCGGTTCGCATAAACTTGCGCCGGGCGGGCGTGTTATAGAAAAGATCTAGCACTTCAAGCGTGGTGCCTACCGGGTGCGCCGCTGGTTTAACCGTGACGTCCATATCGCGCCCTTCGGCGTAGGCCTGCCAGGCTTCCTGCTGGTCGACCGTGCGGGAAGTCAACGTTAAGCGGGAAACGGAGCTGATACTGGCCAGCGCTTCGCCGCGAAAACCCAGGCTGATAATCGCTTCCAGATCGTCAAGTGACGCAATTTTACTGGTGGCATGACGCGCCAGCGCCAGCGCCAACTCGTCCTTTTTGATGCCACTGCCGTTATCACGAATGCGGATAAGCTTTGCGCCCCCGCGTTCAATATCGATATCAATGCGGGTCGCCCCTGCATCGAGGCTGTTTTCCACCAGCTCTTTCACCACCGATGCAGGGCGTTCCACCACCTCACCGGCGGCGATTTGGTTCGCGAGCTGCGGCGGTAGAACCTGAATCGGCATGAACTCTCCTTAATTAGTCGCGGTCATCTCACCCGGCAGCGCGGCGCTTGCCGTCTGGGCTGCCCCGCCCTGCGGCGCAGACTGAAGCGGATGCGCGTCAAAGTATTTACGCAGACCGTTATAAATCGCTTCAGCAATTTGCTGCTGATAGCTGTCGCTTCCCAGTAAACGCTCTTCACCGTGATTACTGATAAAACCCGTCTCTACCAGAATCGACGGAATATCCGGCGAACGCAGGACACCGAGGCTCGCATGTTCCGGACGACGCTTATGCAGCGATCCGACGCTTTGCAGCTGGTTGAGTACGTTAGTGGCGACATCATACCCGACGCGCTGAGAATGACCGAACTGTAAATCCAGTACCGCCTGGCTGAGATACGGATCGGCCTGGCTGTTTGCCAGCACATCGCCTGCCCCGCCTAACAGTTCAGACTGCTTCTCGTGCTCTTCAAGCCAGTTCGCCATTTCACTGTTGGCACGACGGTTCGACAGCACCCATACCGACGCGCCGGTGGCGTTACGGTTCGGCGCAGCATCCGCGTGAATCGACACCAGGAAGTTGGCGTTTTGCTTACGCGCCACATCCGAGCGTCCCATCACTGAAATAAAGTAATCTCCGTCGCGGGTCATGACCCCTTTAAACATCGGATCGTCATTCAGAAGCGCACGCAGCTTACGGGCAATGGCGATAGTGACGTTTTTCTCCCGCGTGCCGCCCGGGCCAATCGCGCCAGGATCTTGCCCGCCGTGTCCGGCGTCGATGGCGATAATCACTTTGTCGCCACTGACCGGCGTTCGCCGCGCGCTGACCGCCGGACGCGTCACCGTGTTGCTGCTGGTCACGGCGGTAAGTCGGTCATTTTGTGATTTAAACGGATTACGGGCTGGCTCAGACGGCCTTGGGGTATAAACCGGCGCTTCTACGCGTTTTGCTACCACAGGTGCAGGCGGTGGCGGCGGCGGAACATCAGCATTAATGGTAAAAACCACCGTATAACTGGCGCCGTTTTGCTGCTTAACCGCCTTCGTTTTGCCCTTTTCGGTGAGATCGACCACCAGACGCAGAGACTGCGCATCCTTCGGCGTCCCCGAACGGATGCTTTTCACCAGATTGTTGCCGCTGAACTGGAGCGGCAGCCCCTGGATCACCCCGGACTGTTTAATATCGAGCGCCACGCTGCGGCTGTCGATTTGTGAGAAAGCATATTCAGGATCGCCCATAAAGCTGAAGGTAATGCGGGCCTGGCTATCGCCATTCGACACCTGAATATCCGAGAGGCTGGCCGCACCGGCCTGCGCGCACAGCAGAACCGTGGCTGCCAAAATCCAACCTTTAACGCGATTAATCATCCCGTTATCCCTACGCTCAACCGGCTAAACGCGCCAGTAAGGAACAGCCTGATGAGGAAACCGCACTGATGCGCGCCTCACGCCCTTGTGCCTGATAATCCAAGTGAATTTCGACATCCGGGTCAGGCAGCACACCCGCACCTTGTTGCGGCCACTCCACCAGGCAAATGGCGTCGTTGGCAAAGTAATCGCGGATCCCCATAAATTCCAGCTCCTCAGGATCCGCAAGACGATATAAATCAAAGTGGTACACCATGATATTTTCAAGCGTGTACGGTTCTACTAGCGTATAAGTCGGGCTTTTTACGTTCCCGTTATGGCCTAACGCCTGCAAAAAACCACGGCTGAAGGTTGTTTTACCCGCGCCTAAATCACCATACAGATAAATGACGGTCGCCCCCTGACAGGCCTGCGCCACGCGCTTGCCGAGATCTAAAGTGGCTTGTTCATCAGGTAAAGGAATCGCTCGATTAGTCATTTTCTACGTCAATCACATCCGGGTTAACAACACGCCGCAGCGTGCAAAAAAGATCGGTGGCCAGCATACCGCGCGTTCCGTAACGAGCAGCCAGCCTGTCAGCCGCCGCACCGTGGGCCACGCAGCCAGCACAGGCTGCATCATAAAGGGGAAGTTTCTGTCCGAGCAATGCGCCAATGATGCCAGAGAGCACATCACCCATGCCGCCGCTCGCCATGCCTGCATTACCGGCATCAACGATGCCCATCGCATCATCGCTGGCGATAACGGTCCCCGCCCCTTTCAAAACGGCAACACCTCCGTAACGTTTTACCAGACGTTGGGCTGAAAGTAAGCGATCGCTTTCAATTTCTGCCACGCTACAGTTAAGCAGCCGTGCGGCTTCGCCGGGGTGTGGCGTCAGAATGCGATTGTGACGCTTATCCGGGTTTATTGCCAGAAGGTTAAGCGCGTCGGCATCCCAGAGCATCGGCTTACGAAAATTCTCGGCCTTTTGCAGGGCCTGTTTACCCCACTCCTGCTGACCCAAGCCCGGACCAATGACTACCACGTCCGCCCACTCAAGACCCTCTTCAATCGCCTGTGGGGCAAGCTCGTGGACCATCAGCTCCGGCCGCGCGGTAATAATCGGCGGAATGTTTTCGCTGCGGGTCAGCACGCGTACTAATCCGGCACCGCTGCGCAACGCGGCCTCTCCTGTCATGCGAATCGCACCTGCCGTGCCATGATCGCCACCGATAATCAGCAGCCGGCCATGATCACCCTTATGGGATGTGGGGCGGCGCGGAGGCAGCCACTGAGCAAGCAGGGAGGCATCAAAGCGGGTGATGTGGGTATCCTGTCCAGCCAGCCAGTTTTCCAGCCCCAGTGCGTTGTGATGTAACGTCCCCACGACATCCCGCGCTTTACCGGTAAGCAAACCCGGCTTCAGGGCGATAAAGGTCACGGTGTGCGCAGCCTCAATCGACACGCCCGGCGTCGCGCCGGTTTGCGCCATCAGGCCGGAGGGAATATCCAGCGCCACCACCGGGGCGGGGTGCGCATTAGCGTGGGTAATCAGCGCGGCGACGTCATCGCGAGGCGCGCGCATCAGCCCCGTCCCCAGCAGACCATCAACAATCACGTCGACATCCTCGGGCCAGATAATATCAGGCGCATGAATAATGCCCCCCGCATTCAGCCAGGCCTCTCTCGCCATGCCAGCCTCTTCCGGTAGCGGCTTGTCGCTCTCCAGCGCCAGCAGGGTAACGCGCAGCCCCGCCGCCACCGCAAGACGAGCCACCACATAGCCATCGCCACCGTTATTGCCGTGCCCGCACAGAATCAGGTAGTGCGAGGCATCCGGATAAGCCGTGCGCGCTACGTTAAACGCCGCCTCGCCCGCGCGCTGCATCAGTTCATAAAGGGTAACGCCCAGGCTATCTGCGGCCTCTTTTTCGGCCCGACGGAGGTCATCCGCATGCCAGATGGAATGTGGTATACTTGCGGGGTTTTTCTTCACAGTATGGTCCGTCATGTCACAGCCCCTCGATCTCAATGAATTAGCGCAAAAAATAAAACAGTGGGGTGCTGAACTGGGCTTCCAGAAGGTCGGTATTACCGATACCGACCTCTCTGCCAGCGAGCCTAAGCTACAGGCATGGCTGGATAAACAATACCACGGCGAGATGGAGTGGATGGCGCGTCACGGTATGATGCGTGCCCGCCCCCACGAGCTGTTGCCGGGTACGCTGCGCGTCATTAGCGTACGCATGAACTATCTGCCCGCTAACGCGGCCTTTGCGCGCACGCTAAAAAATCCTTCGCTGGGTTACGTCAGCCGATACGCGCTGGGACGTGATTACCATAAACTTCTGCGCAACCGTCTAAAAAAGCTCGGGGAAACCATTCAGCAGCACTGTGTTTCGCTGAATTTTAGACCCTTTGTCGATTCTGCGCCTATTCTTGAGCGCCCGATCGCCGAAAAAGCCGGGCTTGGCTGGACAGGTAAGCACTCACTTATCTTAAGCCGCGACGCGGGCTCATTCTTTTTCCTGGGTGAACTGTTGATTGATTTACCCCTGCCGGTAGACGGTCCGGTGGAAGAAGGGTGTGGCCGCTGCGTGGCCTGTATGACCATCTGCCCAACGGGCGCTATCGTTGAACCCTATACCGTTGATGCGCGCCGCTGTATCTCTTATCTCACCATCGAGCTGGAAGGTGCTATTCCAGAGGAATTTCGTCCGCTTATTGGCAACCGCATCTACGGCTGTGATGACTGCCAACTGATTTGTCCGTGGAACCGTTATTCACAGTTGACGGACGAAGAAGACTTCAGTCCCCGCAAGGCGTTACATGCCCCGCAGTTGATCGAACTGTTCGCCTGGAGCGAAGCCTGGTTCCTGAAGGTGACGGAAGGTTCCGCCATACGTCGTATCGGCCACCTGCGCTGGCTGCGTAATGTGGCTGTTGCGCTGGGTAATGCCCCATGGGATGAAGCCAATCTTCAGGCGCTTGAAAGCCGCAGAGGTGAGCACCCACTTCTTGATGAGCACATAGAATGGGCGATTGCGCAGCAAATTGAGAAGCGAAATGCCGGCGTGGTTGAAGTGCAGTTACCGAAGAAACAGCGCCTGGTCAGGGTGATTGAAAAAGGGCTGCCACGGGATGTGTGATATATTCACAGGCTGTGAATAAAAATAAGAATTCAGGCGCAATAAGGTTTAGCAAACAGGTCAAGTGATCTCAATAACATTTTGAAATCAAATTTTCTTCATAGATTACAGTTAATTACGAAGATATTATTCACCCTGCTAACATTTTGCACAACTGGGATTTATCACAGTTTCTGTGGATAACTCTGTTTACAAGAGTGTTTCAGATACAATAGAAAACGTCCCCAACGAAGCATTTCGCTGTGGATAATTTAGGAAAGAAGAAGAATTTGGAGCGGGAAACGAGACTCGAACTCGCGACCCCGACCTTGGCAAGGTCGTGCTCTACCAACTGAGCTATTCCCGCTTGGGTATTCTGGTGCTGTGCGTATCTTGCGATACTTTCAAATTTTGGAGCGGGAAACGAGACTCGAACTCGCGACCCCGACCTTGGCAAGGTCGTGCTCTACCAACTGAGCTATTCCCGCTTGGGTGTTCTGGTGCTGGCGTATCTTGCGATACTTTTCAAATTTTGGAGCGGGAAACGAGACTCGAACTCGCGACCCCGACCTTGGCAAGGTCGTGCTCTACCAACTGAGCTATTCCCGCAAATCTGTACTGCTTTTGTTGCTGTCGTAACGTGTAATTCTCTGTCGTTACGGGAGGCGCATTATACGAGAAATCCGTTTAGCTGCAACCCCCCTCAAAGCGATTTTTTTGAAATTCAGTTCAAGTGCTTATTTAATCGGCAAGCTGAACAATTTAGCGACAAAAACCCGGCCACGCAAGGCGCCGGATCGCAAAATTAAAGCTTAATAAAGTTTTCGCGATAGTACGCCAGCTCCGCAACAGACTCACGGATGTCGTCCATTGCCTGGTGCGTCCCCTGCTTTGTGAAGCCGTCGAGAATTTCCGGTTTCCAGCGGCGAGCCAGCTCTTTTAAGGTGCTCACATCCAGATAGCGGTAGTGGAAGTAGGACTCCAGCTCCGGCATGTACTTAAACAGGAAACGACGATCCTGCCCAATGCTGTTGCCACAGATAGGCGATTTTCCTGCCGGCACCCACTGCTTCAGAAACTCAAGCGTCGCCAGTTCCGCTTCGCGGTCGCCCAGAGTGCTGGCCTTCACGCGTTCCACCAGCCCGCTGCCAGTATGGGTACGCACGTTCCACTCATCCATCAGCGCAAGCTGGTCATCGGACTGGTGCACGGCAATCGTTGGGCCTTCCGCCAGAATATTGAGGTTGGCATCGGTGACCAGTGTGGCGATCTCAATAATGCGATCGCGCTCGGGATCCAGGCCGGTCATCTCCAGATCGATCCAAATCAGGTTGTTTTCGTCCGCGCTCATGTTATTTTCCACCCTTCTCGCTTAACCGGCAGTAGCAGGTTAACTAGTATTAATTAGAGTGTATCATAGAGGTTTTGCCCGCTATGGGCGACCAGGAGCCAGCGCGATTGAGTAAAAATAAACTCTCCAAAGGGCAGCAGCGCCGCGTGAATGCAAATCACCAGCGCCGTCTTAAAACCACTACGGAGAAGCCCGATTACGACGACAACCTGTTTGGCGAAGCGACGGAAGGCGTGGTGATTAGCCGCTTCGGTATGCATGCCGATGTCGAGTCTGCCGACGGGGACATCCACCGTTGCAATATCCGTCGCACCATCCGTTCCCTGGTGACCGGTGACCGCGTGGTCTGGCGTCCAGGCAAAGCGGCTGCGGAAGGGGTAACGGTTAAAGGTATCGTTGAAGCCGTGCATGAACGCACGTCGGTTCTGACCCGTCCTGATTTCTACGACGGCGTAAAGCCCATTGCCGCCAATATCAACCAGATCGTGATCGTTTCAGCGATTTTACCCGAACTTTCGCTCAACATTATTGACCGTTACCTGGTGGCCTGCGAAACGCTACAGGTTGAGCCGCTCATCGTGCTGAATAAAATCGATCTGCTGGATGACGAGGCCATGGCCTTTGTGAATGAGCAGATGGATATCTATCGCAATATTGGTTATCGCGTTTTGATGGTTTCCAGCCGCACCAAAGATGGCCTGAAGCCGTTAGAAGATGCGCTGACCGACCGCATCAGTATCTTTGCAGGGCAGTCTGGCGTGGGTAAATCGAGCCTGCTTAACAACCTGCTCGGCCTTCAGCAAGAAATCCTGACCAACGATGTGTCGGACGTCTCCGGGCTGGGCCAGCACACCACCACCGCCTCACGTCTCTATCACTTCCCGCACGGCGGCGATGTGATTGACTCCCCGGGTGTGCGTGAATTTGGTCTCTGGCATCTCGAGCCGGAACAAATCTTTAACGGATTTGTCGAATTCCATGACTATATAGGCGCTTGCAAATACCGCGACTGTAAACATGACAACGATCCGGGCTGCGCCATCCGCGAAGCGGTGGAGAACGGTGAAATAGCGGAAACCCGTTTCGAAAATTACCATCGTATTCTCGAAAGCATGGACCAGGTAAAAACGCGTAAAAACTTTTCTGATTCTGATAACTGACAACTAAGCTAAGCGTCGCTAAAATCGTCCCCTTTTTTCAGGTTCCGGCAGCGTACTGCCGGATCAGGAACGACAAAACAATGGCCTGGAGGCTACCTTGTTAAACTCATTTAAACTTTCGCTTCAATACATTCTGCCTAAACTGTGGCTCACTCGCCTGGCGGGCTGGGGCGCGAGCAAACGAGCGGGCTGGCTGACCAAACTGGTCATCGACCTGTTCGTGAAATACTACAAGGTCGACATGAAAGAAGCGCAGAAACCGGATACGGCAAGCTACCGCACCTTCAACGAATTTTTTGTGCGTCCGCTGCGCGACGAAGTGCGTCCGCTGAATACCGACCCGAACGTGCTGGTGATGCCTGCTGACGGCGTGATCAGCCAGCTGGGTAAAATTGAAGACGACAAAATTTTGCAGGCGAAAGGCCATAACTACAGCCTGGAAGCGCTGCTGGCCGGTAACTACATAATGGCGGATCTGTTCCGCAACGGGACTTTCGCGACCACCTATCTCTCCCCACGCGACTACCACCGCGTTCATATGCCGTGTAACGGCATCCTGCGCGAGATGATCTACGTGCCGGGGGATCTGTTCTCTGTAAACCACCTGACGGCGCAAAACGTCCCTAACCTGTTTGCCCGTAACGAGCGCGTCATCTGCCTGTTTGATACTGAATTTGGCCCAATGGCGCAGATTCTGGTAGGTGCTACCATTGTGGGCAGCATCGAAACCGTCTGGGCGGGCACCATTACGCCGCCACGCGAAGGCGTGATCAAGCGCTGGACCTGGCCTGCCGGGGAAGAAGAAGGTTCTGTGGCCCTGCTGAAAGGTCAGGAGATGGGCCGCTTCAAGCTGGGCTCAACGGTAATCAACCTGTTCGCACCGGGCAAAGTTAACCTTGTCGACGAGCTGGAAAGCCTGTCCGTGACCAAACTCGGCCAGCCTCTGGCAGTATCGACGGAGGTCTTTGCAACGCCAGACGTTGCGCCAGCCCCGTTGCCGGAAGAAGAGATCAAAGCCGAGCACGATGCCAGCCCGCTGGTTGACGACAAAAAAGACGAAGGTTAACAACAGAAGGATCGCTGACGTGCGCCCGATTATCGTATTACTGATGGCCTGGTGCCTCAGCATGGGGGCGTACGCAGCGACGGCCCCCGACGCCAAACAGATTACCCAGGAGCTGGAGCAGGCAAAAGCGGCGAAACCCGCTCAGCCGGAGGCCGTTGAGTCGCTCCAGTCTGCACTGAACGCACTTGAGGAACGAAAGGGTTCTCTTGAGCGCGCCCAGCAATATCAGCAGGTTATCGACAACTTCCCCAAACTCTCTCAAACCCTGCGCTCGCAGTTAAACAGCCTGCGTGATGAACCACGCCAGGTACCCGCAGGGATGACGTCCGAGGCGCTGAATCAGGAGATCCTGCAAGTCAGCAGCCAGCTGCTGGAAAAAAGCCGTCTGGCACAGCAGGAGCAGGAACGGGCGCGTGAAATTGCCGACTCTCTCAGTCAGCTTCCACAGCAGCAAACCGATGCCCGCCGTCAGTTAAATGAGGTGGAACGCCGCATTGGGACGCAGACCGGCAACACCCCGCAGAATCAGGCCCAAAATCTTGGGCTACAGGCGGAATCCGCCAGACTAAAAGCGCTGGTTGATGAACTGGAGTTGGCACAGCTTTCTGCTAATAACCGCCAGGAGCTGTCACGGATGCGTTCGGAACTGGCGCAGAAGCAGAGCGAACAGCTGGATGCGTATCTCCAGGCGCTGAGAAATCAACTCAACAGCCAGCGTCAGCGTGAAGCTGAACGTGCGCTGGAAAGCACCGAGTTGTTGGCCGAAAACAGCGCTAACCTGCCCGACAGCATCGTCGCCCAGTTTAAGGTTAACCGAGAGCTTTCTGCCGCGCTGAATCAGCAGGCGCAGCGCATGGATTTGGTGGCCTCGCAGCAGCGTCAGGCCACTAATCAAACCCTCCAGGTTCGTCAGGCTCTCAACACGCTGCGTGAACAGTCCCAGTGGCTTGGCTCGTCTAACCTGTTGGGCGAAGCGTTACGCGCACAGGTGGCTCGTCTGCCAGAGATGCCAAAACCGCAGCAGCTTGATACGGAGATGGCGCAGCTGCGCGTTCAGCGTCTTCATTATGAAGACCTTCTTAATAAGCAGCCGCAAATCCGCCAGATCCGTCAGGCTGACGGACAGCCGCTCACCGGCGAGCAAAGCCGTATTCTGGAAGCGCAGCTGCGCACCCAACGCGAACTGCTCAATTCCCTGTTGCAGGGGGGCGATACGCTGATCCTCGAGCTCACCAAGCTGAAAGTCTCAAACAGCCAGCTGGAGGACGCGCTGAAAGAGGTCAACGAAGCCACGCACCGTTACCTGTTCTGGACATCCGACGTGCGGCCGATGACCTTCGCCTGGCCGATTGAGATCGTGCAGGATCTGCGCCGCCTCATTTCGCTGGACACCTTCAGCCAGCTGGGTCTCGCCAGCGTGATGATGCTCACCAGTAAGGAGACCATCTTCCCGCTGCTGGGGGCACTGATTCTGGTGGGTTTCAGTATTTATTCCCGTCGCCACTTCACCCGTTTCCTTGAGCGCTCCAGCGCCCGGGTGGGGAAAGTGACACAGGATCACTTCTGGCTGACGCTGCGTACAGTGTTCTGGTCAATTCTGGTCGCGTCTCCGCTGCCGGTGCTGTGGATGACGCTCGGATACGGCCTGCGTGAAGCCTGGCCCTATCCGCTTGCCGTCGCAATTGGCGATGGCGTGACCGCCACCGTTCCGCTGCTGTGGGTGGTGATGATTTGCGCCACGTTTGCGCGGCCAAATGGTCTGTTCATCGCTCACTTTGGCTGGCCGCGTAATCGCGTGGCGCGGGCGATGCGCTATTACCTGATGAGCATCGGGCTGATTGTGCCGCTAATTATGGCGCTGATCATGTTCGATAATCTCAATGACCGGGAGTTCTCCGGCTCGCTGGGACGGCTGTGCTTTATGCTGATCTGCGGGGCATTAGCGGTAGTGACGCTCAGCCTGAAGCGCGCCGGGATCCCGCTCTATCTCGACAAGTCCGGCAGTGGCGATAACATGTTTAACCGTCTGCTGTGGAACCTGCTGCTTAGCGCACCGCTGGCGGCGATGCTGGCGGCGGCTGTCGGTTATCTCGCCACATCGCAAGCGCTGCTCGCACGACTGGAAACGTCAGTAGCTATCTGGTTCCTGCTGCTGGTGGTCTACCATGTTATTCGCCGCGGCATGCTGATCCAGCGTCGTCGTCTGGCGTTTGACCGTGCCAAACATCGTCGCGCAGAAATACTGGCCCAGCGCGCGCGGGGTGAGGAAGAGCCGAACCACGTCAACAGCACCGAAGGGACTTCAGACGCCGATGACGTCGAACTGGATCTCGATGCGATCAGTACCCAGTCCCTGCGGCTGGTACGCTCAATTCTGATGCTGGTTGCCCTGCTGTCGGTGATCTTCCTGTGGTCGGAAATCCACTCTGCGTTTGGCTTCCTGGAGAACATCTCTTTGTGGGATGTGACGTCGACGGTGCAGGGGGTCGAAAGCCTGGAGCCCATCACCTTAGGGGCCGTGCTGATTGCGATTCTGGTACTAATTATCACCACACAGCTGATCCGTAACTTCCCTGCCCTGCTGGAGCTGGCGCTGTTGCAGCATCTGGATTTAACCCCCGGCACAGGCTATGCGATCACCACCATTACCAAGTATTTAATCATGCTGTTTGGTGGGCTGGTTGGCTTCTCGATGATTGGTATCGAATGGTCAAAACTGCAATGGCTGGTTGCCGCCCTGACCGTAGGCCTGGGCTTTGGTTTACAGGAGATCTTTGCCAACTTCGTCTCGGGTCTGATCATTCTGTTTGAAAAGCCGATTCGAATTGGCGATACGGTGACCATCCGCGATCTGACCGGCAGCGTCACCAGGATCAACACCCGCGCCACCACCATCAGCGACTGGGACCGTAAAGAGATCATCGTCCCGAACAAAGCGTTTATCACCGAGCAGTTTATCAACTGGTCGCTGTCTGACTCCGTCACGCGTGTGGTGCTGACCGTACCCGCTCCGTCGGATGCCAACAGCGAAGAGGTGACGCAGATCCTGTATACGGCTGCTGAACGCTGTTCGCTGGTCATCGACAACCCGCCGCCGGAAGTCTTCCTGGTTGATTTGCAGCAGGGGATCCAGATTTTCGAGCTGCGTATCTACGCCGCCGAGATGGGACACCGTATGCCGCTGCGCCATGAGATCCACCAGCTGATCCTGGCTGGCTTCCGCGAGCACGGAATTGATATGCCGTTCCCACCTTTCCAGATGCGTCTGGAAACGCTGGACGGACGTAAGACGGGAAGAACGTTGACGTCTGCGGCGCGTTCGCGCCCGGCGGGAAGTTTATAATCCATTTCCCCCTCCCTTCCGGGAGGGGTTTTTCATCCGCTATGCCACTTCTGCCACGCAGGTCATCATGCGGCGGCGGTAGTTCTCATAAATCCCCATTGCCAGCAGCGAGAAGAAGATCGGTCCGCCAACCATCCACAGCGTGCTGCTCCAGTCATTTGCCTCAACCACGGGCTGAATGACGGTAAAGATGTTGGCGAACGCGACGACCAGCACCACAACAGTGGTCGCCAGCAGCGTCGCCACGCGGGTTTTGAAGATCACAAACGGTCGCTCCAGATCCCGCTTCGCCTTAAAGAACGGGAACGCCAGCGCCAGGAATAGGTACGGAAGCGTCATCGATACGTTTGCCATCAGGGTCAGCTTGTTATAGAACGCCGACGCGGTATCGCCGCCAAAGGACACCAGCAGAATGAACACGCACACCAGCAGGCACTGCATCCACATCGCGTTGGCAGGCATACCGGCAGCATTCAGCTGCGTCATACGTGCGGGCCACAGCGCCTTTGGCGTCCCCTGAATAATCGCTTTCAGCGGCGAGTAGATCAGCGTGAAGAACGCGCCAGTATAGGCGAGGAACATCGACAAACCGGTAATCCGCGCAAACCAGATCCCCAGGGTGGCCGACGTTTCCGGCGCGAGATCCATGGCGTTGCCCAGCGTCACCCCCAGGCTTTTCATCAACACGTAGGTAATGTTGCCGAGGTTGGTGGTGTTATTGCTCAGTACCTGCTGCCAGTTGGTGCTGACGCCCCAGAGGAAAATCGCCAGCGAGTAGCCAATGGAAATGACGATGGCGGCAAAGATAATGCCTTTGGCGAAGTTCTTTTCCGGGTTTTCGGTTTTATCGACCAGCCCGCCCACGGCTTCAATTCCACCGTAAGCAAAGATGGCAAACACCACGAAGGAGAGCATGGCCAGCCCGGACTGGTAACCCGGATTAGGCGATGAAACGAAGTTGACTTCCTGTGCGAAATGCCCGCCGTTCAGGCACAGAATAGCGATACTGACCAGCAGCAGCACCAGGTTCAGGCACATCACGGAAATTCCGCCAACGGCAGTGATACGGGCAATTTTGTTGATGCCTTTCGAGGCCACCCGCGTGACAACCACCATCCAGCACACCGCCAGAATACCGACCACCTGTGTGGAACTCAGCCCCGCCAGAGACCAGACCTGCGTTTTATCCGCACCGAAGAGAAACGTTGAGAACGGCACCCAGACCTTGGCCGCCGTGCTGACCATCCAGACGACATAGGATGAAAACCACATGAACGTACCGATAAACGCATAACGCGGACCGACGCTGTTGTTCATCCACGAATAGATGCCGCCTTCTTCTTTCCTGTACGCCGACCCCATCTCCGCCATCATTAGCGCAAACGGAATAAAGAAGAACAGCGCGGAAACGATATAAAACGGCGTCGCGCTGTAGCCCATCAGATAAAACGCGGACGGGCTATTGGCAAAGCCAAAAACTGACGTAAAAATCATCAGGATGAGCCCGGTAAGGGTCATTTTTTTGAGTGAGTGAGACATATAACCATCCGAAACGGAATTAAACTGCGCGGATGGTAGCAGATGACCAGACAAATATTGTGGCTATCCGAGTCAAATTAAGAAAAAGACCCGTGCATAGAGAAGATAGTAGTTTTTAATGTGGCAGAGTTAAATGACCAAGTAGGCCGGGTAAGCGACAGCGCCACCCGGCAATCCTTTATGCGCGATCGACCGTAAAGGCAATCACATCGCCCAGTTGTTCTGCGCCTAGCGCCAGCATGACCAGGCGATCCACACCCAGCGCCACGCCGGAGCAGTCCGGCAGACCGGCTTTAAGCGCTTCCAGCAGGTTGGTGTCAATCGGCTGCTGCGGCAGACCGCGCGCGTTGCGCTTGCGGTTATCCTGCTCGAAACGCTGTTGCTGTTCGCGCGCGTCGGTCAGCTCATGGAAACCGTTCGCCAGCTCGATGCCTTTAAAGTACACCTCAAAGCGCTCCGCCACGCGGTGATCTTCGGTGCTGATCTGCGCCAGTGAAGCCTGGCTGGCCGGGAAGTGATAGACAAACGTCGGACGATCTTTGCCAATCTGCGGTTCAACACCAAAGGTGAACAGCAGTTGCAGCAGCGTGTCGCGATCCTCTTCGTTATCCGCCACGTTGCTCAAATCCAGTTTTGCCGCCACTTCACGCAGCTGTGTTTTATCAGCCGACAGCGGATCAATTTCCAGATGACGCTGGAAGGCCTGCTGATAGGAGAGCGTTTCAGCTTCCGCGCAATCCAGCACCTGTTGGAGCAGATCGTCGACTTCGTTCATCAGACGATACATGTCGTAGTGCGGGCGGTACCACTCCAGCATAGTGAATTCCGGATTATGGTGTCTGCCCATCTCTTCATTACGGAAGCTACGGCACAGCTGATAGACCGGACCACACCCGGCCGCCAGCAGACGCTTCATATGGTATTCCGGGCTGGTCATCAGATACAGATTCATGCCCTGAGAGTGGCCTGGGCCAACAAAACGGGTTTCAAACGGGACCAGATGAATATCCGTGACCGTCGCCTGACTCATGCACGGCGTTTCCACCTCCAGGACACCGCGATCCGCAAAGAAGCGGCGGATCTCCGCCATAATTGCTGCGCGCTTTAGCAGGTTTGGAATGGATGCGCTCGGCTGCCAGGTGGCCGTTTCGCTCATGAGTTATTTCTCCGTTTTCAGACAAGGGCACGAAGTCTACTCGCAAGCCGGGGCAGAGACAAATTTTGCACAGTAAAAGCCCCTTTTCATTGCACAGAGAAATACTGTGACGTCATTCATTAATCACGATGATAAATCACCGCACAGAACAGCAAAAAAATCGAACACGTCAAATTTCCCTCACTTCTACGCGGTTATACTGTTTTACCCATAAAGGAGCAGTGGAATCGCTTCCGCAATCGTCCGTTTGGGCAGGTGAACGTCCTTTAGCTCATCACGTTGCGGGAAAACCAAAATCTGGAGGAATGTCGTGCAAACTTTTCAAGCCGATCTTGCCGTAATAGGCGCTGGCGGGGCTGGATTACGCGCTGCAATTGCTGCGGCACAAGCCAATCCGAACGCCAAAATCGCATTGATTTCAAAAGTCTATCCGATGCGCAGCCACACGGTAGCCGCAGAAGGAGGATCCGCCGCCGTCGCGCAGGATCATGACAGCTTCGAATACCATTTCCACGACACGGTTGCAGGGGGCGACTGGCTTTGCGAACAGGATGTCGTTGATTACTTCGTACACCATTGCCCAACGGAAATGACCCAGCTGGAACAGTGGGGATGTCCTTGGAGCCGCCGTCCGGACGGGAGCGTCAACGTCCGCCGCTTCGGTGGCATGAAGATCGAACGCACCTGGTTTGCCGCCGATAAGACCGGCTTCCACATGCTGCACACCCTGTTCCAGACCTCCCTCCAGTTCCCACAAATCCAGCGCTTTGACGAACATTTCGTTCTCGACATTCTGGTCGACGACGGTCATGCGCACGGACTGGTAGCAATGAACATGATGGAAGGCACGCTCGTCCAGATCCGCGCTAAGGCGGTGGTGATGGCAACGGGCGGTGCGGGCCGCGTATACCGCTACAACACCAACGGCGGCATCGTCACCGGTGACGGTATGGGCATGGCGCTCAGCCACGGCGTCCCGCTGCGTGATATGGAGTTCGTCCAGTATCACCCAACCGGCCTGCCGGGCTCCGGTATTCTGATGACGGAAGGCTGCCGCGGCGAAGGCGGTATTCTGGTCAACAAAAACGGCTATCGCTATTTGCAGGATTACGGCATGGGTCCGGAAACCCCGCTTGGCGAGCCGAAAAACAAATACATGGAACTCGGCCCACGCGACAAAGTCTCTCAGGCTTTCTGGCACGAATGGCGCAAAGGCAACACCATCTCAACGCCGCGCGGCGACGTGGTACATCTCGACCTGCGTCATCTCGGCGAGAAGAAACTGCTGGAGCGTCTGCCGTTTATCTGCGAGCTGGCGAAAGCCTATGTGGGCGTCGACCCGGTGAAAGAGCCGATCCCGGTGCGTCCAACCGCGCACTACACCATGGGCGGTATCGAAACCGACCAGCAGTGCGAAACCCGCATCAAAGGGCTGTTTGCGGTGGGTGAGTGTTCCTCCGTCGGTCTGCACGGCGCAAACCGTCTGGGCTCGAACTCGCTGGCTGAGCTGGTGGTCTTTGGTCGCATGGCGGGCGAACGCGCGATGGAGCGTGCCGCAACGGCAGGTGAAGCTAACAGCGCGGCGCTGGATGCGCAGGTTGCAGACATCGAAAAACGCCTGAAAGGCCTGGTGAACCAGGAAGGTAACGAAAACTGGTCGAAGATCCGCGACGAAATGGGGCTGTCGATGGAAGAAGGCTGCGGGATCTACCGTACGCCAGAGCTGATGCAGAAAACCGTCGACAAGCTGGCGGAACTCCAGGAACGCTTCAAGCGCGTGCGCATCACCGACACCTCCAGCGTCTTCAATACCGACCTGCTCTATACCATTGAACTGGGCCACGGCCTGAACGTCGCAGAGTGTATGGCCCATTCCGCCCTGGCGCGTAAAGAGTCCCGCGGCGCACACCAGCGCCTGGATGAGGGCTGCACCGAACGTGACGACGTCAATTTCCTTAAACATACTCTCGCCTGGCGCGATGCGGATGGTACCACCCGTCTGGACTACAGCGACGTGAAAATCACTACGCTGCCACCGGCGAAACGCGTGTACGGTGCAGAAGCAGAAGCCGCCGATAAGAAGGAGAAGGCGAATGGCTGAGATGCAAAAACTGAAAGTTGAAGTGGTGCGCTACAACCCGGAAGTGGACGCCGCGCCGCACAGCGCTTTCTATGAAGTCCCTTACGACGAGCAAACCTCCCTGCTGGATGCGCTCGGCTATATCAAAGATAACCTGGCCCCGGACCTGAGCTACCGCTGGTCCTGCCGCATGGCAATCTGCGGCTCCTGCGGCATGATGGTCAACAAAGTGCCGAAGCTGGCGTGTAAAACTTTCCTGCGTGATTACACCAAAGGCATCAAGGTTGAAGCGCTGGGCAACTTCCCGATTGAGCGCGATCTGGTGGTCGACATGACCCACTTTATCGAAAGCCTCGAAGCGATTAAGCCGTACATCATCGGCAACCCGCGCACGCCGGATCAGGGGCCAAACACCCAAACGCCCGCGCAGATGGCGAAATACCATCAGTTTTCCGGCTGCATCAACTGCGGCCTGTGCTACGCCGCCTGTCCACAGTTTGGCCTGAACCCTGAGTTTATCGGCCCGGCCGCCATTACTCTGGCGCACCGCTATAACGAGGACAGCCGCGACCACGGCAAAAAAGAACGTATGGCACAGCTTAACGGCCAGAACGGGGTCTGGACCTGCACGTTTGTCGGTTACTGCTCCGAAGTCTGTCCGAAGCATGTCGACCCGGCCGCCGCTATTCAGCAGGGAAAAGTGGAAAGTTCGAAAGACTTTCTTATCGCTACCCTGAAACCACGCTAAGGAGTGCATGATGACGACTAAACGCAAAGCCTACGTGCGACCAATGCCGTCCACCTGGTGGAAAAAACTGCCGTTTTATCGCTTCTATATGCTGCGTGAAGGCACGGCTGTTCCCGCGGTCTGGTTCAGCCTCGAACTGATGTACGGGGTGTATGCCCTCAAGCACGGCCCGGAAGCCTGGGCCAGTTTTGTGGGTTTCCTGCAAAACCCAATCATCGTGGTTCTGAATCTGATTGTGCTCGCAGCCGCGCTACTGCATACCAAAACCTGGTTTGAACTGGCGCCAAAAGCAGCGAACATCATTGTAAAAGGCGAAAAAATGGGGCCAGAGCCGGTTATTAAAGGGCTCTGGGCAGTGACGGCAGTTGTCTCTGTGGTCATTCTGTTTGTCGCACTGTTCTGGTAAGGAGACTACTGTGATCAATCCAAATCCAAAACGTTCAGATGAGCCGGTCTTCTGGGGGCTGTTTGGCGCAGGCGGCATGTGGAGCGCCATTATTGCCCCGGTCATTATCCTGCTGGTCGGTATTATGCTGCCGCTGGGGCTGTTTCCGGGCGATGCGCTGAGCTATGAGCGCGTACTGGCCTTTGCGAGCAGCTTTATTGGCCGGGTGTTCATCTTCCTGATGATCGTCCTGCCGCTGTGGTGTGGTCTGCACCGTATCCACCATGCGATGCACGATCTGAAAATCCATGTGCCAAGCGGTAAATGGGTCTTCTACGGTCTGGCAACCATTCTGACGGTCGTCACGTTGATTGCCGTGGTCACCATCTGACTGAACAGGCCCGCCATCCGGCGGGCTTTTTACTTTTTCATCTTCTCCACCAGCCACCGGGAAAATTCGCGCATGGCAGGCGTTTCTGCCCGGGACTGCAATCGGGTCAGCCAGTAACTGCCGAGTTCAATCTGCGTTGCAAAGGGCTGCACAATGCGCTCGCTGGCTAACAGATGGGTAAACATATCGACAGGCGCAATGGCAATACCTACCCCTGCCTGAGCGGCCTCCAGCATGGTCACGGACGAATCAAATACCATCACACGGTGCGTTGGCGAAGGGGGATGTTCGCCGGCCGCCTGCATCCACGCGGTCCACTCGTCGCGTCGGTAGGAGCGCAGCAGCGTAAACCTGAGGATGTCGGCCGGACTGTGCAGACTGGCGGCGATATCGGGCGTACACAGCGGCGCGAGCGGCGCATGACAAAGAAATTCAGCCTCGGTGCCATGCCACGCCCCGCCACCGTAGCGGATCGTATAGTCAAGCCCTTCGGCAGCCGGATCAACGCGGTTGTTATGGGTGGAAAGCTGAAGATCGATGTGCGGATAGCCACGGCGAAAATCGTCCAGCTGTGAGAATAAAACCCCGATGGCAAACGTACCCACCACGCCGATTTTCAGCTTCTCCTGCGCACGATGGTTAGCGAAGCGATCCAGCATTCCGGCTATACGATCGAACGAATCATTCAGTACCGGCAGTAAGTTTTCTCCCTCGGTAGTCAACATCAGCCCGCGCGACACGCGAACGAACAGCTGACAGTTCAGGTGCTGCTCCAGCGTTTTCACATGCTGGCTAATGGCTGAATGGGTCACGTTCAGCTCAATGGCCGCATGCGTAAAGCTGAGATGTCTCGCGGCGGCTTCAAAGGCTCGAAGCGAATTGAGGGGGAGATAGCTTCGCGTCATGGTCTCTTCCGTTAGAAAAATTAACAGCTAATGCTAAATTTAACCGTTTGTCAGGCACAGTCAAATCCAACAGACTACGCCTGTCTGACGGGCCCGGACATCCCCTTGACTCGCTATTACGGAAGATTACTGATGATGAAAAAATCTCTTTGCTGCGCCCTGCTGCTCGGCATCTCTTGCTCTGCTCTCGCCGCGCCAGTGTCAGAAAAACAGCTGGCGGAGGTGGTCGCGAATACGGTTACCCCGCTGATGAAAGCCCAGTCGATTACAGGCATGGCGGTGGCCGTTATTTATCAGGGTAAACCGCACTATTACACGTTTGGCAAAGCCGATATCGCGGCCAGCAAACCCGTTACGCCTCAGACTCTGTTCGAGCTGGGTTCTATAAGTAAAACCTTCACCGGGGTTTTAGGAGGGGATGCCATTGCTCGCGGTGAAATTTCGCTGGACGATCCGGTGACCAGATACTGGCCACAGCTAACGGGCAAGCAGTGGCAGGGGATTCGTATGCTGGATCTCGCAACCTACACCGCTGGCGGCCTGCCGCTACAGGTACCGGATGAGGTCACGGATAATGCCGCCCTGCTGCGCTTTTATCAAAACTGGCAGCCGCAGTGGAAGCCTGGCACAACGCGTCTTTACGCCAACGCCAGTATCGGTCTTTTTGGCGCGCTGGCGGTCAAACCTTCCGGCATGGGCTATGAGCAGGCCATGACGACGCGGGTCCTTAAGCCGCTCAAGCTGGACCATACCTGGATTAACGTTCCGAAAGCGGAAGAGGCGCATTACGCCTGGGGCTATCGTGACGGTAAAGCGGTGCGCGTTTCGCCGGGAATGCTGGATGCACAAGCCTATGGCGTGAAAACCAACGTGCAGGATATGGCGAACTGGGTCATGGCAAACATGGCGCCGGAGAACGTTGCTGATGCCTCACTTAAGCAGGGCATCTCGCTGGCGCAGTCGCGCTACTGGCGTATCGGGTCAATGTATCAGGGTCTGGGCTGGGAGATGCTCAACTGGCCCGTGGAGGCCAACACGGTGATCGAGGGCAGCGACAGTAAGGTGGCGCTGGCACCGCTGCCCGTGGCAGAAGTGAATCCACCGGCTCCCCCGGTCAAAGCGTCCTGGGTCCATAAAACGGGCTCTACTGGCGGGTTTGGCAGCTACGTGGCCTTTATTCCTGAAAAGCAGATCGGTATTGTGATGCTCGCGAATAAAAGCTATCCGAACCCGGCACGCGTTGAGGCGGCATACCATATCCTCGACGCGCTACAGTAAAACATTGCGGGTGGCGCTGCGCTTACCCGGTCTACACAACGCATGAACTTTGTAGGCCGGGTAAGGCGAAGCCGCCACCCGGCAAAACACCCTGCACAATCTCCCGCATTTTCCCTGCTGTCATCTACACTTAACAAAAAACAGTAAGGAAACTCCTATGCGCATTCTGCCTGTTATTGCCGCAGTAACAGCCGCGTTTTTAGTGGTTGCTTGCAGTTCTCCTACTCCTCCGCCTGGCGTCACGGTAGTCAGTAATTTCGACGCACAGCGCTTCCTCGGCACCTGGTATGAAATCGCCCGACTGGACCATCAGTTCGAACGGGGCTTAGAAAAAGTCACGGTCAGCTACAGCGCGATGGATGACGGCGGGATCCGGGTCATTAACCGCGGCTATAACCCGGATCGCCAGATGTGGCAGCAGTCAGTTGGTCAGGCCTATTTCACCGGCGCATCTAACCGCGCGGCCATGAAAGCCTCTTTCATCGGCCCATACTACGGCGGGTATAACGTCATTGCGCTGGACAGAGAGTACCGCCACGCGCTGGTCTGTGGGCCGGATCGCAACTATCTGTGGCTCCTCTCCCGCACGCCAACGATCTCGGCGGAAATGAAACAGCAGATGCTGGACATAGCGACCCGGCAAGGGTTTGATGTGACGAAGTTAATCTGGGTAAAACAGCCGCATTAGTGCGTACTGAGTTTTAACCCGATGATACCCGCGACAATCAACGCGAGGCTGGCGATGCGCGCCAGACTCGCAGACTCCCCCAGCAGCAGAATGCCGGTAATGGCAGCCCCTACCGCGCCAATTCCCGTCCAGACAGCGTAAGCTGTGCCGACGGGTAAGGTTCGCATCGCCCATGACAGCATGACGATACTGACAATCATTGCGGCGATAGTGATGACGCTGGGCGTCAGGCGGGTAAAACCGTGGGTGTACTTCAGACCAATTGCCCATACCACTTCGAGCAAACCAGCAATAACAAGAACGATCCAGGACATTTCAGGCTCCTTAACTTAAAGACAAGTTGGGGCCGTCCCCGATGAGTGAAGCGCTTACGGGTCGTCCCGCAAGGCAGAAGTTGCGCCTTATATTTTGGTTAGCGTGGAATTTTTTTTCAAACTTTTTCTGCTGAACACCTTAAAGCAAGAAATAGCCTCAGTAAGGCACGTAGTTCAGGCATTTATGACTCATCCGACTTCTCTATGATGATAGGCTTTCTGATGGCAGGAAGCCAAACCACTAGCCGACTGCGAAAATTTTATGTTCAAAATTCTTTTGATTGACCGTTGTCACTTCACCCGCGCGGGATTTGAAGCATGGGTCAATCATTCAGACCTGTTTTCGGGTCATTTCGTCGTAACCGGGGTAAATAATCTTTTCCTCGCCAGAGAGCATATCCTGCAATGGAAACCTGCGCTGGTCATCGCTGATTTATCTGGCTTCCGGCAGGATTTACACCATTTTCAGCAGCTTTCCTCCCTGCTAATTGCCAGCGAAACACTGCCTTTTATTATGCTGCAATCAGGGCAGGAGCAGGAGATGACTGATTATCTGGCGCAGTTCCCGATATGGTCTTCGCTCTCCAAAAATACCGATCTGGAAGCACTGGCGGCGGTGATAAACGACGCGCTAACGTCATGCGCGAGCGCGGAGCTACCGAAAATGGCGGCACCGTTGCTGACGCGTCAGGAAGAAAGAGTTCTGACCTTGTGGATGGATGGTGCGAGCAACCAGAAAATTGCCAGCAATCTTCGCATTAACGGAAAAACGGTATACACGTACAAACGCAATATCCGCATGAAGCTGCATATGGATACGCGCTACTCGCCGTTTTTATCGCTACAGGAAGTGGAGAATTGACGGTACGGTGTAATAACTTGCCGTACCGTCGCTTACATTAGTTCTGAGCTTTAGTTGCTGCGCCAGAAATCGCGCTACCACCGTCGGAGATATCTTCCCCTACGCCACGGGTGGTGTTACATGCAGTCAGTACCGAAGAAAGCACCAGAACAGAAAAGATCGCTGCAATTGTTTTCTTAACCATAATATCTTCCTTTTATAGCCAAAGTTATTTTGTGTATAGCAACTTAAGAATAGACAAAATCTTGCCGTTTGACGGAAAAGGAAGAATTTTTAGGAAAATTAGACGGAATTAGCTGGCCGCATGGGAAATGATATGGCCGAGATCCTGGATATCTTCACCCACGCCACGCGCGGTGTTGCAGCCGGAGAGAATTGCGCTGGAGAGCGCTAACAGAAGCAGAATTTTAACGGTACGTTTCATCTTCCCTGCCTGCAAAATCAGGCGCAGCGGGCGCTGCGCCTTTAATCATGACGTAAATTACTTCACGCGGGATACGTATTCGCCGGAGCGGGTATCCACTTTGATCACTTCACCGATCTGTACGAACAGTGGCACTTTCACCACAGCGCCGGTAGACAGGGTGGCAGGCTTGCCGCCAGTACCTGCGGTATCACCTTTCAGACCTGGATCGGTTTCAACGATTTCCAGCTCAACGAAGTTCGGCGGCGTAACCGCGATAGGCTGACCGTTCCACAGAGTCACGATGCACTCGGCCTGATCCAGCAGCCACTTGGCGTTGTCGCCAATCGCTTTCGCGTCCGCAGACAGCTGCTCGAAGGTTTCGTTGTTCATGAAGTGCCAGAACTCACCGTCGTTGTACAGGTAAGTCAGGTTCATATCGACAACATCAGCGCCTTCAGCGGAGTCAGTAGATTTGAAGGTTTTCTCAACACGGGTACCGGTCAGCAGGCGGCGCAGCTTAACGCGCGCAAATGCCTGGCCTTTACCTGGTTTAACGAATTCGCTGGCTTCAACCGCGTACGGTTCGCCGTCCATCATGATTTTAAGACCAGCACGAAAATCGTTGCTATAGTACGTTGCCATAAGGCCCTCTAAATTTGTTAACTGGTAGCTAAGCCACAAAATGGCGCATATTGTAACCCTAAACACCCCGTCCAGAGAAGATTGGTTATCGCAACTTGCCGATGTAATCACCAGTCCTGATGAATTGCTGCGTCTTTTAGACCTCGAACAGCACGAAGCGTTGCGTGCAGGCCGTGAGGCGAAGCGCCTTTTCGCCCTGCGCGTTCCCCGCGCGTTTGTTGCCCGAATGGAAAAGGGTAACCCTGATGATCCATTATTAAAACAAACGCTGACCTCTCAGGATGAGTTTATTACCGCCCCCGGATACAGCACCGATCCGCTGGAAGAGCAGAACAGTGTTGTACCGGGTTTACTGCATAAATACCGCAATCGTGCCCTGCTGCTGGTTAAGGGCGGGTGCGCGGTAAATTGCCGCTATTGCTTCCGTCGCCACTTCCCGTACGCCGAAAATCAGGGTAATAAGCGCAACTGGCAGGTGGCGCTGGACTACATCGCAGCGCATCCGGAACTGGATGAAATCATCTTTTCCGGCGGCGACCCGCTGATGGCAAAAGATCATGAGCTGGACTGGCTGCTGACTCAACTTGAGACCATCCCGCACATTAAGCGTCTGCGCATTCACAGCCGTTTACCGATCGTCATCCCGGCGCGTATCACCGACGCCCTGGTCACGCGCCTGGAGCAGTCCCGTTTACAGGTGCTGCTGGTAAACCATATCAACCATGCGAATGAAATTGACGCGGACTTTCGTGCGGCGATGACGCGTATGCGAATGGCAGGCGTGACGCTGCTCAACCAGAGCGTATTACTGCGCGGCGTGAACGACAGCGCCCACGTGTTGGCCGCTCTCAGCAATGCCTTATTTGATGCGGGCGTAATGCCCTATTACCTGCATGTTCTGGATCGCGTCCAGGGCGCGGCGCACTTCATGGTGACGGATGAAGAGGCCCGGAAGATTATGCGCGAGCTGTTAACGCTGGTTTCAGGTTATATGGTGCCGAAGCTGGCACGTGAGATTGGCGGAGAGCCGAGTAAGACGCCGCTGGATTTGCAGCTGCGGCAGCAGTAAAAAAAGCAGGTGGCGCTACGCTTACCTGCCTACAGGTAAAGCGGCAGCGCCATCAAAATGTTATATCAGTTCGGGCACTTATAGACCTGGCCGTTCATCTGGCTGGCGGTTGGCACAAAGCTGGACAGCATACCCTGCGTCGGGCTGCTCACCCCGTAAATCACGTTGCCGCCCATTGCCGCAGCCTGATTACGCAGGGCATTGGCCGCACCGCGCATAGAGCCGCCCTCCTCGCCGTGCTGCCCTGACATCCAGTTGCTTTGCTCGCCAGAGGCGGTGCCTAACAGCTGGCATTCGGTGCCCGGCTTATCTTCCACAAAGCGAACGCTCTGGCCCGCTGCCGTCAGCTCATTGCTGGTGCTACAACCCGCCAGCAGCAATGCTGCACCTACAATCCCTGCACAGACTTTTATGCGCATGTTATTCCTCGTTTTCAATAAGCTGGACAGTAGTTGTCCGCGTGTAAACCTTATACTAAAAAGATGACCAAAAGAAAAATGCTGAGCATTTCTGCGAGCCAGATTCCGCTGGCACTCCTCCGACATCTTAAATGAATTCTGATAATAACCTTTGGGATATCGTGTTTTAGCCCCCGATCGTTTTTAGTGATGCGACGTACAACTTTTGTACGGGACTAAAAAAAAGGGGGTTTCATGAGTGCATCATCCTCAGGAGAGGAAAAAGTAACCTGGGTGGGCTATCTGGCGTTCGTGCTCACCATCGTATTTTTCTCAGGTTTTTTCGCCAAAAGTACTGAATGGTGGCGCGTGCTGGATTTTACCGTCCTGAACGGCAGCTTTGGACCGGTGAACGGCGCCCTAACGTTTCGCGGCGAGGGTGGCACAGGAGCGAAAGACGGTTTTTTGTTTGCCCTTGAACTGGCGCCCTCGGTCATTTTATCGCTCGGGATCATTGCCGTTACCGAGGGGCTGGGCGGGCTGCGCGCCGCACAACAGCTCATGACGCCCATTCTGCGCCCGCTGCTCGGCGTGCCGGGCATCTGCTCTCTGGCGCTTATCGCCAACCTGCAAAATACCGATGCAGCCGCAGGGATGACCAAAGAGTTGACCGACGAAGGGGCGATTACTGACCATGAACGCGCCATTTTCGCCACCTTCCAGACCAGCGGTAGCGCCATTATTACCAACTATTTTTCTTCCGGTGCCGCACTTTTTACCTTTATTACCGTCCCGGTGATCGCGCCGCTTGCCGTCATTCTGGTGTTCAAATTCGTTGGCGCGAACTTCCTGCGACTGTGGATCGCCCACATGGAAGTTCGTCGCGTTCAGGAGGAAAAATGATCGCCCAGACGCGTAAAAATATCATGGACTTGTTTATCGATGGCGCCCGCCGCGGCTTTACCATTGCCACCACCAGCCTGCTGCCGAACGTGGTCATGGCGTTTGTCATCATTCAGGCGCTTAAGGTGACCGGCCTGCTGGATATTGTCGGCAGGGTATGCGAGCCCATCATGGCCCTGTGGGGGCTTCCGGGTGCGGCGGCAACGGTACTTCTGGCCTCGGTGATGAGCATGGGCGGCGGCGTGGGGGTTTGCGCCAGCCTGGTCGTCGCCGGCACGCTCAGCGGCCATGATGCCACCATCCTGCTGCCCGCCATCTACCTGATGGGCAATCCGGTGCAAAACACGGGCCGTTGCCTGGGCACTGCAGGCGTCAACCCGAAGTATTATCCGCACATCATCGCTGTCTGCGTCATCAACGCCCTGCTCTCGATGTGGGTGATGCAGCTACTCTTCTGAGGAGATAAAAATGGATTTTTCAGTGCTGGAACCGCATCTCTTCCGCCATGCACATCTTGTTTGAGTAACGGCTCGACGGGCAATAAAAAACCCCGGGCATCGCTGCCCGGGGTTCATTCTGAGAGGTTCAGAACAACATGATTACATCATGCCGCCCATGCCACCCATGCCGCCCATACCACCAGCAGCACCTAAGTCAGGCGCGTCGCCTTTAGGCATGTCGGTTACCATGCATTCGGTCGTGATCATCAGGCCAGCTACAGATGCCGCGTACTGCAGAGCAGAACGGGTAACTTTAGTTGGGTCCAGGATACCGAAGTCGATCATGTTGCCGTATTCTTCAGTTGCTGCGTTGTAACCGTAGTTACCTTCGCCCGCTTTCACGTTGTTCGCAACTACTGATGGCTCTTCACCGGCGTTGGACACGATCTGACGCAGAGGGGCTTCCATTGCGCGAAGCGCAACTTTGATACCTACGTTCTGGTCTTCGTTCTGAGCGGTCAGGCCAGCCAGTTTAGCGGCTACACGCACCAGCGCGACACCACCACCAGCAACTACGCCTTCTTCTACCGCAGCACGGGTCGCATGCAGGGCATCGTCAACGCGTGCTTTCTTCTCTTTCATTTCAACTTCGGTCGCAGCACCAACTTTGATTACCGCAACGCCGCCTGCCAGTTTCGCTACGCGCTCCTGCAGTTTTTCACGGTCGTAATCGGAAGTTGCTTCTTCGATCTGCTTACGGATCTGACCAACACGGCCCTGAATAGCGGCTTCTTCACCCACACCGTCGATGATGGTGGTAGTGTCTTTGTTGATCACAACGCGTTTCGCCTGGCCCAGGTCTTCCAGGGTCGCTTTTTCCAGCTCCATACCAATCTCTTCAGAGATCACGGTACCGCCGGTCAGGGTAGCGATATCCTGCAGCATCGCCTTACGACGATCGCCGAAGCCAGGTGCTTTAACCGCTGCCACTTTCACGATGCCACGCATGGTGTTAACCACCAGAGTCGCCAGCGCTTCGCCTTCAACGTCTTCAGCAATGATTACCAGCGGCTTGCCTGCTTTCGCAACGGCTTCCAGCACTGGCAGCATTTCGCGGATGTTGGAGATTTTCTTGTCAGCCAGCAGGATGAACGGGCTTTCCAGCTCAACAGCGCCAGTTTCTGGCTTGTTGATGAAGTATGGGGACAGGTAACCGCGGTCGAACTGCATACCTTCAACCACATCCAGTTCGTCTTCCAGACCAGTACCGTCTTCAACGGTGATCACGCCTTCTTTACCGACTTTATCCATCGCTTCAGCGATCAGTTTACCTACGGTTTCGTCGGAGTTAGCGGAGATAGTACCAACCTGAGCAATGGCTTTAGAGTCAGAGCACGGTACGGACAGCGCTTTTAGCTCTTCAACAGCAGAGGCGACAGCTTTGTCGATACCACGTTTCAGATCCATTGGGTTCATGCCCGCAGCAACGGCTTTCAGGCCTTCGGTGATGATCGCCTGCGCCAGTACGGTCGCGGTGGTGGTACCGTCACCAGCAGCGTCGTTCGCTTTAGAGGCAACTTCTTTCACCATCTGTGCGCCCATGTTTTCGAACTTGTCTTCCAGCTCGATTTCACGTGCAACAGAAACACCATCTTTGGTGATGGTTGGCGCGCCGAAGGATTTGTCCAGCACGACGTTACGGCCTTTCGGGCCCAGAGTGACTTTCACTGCGTCTGCCAGTACGTTTACGCCGCGGAGCATTTTTACACGAGCGTCGTTACCGAATTTTACGTCTTTAGCTGCCATGTTCTTATTTCCTCAAATTCGTACAGTTTCGTGCGTTAATTACGCTTCAACAATTGCCAGAATGTCGCTCTCGGACATGATCAACACTTCTTCATTGTCGATCTTCTCGGATTTCACGCCGTAGCCATCGTTGAAAATGACGATGTCACCAACTTTAACGTCCAGTGGCTGCACAGTTCCGTTTTCCAGGATGCGGCCCTTACCGACAGCGATGATTTCGCCACGCGTTGATTTTGCTGCTGCTGAACCGGTCAGAACGATGCCGCCAGCAGACTTGGTTTCAACTTCTTTACGTTTGACGATCACACGATCATGTAACGGACGAATACTCATTGATAGCTCTCCTTTGAGAAAGTCATTATCAGTTATGGATGACGCCGGTCCGCATGCGGTTTTCCGGCTAGTGCCCTGAGAGATGGGGATAGCTTTTTACCCCTTCAAGGGGTAATCGAAAAAAAATTTGCGAAAGTGTTACCATCCACTCTCTTTTGATGGTGGCGGGACGAGGTAAATGAGTGGACTCAGGCAGGAGTTGGGGCTGGCGCAGGGCATTGGCTTACTCTCAACGTCTTTGTTAGGCACGGGCGTTTTTGCGGTTCCCGCGCTGGCGGCGTTGGTTGCCGGCAATAACAGTCTTTGGGCATGGCCGGTGCTGATCGTGCTGGTGTTTCCGGTGGCGATTGTCTTTGCCATACTCGGGCGGCACTTCCCGAGCGCAGGCGGCGTAGCGCATTTTGTCGGCATGGCGTTTGGGCCGCGAATGGAACGCGTCACCGGCTGGCTATTTTTGTCGGTGATACCCGTTGGCCTTCCGGCAGCCCTGCATATCGCAACCGGCTTCGGACAGGCGCTGTTTGGCTGGCACGATGAACAGCTGCTGCTGGCTGAACTCGGTACGCTGGCGATTATCTGGTGGGTTGGCTCACGCGGGGCCAGTTCCAGCGCCAACCTGCAAACGCTGGTCGCCGTGTTAATCGTCGCGCTGATCGTCGCCATCTGGTTTGCGGGTGACATTACGGTGGCGGATATTCCTTTCCCCGCGATTAATGACATCGACCACACACAGCTTTTCGCTGCACTATCCGTCATGTTCTGGTGTTTCGTCGGTCTGGAGGCGTTCGCTCATCTGGCATCCGAGTTTAAACAGCCCGAGCGTGATTTTCCCCGCGCCCTGATGATTGGCCTGCTGCTGGCGGGCACCGTGTACTGGGCCTGTACCGTACTGGTGCTGCACTTCAACGCGTTCGGTGAAGAGAAAGCCGCCGCCGCGTCGCTGCCGGGCATCGTGGTGCAGCTGTTTGGCGTTAAGGCCCTGTGGGTAGCCTGCGTGATTGGCTATCTCGCCTGCTTTGCCAGCCTCAACATCTATATTCAGAGCTTCGCCCGGCTGGTGTGGTCTCAGGCACTTTATAAACCGGATAGCCCCCTCTCACGCCTGTCAAAGCGTCAGCTTCCGGTGAATGCGCTGAATACCGTACTGGGCTGCTGCGTGGTGAGTTCCCTGGCCATTTATCTCCTCGACATCAACCTTGACGCGCTGATTATCTACGCCAACGGTATTTTCATCATGATCTATCTGTTGTGCATGCTGGCGGGCTGTCGGCTACTGAAAGGACGCTTTAAGGCGCTGGCGGCTATCGGGTGTGTCCTGTGCCTGCTGCTGCTGGCGATGGTGGGATGGAAGAGTGTGTACGCCATCGTCATGCTGGCAGGGCTGTGGGTGTTTTTACCGAAGCGGCAAAATCCGCAGGCCCGGTGAGCGAGCGCCACCGGGCAAGAAACTTACCGATCGTCTTTATGATCTAACCGGTCGCGCTGCTCATCCTTACGCTGATATTCCCCTTCAAAGGTATCCCCCGGGCCGGTGCTGAAACCACCGCCTGGCATACGGCTGAAACGCAGATGCGGCAGCAGCTTCATGGTCAGATGCTTCTGCACCGGCGGCAACAGCAACAGCAGGCCGAGGAAGTCTGTAAAGAAGCCCGGCAGGATCAGCAGCAGGCCAGCAATAATCAGCGACACGCTTTTGATCATCTCGGCGGCCGGGCTTTCACCTGCGGCCATCTTCTGCTGCATTAACAGGAAATTTTTGAAACCCTGATTGCGCACCAGCGACATGCCGATGACGGAGGTGAAGATCACCAGAATCAGCGTCAGCAGGACGCCCAGCACATGGGCAACCTGGATGAAAATCGAAATCTCAATGTAAACATAAAGAAAGAAAGCAATAAATGGTATCCAGCGCACTGGCATCTCCTGTGTGGCAGGTGCCCTCTGGCCCCTGACTGAATGTGTTCGCGAAGCGCGTAGATAAGAAATGGTGACGGTTAGCCAAAATTCAATCGGTTTGCACGGATATTTTTTCTGGAAATATTAAAGCGGTGACATATTTCACAGATTAATAATTATCATGAAATCGGGTCGATAATAAGTGATCCAGCTTACGGCAATTCGCTATCATCAGCATATGATCTCGAACATCTGGCCGATTGAGGGAATAATCGTCGGTCATAAAATATTCAAAACCACATATCTACTGTGTGTTTAGTACAATCCATCGGCAGCTTGAAAAGAAGGTTCACATGTTAAACAACATTCGTATCGAAGAAGATTTGTTGGGTACCAGGGAAGTTCCAGCGGATGCCTACTATGGTGTTCACACTCTGAGAGCGATTGAAAACTTCTACATCAGCAACAGCAAAATCAGCGACATCCCTGAATTTGTGCGTGGCATGGTGATGGTAAAAAAAGCCGCGGCTCTGGCAAACAAAGAGCTGCAAACCATTCCTAAAAGCGCTGCAAATGCGATTATCGCCGCGTGCGATGAAGTGCTGAACAACGGCAAATGCATGGATCAGTTCCCGGTTGACGTCTATCAGGGCGGCGCAGGCACCTCCGTCAACATGAACACCAACGAAGTGCTGGCAAACATCGGCCTGGAGCTGATGGGTCATCAGAAAGGTGAATACCAGTACCTGAACCCGAACGACCACGTTAACAAATGTCAGTCCACCAACGACGCCTACCCAACCGGCTTCCGCATCGCGGTGTATGCCTCTGTCGTCAAACTGGTCGACGCGATTAATCAGCTGGGTGATGGCTTCCAGCGTAAAGCCGTTGAGTTCCAGGACATCCTGAAAATGGGTCGTACCCAGCTGCAGGACGCGGTGCCAATGACCCTCGGCCAGGAGTTCCACGCGTTTAACGTGCTGTTGAACGAAGAGACCAAAAACCTGCTGCGCACGTCCGAACTGCTGCTGGAAGTGAACCTGGGCGCTACCGCCATCGGTACACGCCTGAACACCCCGGATGGCTATCAGCAGCTGGCGGTACAGAAGCTGGCTGAAGTGTCCAACCTGCCGGTTGTGCCTGCAGAAGACCTGATTGAAGCCACCTCAGACTGCGGCGCCTACGTGATGGTGCACAGCGCATTGAAACGTCTGGCGGTGAAACTGTCCAAAATCTGTAACGACCTGCGCCTGCTCTCCTCCGGTCCGCGCGCTGGCCTGAATGAAATCAACCTGCCAGAGTTGCAGGCGGGTTCATCCATCATGCCAGCTAAAGTGAACCCGGTGGTGCCAGAAGTGGTGAACCAGGTTTGCTTCAAGGTGATTGGTAACGATACGACCGTCACCATGGCCTCCGAAGCCGGTCAGCTCCAGCTGAACGTAATGGAGCCGGTGATTGGCCAGGCGATGTTTGAATCTATCCACATTCTGACAAACGCCTGCTACAACCTGCTGGAAAAATGCATTAACGGCATCACCGCGAATAAAGAAGTGTGTGAAGGCTACGTCTATAACTCCATCGGCATCGTCACCTACCTCAACCCGTTCATCGGCCACCACAACGGCGATATCGTCGGGAAGATTTGTGCCGAAACCGGTAAGAGCGTGCGCGAGGTGGTTCTCGAGCGAGGATTGTTGACCGAAGCCGAACTGGACGATATCTTCTCCGCCCAGAACCTGATGCACCCGGCATATAAAGCGAAACGATATACCGATGAAAGCGAACAGTAACCGTTCAGGCTAAGCTTCCGAAAGGCACGTCACTTGTGACGTGCCTTTTTTCTTTATGGCCGTTACCAAAACACAACAATTCAATATCAACTTGTTAATAAGCAAGGCAGGTCTTTATGTTTGGAGCAGAACTCGTCATCGTCCTGTTGGCGATTTATTTGGGCGCACGACTCGGGGGTATCGGCATCGGCTTTGCCGGCGGTCTCGGCGTGCTCGTACTTACCCTGATCTTTCAGATTAAACCCGGCGCAATCCCTTTTGACGTTATCGAAATCATCATGGCGGTTATCGCTGCCATTGCGGCCATGCAGGTCGCTGGCGGTATGGACTACCTGGTGAGCCTGGCGGAGCGTATGCTGCGTCGTCATCCAAAATACATCACCTTCCTTGCGCCACTGGTGACCTGGTTTATGACCATTCTCGCCGGTACTGGCCATACCGCTTTCTCCACGCTGCCGGTCATCACCGAAGTGGCGAAAGAGCAGGGTATTCGCCCGTCTCGCCCCCTTTCTATTGCTGTAGTCGCCTCCCAGATTGCGATCACCGCCTCGCCCATTTCCGCGGCAGTGGTCTTTTTCGCGGGTATTCTCGAGCCGATGGGCGTAAGTTATCTGACGCTGCTGGCGATCTGTATTCCGGTCACGCTGATTGCGGTAATGATCACTGCCGTGCTGTGTAACTTCCTCGGCGCCGAGCTGAAAGACGATCCGGTTTACCAGGAGCGCCTGGCAAAAGGTGAAGTGAGCCTGCGCGGTAGCCAGGTCTTTGAGCTGAAGCCGCATGCAAAACGCTCCGTGCTGCTGTTCCTGATTGGTATCGTCGCCGTGATGTTCTACGCGACCGCCATCAGCGATACGGTAGGTCTGATCCAGAACCCGGTTCTGCCGCGTAACGAAGCGATTGTGGTATTTATGCTGACCATCGCGACGCTGATCAGTATCACCTGTAAAATCGACACCAGCGAAGTGCTGAACGCCAGCACCTTCAAATCCGGTATGAGCGCCTGCGTGTGCGTGCTGGGTGTGGCGTGGCTCGGTGACACCTTCGTGAAAGCGCACATCAGCGATATCCAGACAGTTGCAGGCGACCTGCTGCACAACTATCCGTGGCTACTGGCGGTGGTGCTGTTCTTTGCCGCAACGCTGCTGTACTCCCAGGCTGCGACCACCAAAGCGCTAATGCCTGCGGCACTGATGCTGGGCGTGACGCCGCTGACGGCGATTGCCTCTTTCGCGGCGGTTTCCGCCCTGTTCGTGCTGCCAACCTACCCAACCCTGCTGGCCGCGGTTGAGATGGATGACACCGGCTCGACCCGTATCGGTAAATACGTGTTTAACCACGCGTTCCTCATCCCGGGCGTGGTGGCGATTACGCTCTGCGTGGTCCTCGGCTTTATCATCGGCGGCATTGTGCTGTAAACGGTTAGCCGTTGTAAAAATAGTTAAAAACGGGCCGCGCTGCGGCCCGTTTCATTAATGACCAATCACATGGCGTGATATAGTGAAGACTTTCGTGATGAGGAGGTCGACTTGTGAACACGCCTGATGCTGTTGTTGTACTGTGTACCGCCCCTGATGAAGCTTCTGCCCAGGATCTCGCCGCCAAAGTGCTGGCCGAAAAACTGGCTGCCTGCGTCACGCTACTTCCCGGCGCCACCTCCCTTTATTACTGGGAAGGCAAGCTGGAGCAAGAGTACGAAGTCCAGATGTTGCTCAAAACCAATCTGACCAACCAGCAGGCGCTCCTCGACTGCCTCAAGTCTCATCATCCTTACCAAACCCCGGAGCTGCTGGTGCTGCCAGTGGTCCACGGCGATAACGATTATCTCTCATGGCTCAACGCTTCTTTACGCTGATCCTGCTGCTGTGCAGCACGTCAGTTTTTGCCGGGTTGTTTGACGCGCCCGGCCGTTCGAACTTTATTCCTGCCGACCAGGCATTCGTTTTCGACTTTCAGCAAAACCAGCACGATCTCAGCCTCACCTGGCAGGTGAAAGAGGGTTATTACCTCTATCGCAAGCAGGTCAGCATCACGCCGGCAAAGGCTGACGTCGGCGCATTGCAGATGCCCGCTGGCGAATGGCACGAGGACGAGTTCTACGGTAAAAGTGAAATTTATCGCCAGCGCTTAAGCGTGCCCGTCACGGTGAATCAGGCGGATAAAGGCGCTACCCTGACGGTGACGTATCAGGGTTGCGCCGATGCGGGCTTCTGCTATCCTCCTGAAACAAAGGTCGTTCCGCTTAGCGAAGTGAAAGCGGCGGCCTCCCCTCTCCCCTCAGGGGAAATGGCCAGTGTGAGGGGTGAAGGCGAAGCCGCTTCAGACCTTCCGTTCTCAGCGCTTTGGGCGTTATTGATTGGTATCGGCATCGCCTTTACGCCCTGCGTACTGCCTATGTACCCGCTTATCTCTGGCATCGTGCTGGGTGGTAAGCAACGCCTTTCCACCGCCCGCGCGCTGTTGCTGGCCTTTATCTATGTGCAGGGCATGGCGTTAACCTATACGGCGCTCGGCCTCGTGGTCGCCGCTGCCGGGTTGCAGTTCCAGGCCGCCCTTCAGCACCCCTATGTGCTTATCGGACTGTCAGCAGTGTTTATTCTGCTGGCGCTGTCGATGTTTGGCCTGTTCACTCTGCAACTGCCCTCTTCCCTGCAAACCCGTCTGACGCTAATGAGCAACCGTCAGCAGGGGGGCTCTGCGGGCGGCGTGTTCGCCATGGGTGCCATCGCCGGGCTGATTTGCTCCCCTTGCACCACCGCGCCGCTGAGCGCCATCCTGTTATACATTGCCCAGAGCGGCAACCTTTGGCTCGGCGGCGGCACGCTGTACCTTTACGCGCTCGGCATGGGTCTGCCGCTGATCCTTGTGACGGTATTTGGCAATCGTCTGCTGCCGAAGAGCGGCCCGTGGATGGAGACGGTGAAAACCGCGTTTGGTTTTGTCATTCTGGCGCTACCGGTCTTCCTGCTGGAACGCATCATCGGTGATGTATGGGGTACGCGTCTGTGGGCTATGCTCGGCGTGGCCTTCTTCAGCTGGGCATTTATCGTGAGTCTGGGTGCGAAGAAACCGTGGATGCGCCTGCTACAGATCCTTCTGCTGGCGGCCGCGCTGGTGAGCGTCCGTCCGCTACAGGACTGGGCGTTTGGCACCCCGACAGGTCAAACGCAGGCTCATCTGAATTTTATACAGATTAAGAACGTGGACGATCTCAACCGCGCCCTGGCGCAGGCGAAAGGAAAACCGGTCATGCTCGATCTCTATGCCGACTGGTGCGTGGCCTGCAAAGAGTTTGAAAAATACACCTTCAGCGATCCGCAGGTACAACATGCGCTGAGCGATACCGTTCTGCTCCAGGCGAACGTTACCGCCAACAGCGCGCAGGATAAGGCTCTGCTGAAGCAACTTAACGTGCTCGGGCTGCCTACCATCCTATTCTTCAATGAACAGGGGGAAGAACAGCTGACGCAGCGTGTAACCGGGTTTATGGACGCGACGGCATTCAACGCGCATTTGCGCAATCGCCAACCGTAAACAACACTTTAGACGGGATAAACCGTTGGGAATAGCGGAGGAGATAACCGTGCAACGCGAAGACGTACTGGGACAAGCCCTGCAATTACTTGAGATTCAAGGGATCGCCAGCACCACGCTTGAGATGGTAGCCGACCGTATCGATTACCCTCTGGATGAACTTAAGCGCTTCTGGCCGGATAAAGAGGCGCTGCTGTATGATGCCCTGCGCTATCTCAGCCAGCAGGTGGATATCTGGCGCAGGCAATTGATGCTGAATGAAGAGCTGACCACCGAGCAAAAGCTGCTGGCACGCTATACCGCACTGACGGAGTGTGTCACCAACAACCGTTACCCAGGCTGTCTGTTTATCGCCGCCTGCACCTACTTCCCCGATCCCGGACACCCCATCCATCAGCTGGCAGATCAGCAAAAACGAGCCGCGCACGAGTTCACACACGAGCTGCTGACCACACTTGAAGTGGATGATCCGGCAATGGTCGCGAAGCAGATGGAGCTGGTGCTGGAAGGTTGCCTGAGCCGCATGCTGGTGAACCGTAGCCAGGCGGATGTGGATACGGCGCACCGTCTGGCGGAAGATATTTTGCGGTTTGCGCAGTGTCGTATGGGTGGTGCACTGACCTAAGCCAGCATTCCCGTCCAGGCGGAAATAAACAAACACAGCGCCATTGCACGTTGAAATCGCACCATCGCCACGGTGGTGCGGAAAATCCGGTTCACCGCCTTCCCCAGCCACGCCCAGCACAACAAACAGACCACTGAGATCGCCAGAAACCATAGCGCCATCAGCGAAATATCCCGTAATGCATGGTCGCTTGCCGGAGCAAACAGGCTGACGACGGCCAGCGCCATCATCCAGGTTTTTGGGTTTACAACCTGTAATAACGCCGCTGCCCGCGCGGTAAATCGGACATGACGCCTGGAGGAGAGATTCGCGGCCGGGGCGCTAAACAGCTGCCAGCTCATCCAGGAAAGCCACAGCACACCCGCCCAGCTCATCACCTGACGTATCAGCGGGTACTGGCGTAACACTTCTCCTGCCCCAGCGCCTGAAACCAGAACAATAGCGCTGGCGGCAATACACCCACCCAGGATCGCAGGAATCGTATTTTTTACGCCAAAGTGCTGACTGTTAGCCAGTACCAAAATATTGGTTGGCCCCGGCGTAATCGAGGCGACAAATGCAAACAGCAGGAAGGGTATTAAATTCACAGGTGGCTCCTTTTAGTAGAGCCATGAATGTGCCGTTATTTTCTGGAAACGTCTGGAAGGTTTGTGCACAACCGACGGTAGTGTGCCGGAGAAATACGGTACGCCCGCTGGAACCAGCGACCAAGATGGCTTTGATCGGCAAAACCTACTGCCGTCGCCACATCAACAGGCAGTTCCCCATACGCCAGCATCTGTCGGGCCTTTGCCAGGCGCAGCTGGATAAGCCAGGCGTGCGGCGCAAGGTGAAATTCACGCTTAAAGCAGCGGGTGAGCGTAAAGCGATCCGTCCCCGTCTCCCGCGCAAGGTCTGACAGCCCCACGTTCTCGCCGATATGCGCATAGAGATAGTCGCGGGCACGATGCGCCACAGCGGAGCTTTGTAACTGCGACGGGAGTTTCTTCCGCCAGTGGCAGTGGGCTGTAATCTTAGTGAGCAGGTTATCCATTGTGCTCTGTTGTACGATCTTCATCTCATCGTTATGCAGCGAGGCAAATGTATCACCGATAGCGCGCACCAGCTGAGGCTCTCGCGTCAGCGTTTGGGCAAAGTGGAGGGTGTAACTCCCGGGAGTAGAGTTATACAGCCCTTGAAGCGTACGGGTGAGCCAGTGTTCATCCAGATAAAAGGTCAGATAAGTAAAGCCACCCTCTACCGGTGCATCACCGTCATGTATTTCACCAGGCTCAAGTAAAAAAGCATCGCCCGGCTGGCTACGGTGGCGTTCACGGCGACAGTGGAACTGCTGCGTACCGGAAAGGGTTATTCCGACCAGATAGCTATCATGCCAGTGGGGATCAAAGGCATGTCCTTCGAAATGCGCCTTAATTGTCTCAATACCTGTTTCTGCATGCTGACGCAGCTCAAGCCAGTCGTTTGCCATACTGCCCTCCTCTTACCGTCAGCATTGTCACATCTTGCCTGAACTGTCTGGAAGATTTGTGCATTTTCAGCGCACAAACGGACAGATTGCCGCAAACTTAAGCAGTTGAACAGCTTTTCCCGAAATAATGTTGACGATCGCGCGCGATTGCGGTTTAATGCGCTCCGTTGCCCGGATAGCTCAGTCGGTAGAGCAGGGGATTGAAAATCCCCGTGTCCTTGGTTCGATTCCGAGTCCGGGCACCACTATTTAAAGAACCCAGCCTATGGCTGGGTTTTTGCTTTTCTGCGCTTATCAAAACCTTACCTAAATTTTATTCCTGTATCTCTTCCCGATGAGGTCGTGCGGCCGGCATTGCCCGGTGGCGCTGCGCTTACCGGGCCTACAAAACCCGCAGGCCAGATAAGGCGAAGCCGCCATCCGGCATGTTTTTCCGCGCACAAAGCAAAAAACCCCGCACCTTCCGGTACGGGGTTCTTCCTGATTGATGCCTGGCAGTTCCCTACTCTCACATGGGGAGACCCCACACTACCATCGGCGCTACGGCGTTTCACTTCTGAGTTCGGCATGGGGTCAGGTGGGA
>NZ_JBLVYK010000099.1:0-344 GCF_048284255.1 Enterobacter cloacae complex sp.6700776 | reverse complement strand
GTACTGGATGAACCAGTACATCAGGGATTTCGGGATTCTTAAGTAAGAGAGGTGCCGGACGCGCGAACGTCCGGCAGGACATAAGCAATTATAAGGGGATGATTATGCCTGTAACGAAGTGTGAACCAGAAACCACCCGCAAAGCAAGCCGTAAATCTGTAAAAACGCAGGAAACTGTCCTGTCTGCCCTGCTGGCGCAGACGGAGGAAGTGAGCGTGCCGCTGGCCTCGCTGATTAAGTCACCACTGAATGTGCGCACGGTGCCGTATTCTGCGGAGTCCGTCAGCGAACTGGCTGATTCCATTAAGGGGGTCGGCCTGCTGCAGAATCTGGTTGTTCATGCC
>NZ_JBLVYK010000098.1:0-344 GCF_048284255.1 Enterobacter cloacae complex sp.6700776 | reverse complement strand
ACCTAGCACTCTGCGACAAACTCGCTTTAGCCGACATAACCCTGATTTCGCTGCGGGTTACATTAATTACTTTGTCATCAATGGTGCCGTTATTGCGCCTGAATTTGGGGACAAGCAGGCAGATCATGATGCGAAGCAGCTCCTTGAAATGCTATACCCAGGCCGAGACATTATCATGCTTAATATTGATGTCATTGCAGCGGGAGGGGGTGGGATACACTGTGTCACTCATCAATTACCCGTGCATAATGACCGAAGATAAAAAGCGCGAAACAAAAAATTGCCTACTTTAATGTGAGTAAAGTAGGCAATGATGTGGAAGATTTATCGTACTAGGTCATTAT
>NZ_JBLVYK010000097.1:0-347 GCF_048284255.1 Enterobacter cloacae complex sp.6700776 | reverse complement strand
CAATTGACCATGAATAGTTTCATCAGCAGCGATAACGATCGCTTCTTTTTTCCATTCAGCTAATCGACCTGCTTCGCAGTTAACCAACGCACAAGCTTTTTTTACATAGCCATACGCGTGGTAAACCGATTTTGGCATTAAATCATCGCCAATATTAAAGTGCTGTAATGAACGTTGAGTCTGTGCCCCCCAATAACGATTTGCAGGAACATTTACTTTTCCCATGCTATCGAATTCTTCACGGGTGCCTGTTTCATTAATACCAATAGGGATGCTCTTATTTAGAATATAATCTGTCATTACAATAACTCCATTTTAAATATAAAACATATGAGCAATTCCTATAC
>NZ_JBLVYK010000096.1:0-347 GCF_048284255.1 Enterobacter cloacae complex sp.6700776 | reverse complement strand
CGGCCGCTATCTGGCCGGCTTTATCCATGCCTGCCACACCCGGCAGCCGCAGCTGGCCGCCAAATTGATGCAGGATGTGATCGCCGAACCGTACCGCACCCGGCTGCTGCCGGGCTTCGCCGAAGCGCGCAAGGCGGCGCAGGAGATCGGCGCGCTGGCCTGCGGCATCTCCGGTTCCGGCCCGACGCTGTTCGCTGTCTGCAACGACGGCGCCACCGCGCAACGCATGGCCGCCTGGCTGCAACAACACTATCTGCAAAACGACGAAGGTTTTGTTCATATTTGCCGTCTGGATACCGCAGGCGCTCGACTACTGGGATAACGCATGAAACTGTACAACCTTAAGA
>NZ_JBLVYK010000095.1:0-347 GCF_048284255.1 Enterobacter cloacae complex sp.6700776 | reverse complement strand
GATAAGAATAAAGCAGAAAAAAGAAAAGTTTTCTCCTAAGAAATACTATCAAGGCTCTTTATTTTCTCATTATCGTATGGATGGTATTATACCCCAAAAATACAGCACACTATCTATTACTGGACCGGATGCCATGATGAACTCCATGAAAAAATATTATGAGTCATTGGGAGAGCTTGGACAGTGTCGTTTAGAACAACATAATAATAAATTTAAAGGATTGGGCGATGATTCATTTATGGGGAATCTTAAAGAGGTAGTAGGAGCTTCAGGTCAACACTATGATTGGATTAATCAAAAAACAGTAGGTATAAATGACATTACACCGGATGATGAAAGTACATGGG
>NZ_JBLVYK010000094.1:0-348 GCF_048284255.1 Enterobacter cloacae complex sp.6700776 | reverse complement strand
ATTCTATCGGTCGTGCGGTGGTAGCGAACGTCACTGCAGGTCGTTCCGTACAAGGGGGAAGTACCTTAACGCAGCAGTTGGTGAAAAACCTATTTTTAACCAACGAAAGAACTCTGAAACGTAAAGCTAATGAAGCCTTTATGGCATTGATTTTAGACTATAACTACAGCAAAGAACGCATTCTTGAACTGTATTTGAATGAGGTCTATTTAGGGCAAAATGGTAATGATGAAATTCGTGGCTTCCCGCTGGCGAGTTTGTATTACTTTGGTCGACCAATCAATGAGTTAAGCTTTGACCAACAAGCATTGCTGGTGGGAATGGTGCAAGGTGCATCAACCTTTAACC
>NZ_JBLVYK010000093.1:0-349 GCF_048284255.1 Enterobacter cloacae complex sp.6700776 | reverse complement strand
AGCCTAAACAGTGCTCTAACCCCGCAGGTAATACTTGAGGCACTACCTAAATAGTTTTCGGAGAGAACCAGCTATTTCCAAGTTTGTTTAGCCTTTCACCCCTATCCACAGCTCATCCGCTAGTTTTGCAACACTAGTCGGTTCGGACCTCCAGCACCTGTTACGGTACCTTCATCCTGGCCATGGATAGATCACTTGGTTTCGGGTCTACACCCAGCGACTATTCGCCCTATTCGGACTCGATTTCTCTACGGCTTCCCTATTCGGTTAACCTCGCCACTGAATGTAAGTCGCTGACCCATTATACAAAAGGTACGCCGTCACCTTGCGGCTCCGACTTTTTGTATGC
>NZ_JBLVYK010000092.1:0-351 GCF_048284255.1 Enterobacter cloacae complex sp.6700776 | reverse complement strand
AAAAGTTAGTTTTTTAGGTGGTAAATGCAGTATTAGCTGTTATATTGCTGTTAACAGCCCAATATTGGGAAAGTGCTTAAGTTTTGGTGAGTTTTATGACCTTCAGCCTAATGGATAGGCAACGCTAAGTCACTGAAAAATGTAAAGACAAATTTATACTCATAGACGTGTTTTTCCAGATAATCATACCAACAACCACCTAACTGGAAACGGCCTATGGGTTCAGTATTTTTATTTTAATACTTTAGGTAGCAAATATGCAGACCCCACACATTTTGATCGTTGAAGACGAGATTGTCACACGTAATACGCTGAAAAGTATCTTTGAAGCGGAAGGTTATGTTGTTCATG
>NZ_JBLVYK010000091.1:0-352 GCF_048284255.1 Enterobacter cloacae complex sp.6700776 | reverse complement strand
ACCTTCTTGGTTTAAAGGGAAGAACTAAGTTAAGCACGAACGTTGGGTAGAACTCTGGCGCGATTGCTTGCGGGTGAACTATGAGCCGAATATCGATATTCGGGCAGTAAAAACTAAGACAGGTGAGGTTGTGGCCAACGTTGCCGAGCAACTGCAAAGCGCGGTTGCTGAAACGCTGAAATACTCCGTTAAACCGGAAGATATGGCAAACGATCCTGAGTGGTTTCTTGAGCTGACGCGGCAGCTTCACAAGCGCCGTTTTATCTCGACCGGTGGGGCGCTAAAAAACGTCCTCCAGTTGGATCGAGAAACCAATGAGGATCTTGTCATTGCCGACGATGTAGGGGATGGC
>NZ_JBLVYK010000090.1:0-353 GCF_048284255.1 Enterobacter cloacae complex sp.6700776 | reverse complement strand
GTATTATGATTATGAGCGTATTTTAAAAGGTTTTAAAGATGTTAACCGGTTCTTTGTTAATGATGTGAAGCCTAAGTTTGGAATCAATACAGATAAGTGGAACTGGTAAATTAAAGGAGTAGCCAAGGCTACTCCTTGGATAGTACTATGAATTATGCATTCTCATTTCTCTCGACATATCATACGTTGCTTTTTCTCTATCGTTATAAGTCATGTCTATTAATTTTCTGAGTGTTTCTGGGTTGTTTTCTATTTGATTCCAGTTGACCACTGATATATAAGACCCGCTCTTCATGAAGTTGTCTATTATTCTTGCTGGCATATATGGGAACCTTTCCTCATAAGTTGAGCGC
>NZ_JBLVYK010000008.1:0-148685 GCF_048284255.1 Enterobacter cloacae complex sp.6700776 | reverse complement strand
GATTTACAGCCGGACCAGGGCATCGCTGACAGCCCTCAGTCATTTAGAAAGCAACTTTATTGCTTCTGCATAAAAAAATTACTGGGGATCCCTCAGCCCCGTGGGTGAGGGCATCAGACCGCATAATTACCGTAGGCCCGGTAAGCGAAGCGCCACCGGGCATTTTTACGGCTCAGAGGTGAACCACCACCTCATCCCCGTCGGCTTTCACCACCACACCCCACTCGCTGCCCACATGTGAACCGCCTTTTACGCCGCCGACCTTCTGCACGTTGCGCAAGCACACCGACCAGTTTTGCGCATCTCCCGCGCCGGTAAAGGTCACGACGTCGCCCTGACGTGACGCCTTCAGCGTAAACACCACAGAACCGTCCGCCGCAGGCACTTCGCTTACCGCCGTTGCGCCATCGCTCAGGTTGAAGAGCTGGAAGGTTGTCCCCTCGTGCCACGCATAGTCCGGCTTCTGGTTATTATTGCCGAGCGCCAGCAGCGTGTTGTCGCGCACATAGACCGGCAGGCTCTGGAAATCGTGCTGCTGCTTATGCCAGCGGCTGCCCTCGATTACATCGTTGTGCCACAGGTGCGTCCAGCGCCCTTCCGGCAGCCAGAACTGCACGTCGCCCGCCTCGGAGAACACCGGCGCCACCATCATTGAATCCCCCAGCATGTACTGGCGGTCAAGGTAATCGCACGCCGGGTCGTCCGGGAACTCCAGCATCATCGCCCGCAGCATCGGCGTGCCGAACTCGCGGGCCAGCGCAGCCTGACGATACAGGTACGGCATCAGCTGGCATTTCAGCTGGGTGAAGTGGCGCACCACGTCGCAGGACTCGTCATCGTACGCCCACGGCACACGGTAGGATTTGCTGCCGTGCAGGCGGCTGTGGCTGGAGAACAGCCCGAAAGCGCACCAGCGCTTATAGACGTGCGCCGGAGCGGTGTTTTCAAACCCGCCGATATCGTGGCTCCAGAATCCGAAGCCGGACAGGCCAATCGACAGCCCGCCGCGCAGGCTTTCCGCCATCGATTCATAGTTGGCGTAGCAGTCGCCGCCCCAATGCACCGGGAACTGTTGCGCTCCCACGGAGGCAGAACGGGCAAACAGCACCGCCTCTTCTTCTCCCACCGTCTCTTTCAGCACGTTCCACACCAGTTCGTTGTAGATGTAGGCGTAATGGTTGTGCATCTTCTGCGGATCGGAACCGTCAAACCACTGGACGTCCGTCGGGATACGCTCGCCGAAGTCGGTCTTGAAGCAGTCGACGCCGATCTCCACCAGGCCTTTCAGCTTGTCGGCGTACCACCGGCACGCGTCCGGGTTGGTGAAGTCGTAGATCGCCAGCCCCGGCTGCCATTTGTCCCACTGCCACAGGGAGCCGTCCGGGCGCTTGAGCAGGTAGCCCTTCTCTTTCAGCTCACGGAAGATCGGCGATTTCTGGCCGATGTACGGGTTGATCCACACGCAGACCTTCAGCCCTTTCTCTTTCAGGCGGCGGATCATCCCTTCCGGGTCGGGGAAGGTCACCGGGTCCCACTCAAAATCGCACCACTGGAAGGCCTTCATCCAGAAGCAGTCGAAGTGGAACACGTGAAGCGGCAGGTCGCGCTCGGCCATGCCGTCGATAAAGCTGTTGACCGTCGCTTCGTCGTAGTTAGTGGTGAAGGAGGTGGTCAGCCACAGGCCGAACGACCACGCCGGCGGCAGCGCCGGACGCCCGGTGAACTGCGTATAGCGGTTTAATACCTCTTTTGGCGTCGGGCCGTCGATCACGAAGTACTCCAGATACTCCCCTTCCACGCTGAACTGCACTTTGGACACTTTCTCGGAGCCGACTTCAAACGAGACATTTTCCGGGTGATTCACCAGCACGCCATAACCACGGTTGGTCAGGTAGAACGGGATGTTTTTGTAGGACTGCTCGGTGCTGGTGCCGCCGTCGCGGTTCCAGGTTTCGACCGTCTGACCGTTGCGCACCAGGGCGGTAAAGCGCTCGCCCAGGCCGTAGACCGTTTCCCCCACGCCCAGATCCAGACGTTCAAACACATAGTTGCGATCGGTGTTGGTATCCTGCACGTAGCCGTTGTTTTTCAGCTGGCTGCCGGTAATGCGCTGGCCGTTGCGCAGGAAATCCAGCGCCCAGAACTCGCCTTTGGTGACGCGCACGCTGGCGCTGCCGCTTTTCAGCTCGGCAAATTCGGCGTTGTTTTCAATCTCTACCTTCACGTCTTTCAGAACGTTCAGCGGATAGTGCGGGCCGTTGTTCAGCGCGCCCTGGAAGTGCTCAATGCGCACCCCGACAATCCCTTCCTGCGGGGCAAACAGGCGCACCGTGAACATCAACGTGTCGAGCTGCCAGGTGCGTTCGCGCACGTCACGCGGCGCGACGTACACCACCAGGTCATTGCCCTGCTGCTCCACGTCGAACACCTGAACCGGATACGTCACGTTAAGGCCCGGTTGGATAAGCCAGTTTCCATCACTGATTTTCATGCTTACGTCCTCTTAGTTCTGCAATTCTTTACTGACCGGCAGGTTTTCAAACTCCTGCTGATTGCGGCGCGCACCTTGCGCCAGCTCGCGCAGGATTTTGGTCAGGAAGGGGGTTTTCAGCGTGTAGTAGCGTTTGGCGATAATGGCGCTCAGCACGTAGCAGATCGCCGGAGCCAGCGTAAACAGACCGATAATGATGCTGATGGTCGCGCTGTTCTGGGTTTTGGCTGCCGCGTCGTAGCCGCCGCCTGCCAGCATCCATCCGATCATCGCCCCGCCCAGCGCCAGGCCGAGTTTCAGCACAAACAGCGTGCCTGCAAAGCTGATGCCGGTCAGGCGTTTGCCGTTGGTCCATTCGCCGTAGTCGACGGTATCGGACATCATAACCCACTGAATCGGCGTCACCAGTTGATGCAGCACGCCGATAACGAAGATGAAGCCGAACATCAGCACGGTGGCATGCATCGGCACGAAGAACATCGCCACGCTGACCACCGCCAGCGCGGCGTTGGTCCACCAGAAGATGCTGACCTTACACTTCCAGTCGGTGAGCGGTTTCGCCAGCGCGGAGCCAATCAGGTTGCCGACGCAGTAGGTGGTGAGGAACGCGACGAACACTTCCGGCGAGCCCATGATCCAGGTGCAGTAATACATCATCGCGCCGCCGCGCACGCAGACGGCGAGAATGTTGAGGATGGTCAGCACGCCGACGATGCGCCACTGGTCGTTTTGCCAGATATCACGCAGATCTTCACGCATGGAGGTGGTGCTCGGCGGCACCTGGATGCGCTCTTTGGTGGTGAAGAAGCAGAACGCCAGCATCAGGAACGCGACCACCGACAGCACGGCGATCCCGCCCTGGAAGCCGAACGCCTTATCGTCGCCGCCGATCAGGTTCACCAGCGGCATCATCAGCACCGTGGAGAGCATGCCGCCCGCCGTCGCCAGCACAAAGCGCCAGGACTGGAGGGAGATACGCTGCGTCGGGTCGTTGGTAATTACGCCGCCCAGCGCGCAGTAGGGGATGTTGACCACGGTATAGAGCAGGGTCAGCAGCGTGTAGGTGATGGCTGCGTAAACCATTTTGCCGTTAAGGCTGAGGTCCGGCGTGGTATACGCCAGCACGCAGACGATGCCGAACGGGATCGCGCCGAACAAAATCCACGGACGGAACTTGCCCCAGCGGCTGCGGGTGCGGTCGGCAATCAGCCCCATGCAGGGGTCGGAGATCGCATCCAGCGCGCGGGCCAGCAGGAACATGGTGCCGACAAACCCGGCGGGAATACCAAAAATATCGGTGTAGAAAAACATCATATAAAGCATGACGTTATCAAAAATGATGTGGCTGGCGGCGTCTCCCATGCCGTAGCCAATCTTCTCTTTTACTGACAGGACTTCGCTCATCTTTTTATCCTTCACGCTGTAGGGGGCGCTGAGACCGGTTACCGTTTTTTAAACCATTGTTTCAGGAGCGGGTATTGCGTTTTCTGGTTAGCAGATTACGTTTCTTGTTTTTTGTGATCGGGATAAAGGTTGGTGAGCACAAAATGCTAACCTGAGGATTTTCTTAAGAATTAGCTGAAACAGGGGGGTTAAGGTCAAAAGAGCGGTGAAAAAAGTGGTGTGGGGTATGTGGTAAATGCCTGAAAGTAGCTATAATGCGCCCGCCTCCATGTAGCAATGCAGGCGCGGAAGATCGTCATCTCCGGTGAGGTGGCTGGACTTCAAATCCAGTTGGGGGCGCCAGCGTTCCCGGGCAGGTTCGACTCCTGTGATCTTCCGCCAAAAATGCACTATGTTCCCATAAAATTTTTAAGCAATTTGAGGGCAATGTTATGCGCTATCGTGGCATTCGAAAATGGGTCAATCCAAGCCAATCACAACATTTACTTTATTTCGCGCAAACTTTTGAGGAAATGTTTTTTACCTTCAGCCTAGACACATATAAACCATCCGCAATGAATGCCAGCTTGCTTTGTAATGAGGCATTAATTGTGATTGCCGCCGTTGAGTCTGGTGATATAAAAGAACCAAATATAAAACATGTTTTGAGTGAACTTTGCGAAAATCTTGAGAAAGATGAAATAGCTCAAAGTCTCATTGATGAGGAATTGAAAGATATAAATGCTATATTAAAAAATGACAAAGTAGATATCTCATCCAAGAAAACCACTATTGAGATTTTATCTAATTACCTTTCATTAAGAAAATACAAAGAAAAAAATGAAGAATTACTTTCTGATGCTATAATAAAGAACTCGGATTTTAATAGAATAAGGAAACTTGCTCGTAGTTATGCCACTACGCTGTTAAATTTTGGCTTTAGCGATAAATATATATATTATGCAACACTATCATATTTCTACCATGACTCTGAAAGAATTGAAAACAACTCAAATATAAATAATTTTTTTAAAAAATTTCCAAGTAAAACAGAAAAATACACCGTTATATATAAAGCATCCTTCCTTTTTGAAAAACTAAAAGACGCATGTGCAAATTTCAAAATTGTTATCGATAAAGAATTTCCGATAAAGGAAGGGATTTTTTCAGATAATAACACGCGGAATATATTATCGAAACATGACGGTGTATATTTATTATTAGATGATATACCTGCACGTGATTTCGACTCTGCAAAAGCAAAAGCGGATCATTTATTAAAAATTTTCGGCACTCTCTTTTCGTTATTTCATCACAAGGAGACTTTAGATTTCAAAGACGACTGTTTGATAATAAATAAAGAAAGTGAACAACTTACTAAAAGAGGAAAGCAAGTTAACGCAATGCATAAATGCGTTGATATGAAAGCACAAAAATCATCAAGAATCCTTAATGAATTCATTTCCAATTTCAGACTTGAAGAGGACTCTTTTGATAAATTTACCAATGCTGCACAACTACATTCACTTGCTTTAAATAGCGGCTCCGAACAAAATCAACTAATTAACCTCTGGATTGCACTTGAATCTATAATTCCAACAAATGGTAATGTAAGCAATATTGAAAATATAATTAATTCCACTTTACCATTTTTGAATATGATGTATTACAAAAGACTTGTTAATAAATTAATAGCTGACATCCTTAATTGGAACAGACGAGCAGGGATTAATGCAGTAAAATCCATTTCTGGCGCAAATCTTTATATAAAATACATTAAACTTTTTGCTTTAGAAGAAAACAAACATATACTTACAACTCTGAAGGAAAAAACAAGAGATTTCCATTTACTTAAAGATAGAATTTGTTTTTTTGAAGAGTTATTTAAATCTCCAAAAAATATCTTAAATGGCTTAGACATACATGGTCAAAGAGTTGCACAACAGATAAGACGTATTTACAGAGCCAGGAACCTTATAGTTCATACAGGGAATCTCCCTAGTTACACATCCATACTTATTGAAAATTTACATGACTATTTAGATGTGGTTATAGGTACACTCATTGAGCTGAATATTTCTCAGAGAAGAATATCTACTATTTCACAAGGATTTAAAATGATGGAAATTAGATACTCTTCTTATCGAAGAAAACTCGAGGTTAAAAACCTACAATTTAAAGAAGATAATATTGATTCTTTGTTCCATTAATCTAACCTTTAGGCTCAATTCCTAATTTCGACAATTCTTTCCGACCTAGGTTTTTGAGCCAGTTTCCTAGACTCATATCAGCATCCTTAGCAGCTTCATCAAACTGTGCCTTCAACTCCGGCGTAATACGAATTTGAAAAGTTGGTGCTTTTCCGGATTTAGATTTGTTAGGGTCGCGTTTAGCTGTTGACATGTACGTACCTAAAAGAGCAAGATATCTTCACTGAGGTACGTACCTTATCATACGAAGACCTCAAATTGAAACGCCCTCGCCAGGTACTCGCAATACCGGACGAGAGCTAACCTCACCAACTATCAAGGAGTTGATTATGGCTGATTCGCATTCTACCCCAGACACCGACCAATCCGGAACCGAGCATTCGTTAATTGTGGGATACCGCCCGAATGTTTACGACAAATCTACGCCGAGAATCATCCTTTCCGGAAAGTGGCTGCGCGCGGCGGGGTTTGATACCGGACAGCAGGTCACAGTAAAGGTCATGAAAGGGTGCATCGTACTGGTGGCGTATAACGAGCAGGAGCAGCGTTTGCAGGACGATTATAAACGGACGAAAGCAAAGCTTATTGAGATAGAGGACGCGCTTGCAGCGATCCAAATTCCACATGCTGGAAAGCGCCTCGCAAAATCAAATACAAACCACCTGGCTTAGCGGCTGTTTCTGGCATACTACGAGCTTACAGACATTATCCTTATGAAGCATTTCTGATAAGGGTGGACGGGTCGAAAATGCAGTTGTTCGGTTTTATCGAACAACTGCCAGCGAGGCAGCCAAGTGAAAACCTTAAATGAAGTGATTGCGTCACGCTCACCGGAAAGCCAACAGCGCATTCAGGAGATGGCAGAGGAAATGTTCCTCGAAACCGGTCTGCAACTTCTGCGTGAAGAGCTCCAGCTTTCGCAAAAACATGTCGCCGATCTTATGGGCGTAAGTCAACCTGCGGTAACACAGCTGGAGCAGCGTGGAAACGATCTGAAGATTGCTACGCTTAAGCGTTACATCGAAGCGATGGGCGGAAAACTTAGCATTAACGTGGAACTACCCACTGGCAAGCAGGTTGCGTTTCATCTCTAGCGCGATTGTATCTGTAGTTGATGACGCAACTATATAAGCCGCATTTTACATCCACCTCAGAAAATTAATTCTGCGACGTGCGCCACACCCCAGGCGTACAACCGTACTCCGTCTGAAAATGACGAATAAAGTGCGCGCAGTCGCTGAACCCCATCCGCTGCGCAATATCCGTCACGCTTTGCTGTGAGTTCTTCAGCAGCCAGCAAGCATAGCGCAGTCTGGCGCTGCGGATAAATTCGCGGGCCGTTTTGCCGAATTCTGCGTGGAACAGACGGTTGAGCTGGCGTTCACTCAATGCCACTTCTCGCGCAAGCCCGGCGGTAGTGAGCGGCCGGGTCAGGAACTGTTCAATCAGCATGACGGCGCGGCGCAACCGCGAGTCAGGGATAAGCGCAAGATTCGCCGGACGTGGGGTGGCAATTTCATGCGGAACGAGCGACAAACGCTGACAGGTGGTGCTGGCGATATCATCCCCGGCATGGGCGCGGATAAGCTCGGTTGCCAGCGTCAGGGTGGAAATACCACCCGGGCAGGTCAACACATCGCCATCGTCGATGAAATCATACCCTTGCTCAGCATAAACCAGCGGGAAAGCCTGCCGAAATGCATCAAGGTGGAAAGGATGGATGGACGCTCGTCGTTCATTCAGCAATCCTTCCTGTGCGAGGACAAAACTGCCGGTGCCAATGCCAATGAGCGGAACCCCGGCATGGTGGGCATGTGCCAGATACGCTTTATCCCCCTGATACCCTAAGTCCAGATACTGCAATTCACCGCCGATAACAGCAAGGTAGTTAAAACTGTCCGGCGGCCCATGGGGAGAATCCGGCCTCATGATAATCCCCGCATTGCTGATAATCGGGATATCAGGAAATTCACTTATCAGGCTGATTTTAAATGCTAATTTATCCTGAGCTTTCGCTGCATAACGCAGCGCTTCCAGCAATCCAGATACCGCCAGAAGTGAATAACGGGGCCATAATATCAACCCAATATGCAGACACTTTTCCGGTACTGATTTCCCCCCATCGGAGGAGTCAAATACACTTTTCATTTACTTGCCAAATTTAAAATTAATTACATTATCGCAACATGATCTGTCGCACTTTATATTTCTAAGATAATCCTGATATTTTAAATCAAGCATAAATGAGACGGGAGGAAAATATAATGCTTTTCTCGTTTACATCATTCTTTTTTTGAACCACGACACACATATGTCGGTAATGTTCCTAAGGTAAAGATATAGTTACCATTATGTTGTTCATTGATACGCATATAAATACTCTTGCCCGGATAGACAAAAAATTGCGGTTCATATTTTTCCAGCCAGCTGTCTTCGACATTATCGTCCGGGAAAGTCATATTTTTTTCTGACGTCAGCAAATAGAGGCGATCTTTTCTCTCCACCCGAAAGGAAATTTTCCTGTCGATGGTTTTACCCGGATCGCTCTTTGCCCGGCCATTCATGCTCAGGGTGCCGAATTTCCCGTCGAAGGTGTAATTCAGCCAGACCGTCAGCGTCTCATCCGGATGGTGCTGTACCAGATTAGCCTGGCATGAAAAAGGCTGAACGTAAGATCGGTGCCACAGGTAATAGCCCGTCAGCACGCCTGCCGTGACGAGGCCCGTCACGATGACATACAGCATCTGCCGAAAACGAGTCATGCTAGCTATCCTTCAGGAAATAATCAGATATACAGCGGTTCGGTTCTTTCATTGGCCGGTCGCAGCGAATAACCGACGCACGAGGAAGCAGGGCGTACCAGCTGATGTAAACCCAGGGATATTGCGCGCATTCAGCCTTGAATTGTTCTACATAGGTCAGCGCGGAAGCGCGTTCAACGTGAGTCTGAATGTCGTTCGCAAGATAAACGCGACAGGCCCCGACGGATGCCGCAAAACGATAATCCTCAACAAAACGGTTTTCCCTGGCGCTCATATATCCCGTCACGCCTGCCCCGGCCAGGATGATCAACAGCCCCATGACGACAGCCAGCCAGCGCGTGGACTTCCTGGCAACGGGCGCTGCTGGCGCGGAGGATGCAGAGACCTCCTCGATCGCTGGCGCCTCCACACATTGTCCCTCTGCGGGTTGAGGCGCGACAGGCGAAGACTCTCTGACGGTTATTTGCGTGTCGCTTGCCAGCGTCAGCCCAATACGGGGAATGGTAACGATAGGGTCAGTTTCAAAACCAATCTTTTTGAGCCCTTTGCGCAGAATGGAGATGTTCTGGTAATAGGTATTGGAGGAGACAAGCATGCCGCGGCTTTGCCAGACAATATCAAGGAACTCTTGCTGAGTGACAATCGACCCCGCTCTGTCGATTAATAACAACAGGCATCGGCCTGCTGGCGAATTTAACACAACCACACGGTCAGGATTGTTGATATCACGTAACGTGCTGGCCGCAGGATGAAATTCGACGATATTATTTATAATGTAATGCTTATGCATAGGGGCAGTATGAATTCTCCGGTTAACAGATGTTGAACCTGAGTCACCGCATGTATGTGATGACATTCGCGTCGGGATTAATGTGACTGATTAACGGCATGCTGTATATCTTCGCCATTGGCGAAAAATCTTAATTTATATTTCATCCCTTAAGCTTCACTGAACCTGCATAAGAACTAAAGCCTTGTAGAATGCGGCTTGCAGAGCCGATTCATCCGCGATCATCCTCATTATGATGTTTTGTGAAGTTAATTTCCGCTCCACAGAAGTATCTGACTATCGACAGCATCTCTTTTATCAGAGCCTCTCCTTTTGGCGCACTCCTCGCCTCTTGACATTGACAAATATCTACATAAAAAAACATTGTACGCCACGGACATGCGTGTCTGAAATATTCAGTACTCTTAAGCCTTAAGTTTTCTCAACCTGACAAATATCAATAAGTTACATGGTTTTTGTATGCTTTTCACCCACCTCTCTATCAGTTTTTATCGATGATAACATTCGTAAATTGTTATTCCCCGTCAGCAACTTCACACCCGCACTGACACCAGACGACAAACTCCTTACAAAACATTTATCAAAGCTAAATTTTCATTAAAAATAGCGGCTATCATAATTTACAGAAAGCGAAGCGGAATAAGACCAATCAGAGGGAAGCGTCGTAACCTGTCTCGATCTCAGTAATTAATACAATTTTAGATTAATTCAGATTACCTCTTTATTGGCCGACGTATAGTAGGCCTACACTATGCAATACGTCATTGCTTCGAGAATACTGGCGATACCCTTATAAATAATTCGCCTGATTACTATTATAAATCGAGGAATAACATGACGAACAATAACCAAATAACACAGCATATTACTGTTGCATTGATGGGCGGCGATCATTATGCAAGAAACGGCATTAAAACGTTATTACGCAGCATCCGCGACGACCTTCACATCATTATCATCGAAGGAGGTTATCAGGAACTGGATAAGGCACTGTCATCGATTCGTATCGATATCTTATTTATATCCGGCGCAGAGAAATACCATACAGGGTATGGCTCACTGAAATATTTAAAAAAAATCAAAGCCACGCATCCAGAGGTGATTATCTGCCTGTACTCAACCTCTGCCCATTCCCTGTTATGGGCCAGGGAAGATATTGATGCCTATATCTCGCTACAGAACACGGTTTATCAGTGGCGGATAAAGCTAGCAAAAATGGTCGATAGCCATTATCGGCCCCAAAAGCAGCCAGCGGCGTTATCGCTGACGCCTGGAGAAAGGAGGGTATTAAAGGAACTCAGGAACGGACTGGATATACGTTACATCGCAGAACTGGAGAAACTTTCTTATCGCCGCGTGAGCGCTTTAAAAAGCTCAGCGATAAGAAAACTCGGGCTCAGGAATAAGACAGATTTGCTGGTCTTTTTAACCAGTTAGACCTGCCGCTTTCAGAGCAAATCTCGTAATAAAAAAACCAAGGAACCATGAAATGAAAGCACGCCTTACTTGCCATTCTCTGCTGGCATTAAGCATTGCCGCCCTGCTGCCAGCGGGCTCAGCACTGGCCGCCACCACCAGCGGCGGCACGGTTAACTTTAGCGGTAAAGTGGTGACCTCCGCCTGTGCCATCAGCGCCGGTAGCGCGAATATCGACGTCGACATGGGTGAAGTGCGTACCGCCACGCTGGCTGCCGCAGGCAGTGAAGCCAGTACCGCAAAAGCCTTCTCCATCACGCTGGAAGATTGCGAAATCGCCGATACCTCCGCGTCCACGGAAGATAACCCCATTGCCGCAACGACTGTGGCTATCACCTTCACCGGTACGCCGGACAGTACCGATGTGAATAGCCTGGCTGCGGGAGTAAACGGCGGCGCGGGCTCGGCGCAGCATGTCGCTATCCGTCTTTATGATGAACAGGGCAACGTCGTCAGGCTGGGTGAGCCGGCAGCAGCGATCCCCCTGCGTGCGGGGGCGAACACCCTGAACTTCAGCGCGAAATATTACTCCCCACTGGGCAACGCCACGGCGGGTGATGCCAGCGCGGTCGCAACCTACACCGTGACCTATTCGTAATCTTCAGGCCCGGTCTGCTGGCCGGGTCTGACTCAGCTTTCAGGAGACGCACAATGCGCGTAAACACATGGATTTGTCTGGCTGGCACGTTATGCTCATCCGCCGTGTATGCAGGCGGCGTGGGGTTGGGTGCAACGCGGCTGGTCTACGCAGGCGCGACGACGCAGACGATGATGCAGGTAAGAAATACCCACCCTGATGCCACGTTCCTGATCCAGTCATGGATGGAAGACGAGAAAGGGAGCCGTACCAACGACTTCGTCATCACGCCGCCGCTGTACGTCATGAAGCCCGCCAGCGAAAGCGCGGTGAAAATCATGTTCAGCGGCAACGCACTGCCAGCCGATCGCGAAACGCTGTACTGGATGACGGTCAAAGCTATCCCACAGCAGGTTAAAAACGGTTCCGGCAATTCGCTGCAATTCGCCTCTGCCAACCGCATCAAGGTCTTTTATCGCCCTGAGTCGCTTCGGGAAGGCGCAGGAGAGGCATGGAAAAACCTTGCAGGCGCCTACCGCGCGGGCAAGGTCACGCTGACCAACCCAACGCCGTATTACCTCACCACCATTAACCTGAAAATTGATGGCAGGCCGGTGTCGCCCGTCATGGTGCCGCCGAAAGCCAGCGTGACGCTGGCAGACACCTTCAGCCATGCGAGCAGCATGAGCTACCAGACGATTAACGATTATGGGGCCTGGACGCCCGTTACCCGCACGTCATTGTCCCAATAATAAAAACAGTAAGGCGTGACCACATGAAAATTAAAATCCTGTGCGCCACGGCGATCGCCCTGGTGATTCGGCAAGCCGTGGCTGCCGAAAGCGAGCTGCACTTTAATCCTGCGTTTCTTAACGGCGAACAGGCAAACAGCGCCGACCTCGCCTGGGTCAACGCCGGGAGCGCGTTGCCGCCGGGCGAGTACAATCTTAACGTGTATATCAACACCCAGTTCGCGTTCACAGGTAACGTCACGTTTCGCGTCGCTGAAAACACCGCCGGTGAAGCCCTGCCGTGCCTTACACCTGCGCAATTCGCCGCACTTGGCATCGACAGCCGTCAGGCGAAAGGGGGTGAGCTGTCGCCTGCGCAGCGCTGCATTTTTTTAACCCGGTCATTCGCCGATACCCGGTTTGATTTTGACCAGAGGACGCTTACCCTCAACTTCACCGTACCGCAAAGCGCGATGCGCGCTCTGCCGCGCGGGTACGTCAGCCCGGAGAGCTGGGAGTCCGGCATCCCTGCCGCGTGGCTGAACTATGTGGTCAATGGCGCGAATAATGAATACCGGGGCGAGACGCGCACGCGGGAACAACAGCTGTTTGTGAGCCTGAACAGCGGCGCCAACCTGGGCGCATGGCGGCTGCGTGATTTCACCACGTGGACCAAAGAGAGTAACGAACTCACCCACGTCCAGACCTGGCTACAGCGGGATATCCGTGCCCTGCGTGCCCAGGTTTATGCCGGTGAAACGTTTACCTCCTCGCAGGTGTTTGACGCCGTTGGCCTGCGTGGGATTGCCCTGAAGACCGATGACAATATGTTGCCCGCCAGCCTGAGCGGTTACGCGCCTGAAGTGCGCGGCATCGCGCGCAGCAATGCCACGGTGACGGTTCGCCAGAACGGTAACGTTATCTATCAAACCTCGGTTCCGCCGGGGGCGTTTGTGCTGAAAGATCTCTATCCAACCTCTTCCGGCGGCGATCTCGCGGTCACCATTCAGGAGAGCGACGGCAGCCAGACGCAATACACCCTGCCCTTTGCCAGCGTGCCGAATCTGGTGCGTAACGGTCAGGTGAAATATGCTCTGGGGGCCGGGAAATACCGCCCTGCGGGCAATCAGATCTCGCCCTCCTTCGCGCAGGGCGAGCTGTTCCTGGGCTGGCGATACGGTCTCACGTTTTATGGCGGGGCGCAGTTTTCCGATCGCTACAACGGCCTGGCCTTCGGTATCGGGCAGAATCTCGGCCGCTTTGGCGCCTACTCCCTCGACCTCACCCATGCCCGCAGCCAGCTGGCTGATAATCAGCACTACACCGGGGATTCGGTGCGCCTGCGGTACAGCAAGCTGCTGAACGATATCGGTACGCGGGTCAATTTCTTCTCGCTGCGTTACTCAACGGCAGGGTTTTATACTCTCAGCGATACCACTTACAAAGGCATGGCGGGCGGAGCGCCAGAACAGACCGTAGAAGACGATGGCACCGTCACCACCCGCTACGACAAGGTTTACAACCTGCATATGTCGCGTAAGGCAAAAAATCAGCTGCTGTTGTCGCAGCCGATGGGCGAATACGGCGCGCTGTCGCTGTCCTGGGATCAACAAACCTACTGGAATACGTCAAAAACCACGCAAAGTTTGCAGTTCGCGTGGAACGCAACGTTTCGTAACCTGTCGCTTGGCATCAGCGCCCAGCGTAGCTCTAGCCTGTACGACAACAAGAAAGACAATATCCTCGCGTTGTCCCTGTCGGTGCCGCTGAGTAACCCGGCGCTGTCGACCCGCCTCCGTTTTACCGCTACCCATGCGGATCCCACTGGCACCACCGCCAGTACCGGTGTCAGTGGTTATCTGCCAGGACAGGAGAATCTTTTCTATAGCGTCAACCAGCGCTACAGCGCGCAGCAGCACTACGGCGGCGATGCCGCGCTGCAATACGAGGGCGCGTGGGGAGACTATAACCTGGGCTACAGCTACGCCGGTAACTCCCGCAACCTCAGCTACGGGATGAGCGGCGGTGCGGTGCTGCATGAGGATGGCCTGACGCTGAGCCAGCCGCTCGGGAACACCAATATCCTGGTGAAAGCCCCGGGCGCCAGCCATGTCGCCGTGCTCAACCACAAGGGCATCAAAACCGACAGCCGGGGCTATGCGGTGATCCCGTACGCCACGCCGTATCGCGTTAATCAGGTTGCGCTGGATGTCACCACCGTGGGCAATGACGTGGAGCTTGAGAACGCCATCGCCAATAAAATCCCCACCGACGGGGCACTGGTTCGCGCCACCCTCACCACGCGTCAGGGGGCAAAAGCGATGTTTATCGTGCGTCACGCTAAAGACGTGCTCCCCTTCGGCACGCTGGTCTCGTCAGAGGATGACAACGCCAGCGGTATCGTCGGCGATGGCGGCAGCGTGTATCTGACCGGCCTGTCAGCGAAGGGAACATTGCATGCCGTATGGGGACGCGACAGCACCCAGCGCTGCACGATCCGCTATGCGTTGAACCCGAAAAATTATCAGGCCCGCACCGGGCTGTATTCCCAGGAGGTCATATGTCAGTAACCGTCCGGTTTCTCCCCCTGATCCTGCTGATGTTCATCACCGTCCCCGTACACGGCTATGACGTGCTGGTTTCCGTGACCGGCAACGTGATCGGCAATACCTGTATTGTCTCGGAAGATTCGAAGGAGCAAAACGTGCCGCTGGGCACCCTCGGCGTAAAGCAATTTAGCGAGGCGGGGGCAGTCAGCAATATCAAAACGCCCTTCACGCTCACCCTTGAAGCGTGCGGCCCTATCTTTGCTGGCGTGAAAATCCGCTTCAGCGGTACGCCGGATGACGAGAACCCGCAGCTTCTGAAAGTCGCTGACGGCGGCGCGACCGGCGTGGCGGTGCAGATTCTGGATAAAGACAGCGTACTTATCCCGCTGGACACCCAAACCACTGCTTACGGCGCGGCGGGGGATGACAGCGTAAAAATGACCTTCTATGCGCGACTGGCCGCCACGGGTGCGCCGGTCAATGCCGGAGACGTTTCGGCAGTGGCGACCTGGACGACGGAGTATCAATAATGCGTTTACTGTTTTTAGGCCTGTTTTTCATGACGTCTCAGGCACTTGCCCTCTCCTGGACATCGGATATCACACTTTCACCCACGCCCATGTCCTGGTCCGGCCCGGCAGACTCCATCGTGCCCGGAAAGACGATCGGCTCTGAATGGAGCGCCACTGCGAGCGTCTCGGAAGTGTTCTGGTGCGGCCTGGTTTTTACCTGCTCCAAAGGGACGCTGGAGCCGAGCAGCAGCGTAACGGCCACTGGCATCACGGTTATTCTTGATGGCGCCAGTTACATGGTATTTGAAACGGGCGTGCCCGGCATCGGCTTCATTCTTGGGCTTAAAGATTATAACGGCACCACCTATGTCCCGATGCAGACGGGCATTACGCAGAGTTATCCGGCCGACGGGACTAACGGTTACGCCTCCACACTGGGCTGGTCGGCAAAAGTGACGTTTATCAAGACCGGCGTTCCGCTGAAATCCGGCGTATACCAGACCCCCACCATTAACGCGGCGATCCTGACGGCCTATAACAACGAAGTGAAAACCGCGCAGGTGATCATCAACCCGACCACCATCACGGTGACGGCAAGCGGCTGCACGGTAGGCACGAAAAGCGCCAACGTCGACCTGGGCACCATTGATGTTCACACGCTACCCAGCGTAGGCAGCACCTCGCCATCGGAGGCGTTTAACGTCAGCCTGACCTGCGATGAGAACGTGGCGGTTAACGCAGTAATGACCGATCAGACCACGCCGTCAAATATCTCGTCGGTCGTGACGCTGACCGGGGACTCCACGGCCTCCGGCATTGGCGTGCAGTTTTTCTATAACGGTACCGGGCCGCTGATGATGGGGCCAGACAGCTCGGCCGCAGGCACGACGGGACAGTTTTTCATCCAGACCACCAGCGCAGCACAAACGCTGTCGCTGCCGTTCCAGGCGCAGTACATCCGAACCGGAGAGCTGGTCCCCGGCTCGGCTAACGCCCTGGCAAGCATCACCTTTTCGTATCAGTAGGTCAGTGTTTAACCCACACCAGCTGATCGACCCGGAATCCCAGATCGCGTGCGGTATTCAGGTAGTCCTGTTTTACCGCATCCGGAATGGTCGGGGTGCGCGATAAAATCCACAGGTAGTCGCGGTTCGGGCCGCTGACCAGCGCGTACTGGTACTTATCGTCCAGCTTGATCACGTTATAGCCGCCGTAGAACGGGCCGAAGAACGATACCTTCAGCGCAGCCGTAGTCGGTTCGCCGGTAAAGTACGCCTTTCCTTCGCTCTCATTCCACTTGTTCTTCACCGGATCATAGCCACGATTCAGTACGCTGATACCGCCATCGCTGCGCTTGCCGTACGTCGCGGTCACCTGTTCCAGACCGCGCTCGAAGCGATTTTCCAGTCGGGCGACTTCATACCATTTGCCGAGATAGCGGCTGGCATCAAAGCCGGTAATGGGCTGCACGCCTTTCGGCGGCGTGGGAGATTTACAGGCAACCAGCGTCAGCGCAATGGCGACACCGGTAACGACAGGCCATAGCCTCATGAGAACTCCTTTCATTTACGCGGTTGGACGTTAAGTGTAGCGCACCCGTGCGGCGCTTCATCCCGTCGGGGAATATTCGTAGTATATTGAGACTACTCCTTCTCTTCGGATGCAGACATGGCTTACTCCATCGGCGAATTCGCCAGACTCAGCGGCATCACCGCCACCACGCTGCGGGCGTGGCAGCGACGCTATGGATTACTCAAACCCGAGCGTACGGACGGCGGTCACCGCCTGTACAGCGATGAGGACGTTCAGCAGGCGCTGAAAATCCTCGACTGGGTTAAAAAAGGCGTACCCATCGGCCAGGTAAAATCACTGCTGGAACGTCCTGTGCCGCGCCGCGCCAATAACTGGCAAACCCTGCAACAGGCCATGCTGCAAAAGTTGCAGGAGGGGAAAATTGAATCCCTGCGTCAGATGATTTACGACGCCGGACGCGAATACCCAAGGCCAGAGCTGGTCACTAACGTGCTGCGTCCGTTGCGCAGCCAGATATCGGCCAACGTCGCCGCCGCCATGACGCTGCGTGAGATCCTCGACGGCATCCTCATCGCCTACACCTCGTTTTGCCTTGAGGGCGATAAAAAAGCGCCGGGCGATAACATCCTCATCAGCGGCTGGCATCTGAACGACCCGTGTGAGATCTGGCTTGAAGCCCTGACGCGCACCGGCCAGGGCCACCGCATCGACATACTGCCGGTTCCCCCTGCCGCGCTGGCCCCGGAAATTTTTCCGGATCGCAAATGGCTGCTGGTTACCAGCGGTAAACTTACCGCCGCGCGAAAAAAGCAGGTTGCGCAGTGGCAGCAGCAGGTTTCCCTTGAGGTAATTATCCTCTGATTATTTTCTGCTGTGGCAAACTTCACGAAAAGTTGAATATTTTTTCGCGCAGCGAGTGCTAACGTTTTCCTGTCACCGACAACTCAACAGGAAAACACGATGAAAAAGACACTCCCTCTGATGATACTGGCTACAATGGCTTTCGCCCCTGCCGCATTCAGCGCCCCGGCAGGCACCCTGAGCGTCCACGTTCTGGATCAGCAAACCGGTATGCCGCCAGCGGATGTGGCCGTCACGCTGGAAAAGCAGGAGCAGAACAAGTGGACCCCGATTGCCAGCGGTAAAACCGACCACGACGGGCGTATTAAATCGCTCTATCCGCAGGATCAGGATATGACGCCAGGCGTCTATAAAGTGACCTTCAAAACCGCAGATTACTTCCACGGCAAAAAGCTGGACTCCTTCTTCCCGGAAGTGCCGGTGCTGTTCACCGTCACCCGCACCAATGAAAAACTGCACATCCCGCTTCTGCTCAGCCAGTACGGTTACTCAACCTACAAGGGCAGCTGATTGCTCTTGATTTTAAAGACGATTAAAAAATAATCCCGTCAATACTTGGACAAATACGCATTGTTGTGTAACTTTTAGATATGAGATCGGGAGGTGCACATCATGACAACAAAACCTGTGCTGGGTATTAGCGGATGTTTGACCGGTTCCGCCGTTCGCTTTGACGGCGGACATAAGCGTATGGGCTTTGTGATGGATGAGCTGGCGCAGTGGGTCGCTTTCCGCCCGGTATGCCCTGAAATGGCTATCGGCCTGCCCACGCCTCGTCCGGCGCTGCGCCTGGTGATGACCACTGGCGGCGAGACAGAAATGCGATTCAGCAAAGCGCCGCACGATGACGTCACGCAGAAGATGGCCGCATTTACGGCAGATTATCTGCCGAAAATCGGCGATCTGTCAGGGTTTATCGTCTGTGCAAAATCCCCTAGCTGCGGCATGGAGCGCGTGCGGCTGTACGACGAAAACGGCAACCGGGGCCGCAAGGAGGGAGTCGGGCTGTTCACCGCCGCCCTCCTTGAAACTTTCCCCTGGCTGCCCGTCGAAGAAGACGGTCGCCTGCACGATCCGGTACTGCGGGAAAACTTTGTTGAGCGCGTTTTTGCTCTCCACGAACTGAACGTAATGCGTAAAAATGGCCTGACGCGCCGTGCCCTGCTGGACTTTCACAGCCGCTATAAGCTTCAGCTTCTGGCGCACCATCAGGCAGGCTACCGTGAAATTGGTCCGTTTGTGGCATCACTGCATGAGTGGGACGATCTGGACGCGTTTTTCGTGGCCTATCGCGACAAACTGATGAATATCCTGAAAAAACCCGCTTCGCGGAAGAATCACACTAACGTGCTGATGCACATTCAGGGCTATTTCCGTAACCAGCTGAACAGCCGCCAGCGCGGAGAACTGCGTGATGTGATCCTGCATTACCGGGACGGACTGCTGCCGATCCTCGCGCCGCTGACGTTGCTTAAGCATTATCTGGCTGAATACCCTGACCGGTATCTGATGACGCAAAACTACTTTGATCCCTATCCTGATGATTTGGGTCTGCGTCTGGCCGTTACCTGATAAGAAAGAAGCGAAGGCCCATTGACCCACAGAGGCCCAAAGCTGTACCCCGTTTAGACGACACCCTCACTGTCGTCTTTTTTTTGCGCTCAGCGTAAAATACTGTAATTCTGTACAGGTTAAGCATGCACAGCGGAGTACCCCGATGATCAAAAATCTGCATATTCAAAACTACCGCTCAATTCGCGATATGTCGCTTGAGCTGGAACAGCTCAACATCGTGTTCGGCCCCAACGGCACCGGAAAATCCAATATTTATAAAGCGATTTACCTGATGCACAGCGCGGCGCAGGGGCAATTCTCCCAGGCGCTGGCAAACGAGGGGGGAATTTTGAAAGTGTTCTGGGCGGGCAAAACCCGCAGCGACCAGCTGCGGCGCATGAACCTGGCGGTGGAAACGGAAACCTATGAATATGAGCTTCAGGTCGGGTTCGTGGAAAAGCTGCCCTATCCCTCACAGTTTCAGCTCGATCCGGTGATCAAAGAGGAATCTATCTGGTTGAGCGGCCAGCACCGTCGTCCGTCGTCACAGCTGATGAAGCGTAAGAATCAGGCGGTTTTCCTGAACAACGTGCATCACGAAAAAGTGACCCACAGCGGTACGCTGTATGAGAACGAGTCGGTGTTCGGGCAGCTCGGCGAACCGCACCTCTATCCCGAAGTGTCGCAGATGCGCGAGTCCCTGCGTAACTGGCGCTTTTATCATGAGTTTTCCGTCTCATCCGGCTCGGCGATCCGTGCGCCGCAGGTGGGTTTTCGTTCCCCGGTGCTGGCCAGCGACGGTGCGAACCTGGCCGCCGCGTTTCAGACCATTGTCGAAATTGGCGACGAGCTGCTGCTGATGCGCATTCTCGACCAGGCCTTCCCCGGCTGCGTGTTTTACAGCGACAACACCGGCGGGCGCTTCCGCATGATGATGCAGCGCGAGGGGCTGAGCAGGCCGCTGGAACCGGCAGAGTTCTCCGACGGCACGCTGCGTTTTTTGTGCCTGGCGGTGGCGCTGCTAAGCCCGCGCCCTCCCGCATTTATCGCCCTCAACGAACCGGAAAACAGCCTGCATCCGCAGATGCTGCCCGCTCTGGCAAGCCTCATTGCCGAGGCCAGCCGCTACTCGCAGATCTGGCTCACCAGCCACTCGCCGGAGCTGGCGCAGTTGATTGAGAAGCACCGATCGTTTTCGCTGTATCAGCTGTCGATGATGGAGGGGGAGACGCGGATGGAGCGGCTGGGGTAATGCATTTCTTTTATGCAGTCACCACTTTCAAGGTCGCCATCAACGACGAAGATGATTTCCGTCGGTATATACCTTCGGCGAATTCTGCGCTCGCGACAGATTATCAAATTTATTGTTGCCAGTTTCTGATGCCAGGATAATCTGTAAACGTTGGTTATCAGATGAGAAAATTAAAATGGATATTGTACTTTTCCCTGGTCAGAACGCCCGCGCATGGGCTGAAACAATGATAAATCTTGAAGCCCGCAAGCTCATCAATACTGCGAATATTGTCGGAGGGCAACATCTCAGCGACGGACTCGCACGGATTAAATTTATGGATGATATTCGGCAGTTTGTGATGCAACAATTTAGTGCTACCCGGGCAGCCAGAAGTGATGAGGAGTGCATGGAATGCCTGAAAAACATCCGGGCTGAGAACGAAAGTCTTCTTGAGCAAAGCAGAATGCTTCGCTCCCGTACAGCTCAGCTTTTTGCTCAGATTGAACTGGTTAAAGAAAATAACAAAGTCGTCGGTTACGTTATCTCATCGATTAAGGTTGTGCTTTCAGGGTTACAGATTGTTGCAGGTGTTGGTGCAATGATGACAATGAATCCAGTGGGTGCGCTTGCAGGAGCGATTCTGGTTATGGATGGTGCAAATGCCATTTCAAAAGAAATTAACAGAACGCTTCAACATCAACCAAACTCCGAAGGTATGCTGGCAGATGGCGTCATGGATATCGCTCAGTTTATGGGATTTAAACGTGAATCAGCACTTGGGGTATTCAATAGCGTAAGCCTGGCAGCAAGCGTCTATACGGTATTTGGCGCCATCCGGAAACCCGAATCATGGCGTCTGTTTCGTTATCTCCCGCTGGATTTCTACCGCAAAGTCGACGGAATGAATCGCGCAGCGCTCACTATGAAAATTGTCGGCTGGGGTGTCTCTGCAAAAGTCTCGTTTGATTTAATTTCTAATGCGTCTGGCCAGAACTAATGTATTTCTTTCTGAAGCGCCAGGCTTTGTAAGCAATGATTGGGGGTTGAAAAAACCAGGCAATAATCAATACGATGAAAAGAGAAATACCGCCGGAAACAATATTGTAATGTTCAGCGAAAAAAAGAAGCGCCAGGAAAATCAGAGCCACAGCCGCAGTAATACACAGTACCATGATGAAACGCTTGCCCAACTCAAGCACCACCTCGAGCAGGGATGAACCATAACGGCTAACGTTTCGGTTCAGATACGCTAATTCCTTTACGGTGAAACCTGATTCAAGTAACTGCGTTTCAATATTGTTCATGCCACTACCTTTTCTTCTGGAAAGTAACGTGGATTATCTTAACCGGAAGAGAAGTGCTTGTAACCCGTCTGATGCATACCCATTACCGCCCGCTTTAAAGGCAAAGAAGTCGCCCACGTCTTTTTATTCCATCTCGCCAGCATTATTTTTCGCTGCAAACGGCTTAACGCGAAACGTCTTACGCCACTCCGCCGGACTGACGCCAAAGCGCGCCTTAAACTGCTGCCGATACGTCACCGCTGATAAAAACCCCACCTGCTCAGCGACGCTTTCGATTGGCAGACTGCCGGACTCCAGCAGGATCTGGCTGCGCCGCAGTCGCTCGGCGGTAAGCCAGTCGGCAACGCTCATGCCCGTCGCCTTGATAAAATGGCGGGTCAGCGTGCGTCGGCTCATCGACACCACGTCCGCCAGCGAATCCAGGTTATGCGGCTCGGAAATGTGCTGCTGAAGGTAGTCTATGAGACAGTTAATCCGCCCGTCGCGGGTATCTTTCGGCACAGGCTGCGCAATAAACTGCGCCTGCCCGCCCTCGCGGTGCGGCGGGACGATCATCCGGCGGGCAATCTGATTGGCGACGACGCTGCCAAAGCGCTGGCGGATGATATACAAACAGCAGTCGAGCGCGGCGGCGGTACCTGCCGAGGTGATCACATTGCCGTCGTCCACGTAGAGCGCGTTGATGTCCAGTCGAACGTCCGGAAACAGCGTCTGAAACTGGTGTTCAAACTCCCAGTGGGTGGCGGCCCGTTTGCCGCTGAGTATGCCGGCATAGCCCAGCACAAACGATCCCAGACACAGCCCAACAATTTCCGCCCCGTTGTCTCTGGCCTGAACCAGGCTGTCGAGCAGCGTCTGAGGCGGGCGCTCCAGTACGTGCTGCCAGTAGGGTACAACCACAATTTCAGCCGATGCGATCGCGGAAAAATCCTGCGTCGCATGCAGGGCAAAACCGTCTTTCGAGGTCAGGAATCCCGGTTTTTCAGCGCAGATCGTGACGTTAAAGCGCTTTTCCCCGGATACCGTATCGCCAAACAGAATGCAGGGGACGGAGTAGTGGAACGGGCTAAACCCGTCCACCGCGACAATAGCAACGTTAACAAGCGGCATCTGTCTCTCCTTTCCCCTTTAACACTCAGAATATAACGGTTTCGCCGTCCTGAGGAATGCTCACCGCGTCACTTATCTCGTTGGCGTCAACATACTCGCGCAGCGCGCGGCGGGTCAGCAGGCAGTGGTTGATAGCTTCCATATGGGTCGCCACGATTTTCGCCTGCGGCAGCAGGAAATGCACGTTAAGCAGATCTTCTTCCCCCATGATAATTGGCCCAAACCCGATGACGTGGGCGTAACCAGCGTTGAGCACGACAACGTCCGGTTGATGCTTTTGTAGATCGGCCGCAACCGCGTCGCGCCAGATGGTATCCCCTGCGATATAAAGCGTCTTCTCATCGGGATGACGGAAGACCACGCCGCAGGCTTCACCCAGACGCTCTGCCAGCTCCGGCACGGCATAAGCGCGGTCAGTGCCGTGCTGGCCGCCATAAGTTTTCGCAATCCGGATATCGCCGAACGTCGTTTCGTCGGTCATGACCGTCAGGTTGTGAAAGCCCTGTCCGCGCAGCAGCGCGGCATCGCTATCATTTTGCACGTAGATCGGCTTGTGTTTGGCGATCAGCTCGACGGCATACTGATCCCAGTGATCGTCATGGGTATGGGTGACGATCACCGCATCGGTGTCCAGCAGCGTTTGAACGTCAACGGGAAGCTCGACCATCGGGTTGCGAATATCGGCCCGCGCGGTGCCGGGAAAACCCGGATAAGCGCCTTTTGGCGCCAGCATTGGGTCGATTAAAAAGCGTTTTCCTGCGTAAGTGATCAGCTGGGTGGCATTGCGAATTTGCGTAATGTTCATGGGCTATCCTCCGGTTGGTATGAGAAGGAGAATAGCCCCAGGGTGCCGTTAAGAATGTGGGCTAAAGGGCGATGATCGATGAAATCGGGTCAATCGATAAACCGCTTGCGTACCCTTTCCAGCGGCGCAATCAGCAGATTGATAAGCGGTTTACGATCGATAACGATATCGGCGTTCACCGTCATCCCGCCCATCAGCATGCGCTTTTTCTTGTCCGGGTCGGTAAACCAGGAGGGGACGCGCACTTTAGCCAGGTAGTAGTTCTGCCCTTCCTGGAGCGGGATCAGCGCCGAATGGGCATCAATGTTTACCTCATAGAAATCGGACAGCGTCGCCTCCACGGAACCGTATTTGTCCACGGGCCAGGAGTCGAAGCGCAGCTTAACCTTATCGCCTTTCGCCACGCGCCCCACCCCCGTTGCCGGAACATACAGGTACCCCTCCATCGTCGCCGCGGTATTTTTACGGATCACCACCACCACCTCGCTGTTTTGCGTAATGGCCCGGCCTGGCGGGAAGTTAATCGCCACCACGTAGCCATCTGAAGGGGCCAGCATCGCCATGGTGGAACTCCCCCGGCTGGACAGGTTGCGATCGATTTCGCTGATGCGGTTTTTCACGTACAGCTGCTCTTCGCTCAGCGAATCAATTTGCGACTGGGTGCTGTCGGTCAGGCTGGTTTTGCGCGCCTCAAGCTCAAGAATAGTGCTCTCCTCCAGCGTCAGGTTGAGCTGGGCGTTGAGCACATCGTTATGGCTTTTATCGAGATCCACTTTGGAGACATAGCCCTTCCCGGAGACGGATTTCCACGCCTCGTAGGTGTCGGTGCTGTTTTTTAACAGCGCGCGCAGCTTCTTCACCTTATCGCGGGAAACGGCGATCTGCTTGTCAGTGAGAGCCAGCTGCTGCGCCAGATTTTTGCGATACGATGCTATCGAGTCCTCAATGGCCTGGATGCGCTGCTCGCTGCGCTTTTTCTCCGCTTCCATCTGCTGGCGGTCAAACTGCACCACCGAGCCCTGCTTGCCGCCATAGTCCTGCGACACGGTGAACAGCGGATCGTTTTCCTTCACGTACTGGCCGGGCCGGACGGCAAAATCAACAAGGGTTCCGGACTCTCTGGCGCGCACCTCCACATCGCCCTGCGCCGGGATCAGCACCCCGCGTGCCAGCGTGGTTTCCGAAAAGTTGAAAGCAATCGCAAAGACCAGCAGGCAGAGAAAAAAGGCGATGAACAGCGTCAGCACGGTTTTCAGCCGCGGCGCGTTGATTTGATAGCTTTTTGAGAAGTGGTGCGGGATTAGCGCCCGACGCTGTCGGCTTCGGTTTTTTAATTTCACGATATGTCATCCATGATAAATCACTGAAAGATCGTCCCATCCACTCCAGAGCGTGGGGGTTTTGCGCAGCGCGTTCAGCGTGTCGGCGGCGGCCAGACGGTAATCCTCTGGCGCATACGCCTGGCTCTCCAGCCCAAACTCTACCGCGTGCAGCGAACAGACCGGCAGCAGCGTTCGGACGCTGTAGCCATAACGGGATAAAAACCGCGTGGAGACGTCCGTTAACCACGCCTTGCGATCGCCTGCCTGAATTGGGAACAGTGGCGCATCCGGCAGGCGTTCATCCATCAGCAGCACCGTCACCAGGCGCTGAGGGGCGAAAAACGTGCCGGCGCGCCGTCCATCGTGTGCGGCCATCAGCTTGTGCAGCGCAGGGTGACGGGTAATAAACTGAAAGCGCACATCATCTGGCGCGGTGGCGAGCAGCGCATCCATAATCAGGCCAAAGCCCGCCCAGCGCATGCCCAGAAGCAGGGTGCGAGGCGAACTGTAAAACCCCTGATCCTGCGTCCACTGCGCCACGTACGCATGCAGATCGAAGCGAACGTTGCGCGCCCACAGCGCGGGCGGGAAAATCTGTTCCACGAAGTTAAACCCGCTCAGCTCATGGGCGTTCTGATGCAGAAAATCAGCCGGCACATCGGCCTCCGGGCAGGGCATAAACTGGCTGTAGTTTTGCGCAATCCGGTTTGCCATTAAGGTGCGTCCGGCCTGGCGCGCGCAGAGTCGGGCATAGAGACGCGGCAGAAACATCATTGCTCACTCTCCCGCAGGGTGCCGTTTTCCATGGTATAGAGACGCCCCTGACAGCCCACCACGTCCGGCGAGTGGGTAACAAATACCAGGCCAATCCCCAGGCTACGCAGGTTCGCCAGCACCTTTTGCGCGGTGGTCTTATCCAGGTTCGCCGTCACTTCGTCGCAGAGCAGTAGCTTAGGCTGGCTGTACAGGGCGCGCGCCAGGACCAGACGCTGCATCTCCCCGGCCGAGAAAAAGGTGTTCCCCGGCAGCATCTCCGTTTCGTAACCGTGCGGCAGACGGGCGACGACGTGGTCCACTTCCGCCAGCCGACACGCGGCGATGACCTGCTCTTTATCCGGCGCGCTGTCAAAGCAGGCGATGTTGTCCAGAATCGAGCCGGTGAAGAGAATATCGTCTGCATGGACAATGCGGATGTGCTGGCGCAGCGAGGAAAGATCGCACTCTTCAATGGGGATCTTATTGATCCGCAGCGTGCCAGACGATGACAGCAACATGCCGGAGATCAGACGCAGCAGCGTGGTTTTTCCCGACCCGCTCTGGCCAACGATCACCGCCTCTTCGCCCTGCTTCAGGGTCATGTTGATATGCTGTAGCGTGGCCTCCCGGCCTGGATAAGCAAATGAGACATCCTCAAATTGCAGACAGACCGGCGAGGTGACAATCCGCTTCCCAAACTGGCTGGTTTCAGAGGGGGCAAACAGCAGGTCGCCCACGCGATCCAGCGGCCCCTTAAGGGCATTTTTGTCCAGCAGCTTCTGCGCCACCTGCACCATGGCATCGGAAAAATAGCGCTTATAGCTGATATAGGCGTACAGCATCCCGATACTCATCTGCCCTTCCAGGATCAGCCACGCGCCAAAGCAGACCACCAGCAGTTGCTCGGCATTGATCACCAGCAGCGAAGCCACGTCAAAGCGGGCCAGCAGCCGCTCTTTACGCATCAGCCCGGCGATGTGTTCGCGCTGGGATTTGTCCATCACCGCATCCCGGGCCTGCTCCATATTGTTCGCCTTGAGCGTAATGATCCCTTTCTGTGTCTCTACCAGCAGAGATTCATACTGGGCGGTACGCTCGATGGAGTCATCCACCGCGCGTTGATAGGGGCCGATCAGCGAAAAGCGGATCAGGAAAAACACGCCCATCAGCAGCATCGTCAGCAGCGCAATTTTGACGTTATACAGCAGCATAAACAGCAGGCTGGTGACGGCGATCAGGCTGGAAAAGAGAATTTGCACGTAGCCATTGCTGATGAACTCCGCGCAGGCGTGGAGCGATTTTTCAATAGCCAGCACGATGCCCGGCGGGCGCGAGCGGAACCAGTTGGTCTGGGTGCGCAGCATGTAGTGGCGCACGGACTGGCTTAAATCGTCATAGGCAATATTACGCATCAGGATCTCAAGCAGCTGCTTGAGGAATTTACCGATGACTTCAAAGATAAAGACGATAGCGAAGATCGCGGTGAGCAGGATCACCAGATCGCTGTCGCTGCGGGAAATGGCCTCATCCATAATCAGCTGCACGTAGGTGGGGCTCGCCAGCATGGTGATGAGAGTAAAAATACAGAGCACAAACAGCAGCAGCTGGCGCTGGAACAGGCTCGGAGATTTATTGGCTAACCGGCCAAGCGTGAGCTTTTCATCCGGGGATTTCTTTTCGAAACACGGCGTGGGCTTAAGCTCAAGCACATAGCCGGAAAACAGTTTTTCCGCCTCTTTCAGGCGGTAACGACGCACGCCGCTGGCCGGGTCGTGAACGGTCACGCTGCGGCTGTCGATCTTCACGATGACCACGAAATGGTTGCCGCGCCAGAAGGCGATGAGCGGCAGCTCAGACGTTTCTATTTCAGTGATTTCGCCTTTAAGCACCCGGCCAGACATATTTTTATCGCTGGCAAGGGTCAACAATTCCGCCATTGAGGTTCCCGCATCGGCGGAAACGGAAATCTCCCGGCGCAGCTGGCTGACGGAGACATGGTGGTCATAGTGCCCCAACACCATCGCCAGGCAGGCCAGTCCACATTCGGTAAATTCATGCTGGCGAATAACAGGGGTCTTACCCTGTTTTTTATACTGAAAGAGCGAAAACATAATGATCCGTGGCTGAAATAAAAAAATGGCCCGGCAATGCGGGCCATGCGTACAACGTGCTTCTCGCTTAAGCGCTGAAGAAACCGCCGATGAAGCCGCCCACCAGGCCGAATACGCCGCCGATGGTGCCGCCCAGCGCACCTAACATCTGGCTGCCCGCGTTATAGCCCGCGCTTGCGCCCTGAATAGCGGCAGCAAACGGATCCCAACCACCGATGATGGCCTGTGCTTTTTTGAAATCGATAACTTGCATGATACTTTTCCTGTAAACGTGAATTAGTTGTAGCTACCAACCAGCGCGCCCAGGAAGCCCATTGCGCCACCCAGAACTCCGCCAACCACACCGCCAACCATGCCCATGATGCTGGCGCCAGTGTCGTAACCCAGCTGTGCACCTTTAACCAGACCAGCGAACGGGTTTAACGCGCCGCCAATAATGTCTTTCGCTTCTACGAATGAAATCGCTTTCATTTTTATCTCCTGTAGTGATGGATCTTTAGCATGATGCTAAAGGCTAATTTCCTTTTATGAAGGAAAGCGGTTGCTACGGGCAGGTGGTCAGCGGAATGATTTTATTGCCATAAATAATCATTCGCCTTGCAGCCTGCCCGGCATTATCTATTTCCAGCCGTTGCCCCGGAGGAATATATTTTGAATTATTGTATTGCGTACTGCACCCGACCGAGGAAACATATTTAAAATAGGTATTCCCGGTATTACTCACCACCCCGTTGCTAAACGCATAATCAAAATGTCGTGTCCATGGACGGACAATCAAAATAGCCTCAAGCGAGACCACCACATCCGACTGGATGCGCTGGCCTTTGCGCGTGATGACCTTTGCCTGGAGCGGCGTCTCGGTGAATTTTACGCGATAGTATCGCTCTTTGTTGTCATGCGGGCCGGTATAGTAAAATTTAAAACCCGCGCGCTCACCGCTCCCCAGCGTTAATTGCTTAGGCGAATACATGACTTCGCCGTCTTTTATTTCGGTCTCTTTTCCCTTCTCTTTAGGAACGTCTACCTGAATAAGCGAAACGGTATAATTCTGACGTTCGCTGGTATCGTTTTTTATCGGCTGAAAAACAACTTCTCTTTCGGGAAGAAAATCAATATTCAGACTTTCGATAATTAAAGCATTTGCCCCTGTGGAAATGAAGCAATTTATTGCAAAAATAGCCAGGAATTTTCCAGTCATGATTGATTAATTCCAGGATGCGCTAACATCTATTCTTCCCTGCGCGGTCACTTCGCCAAACCAGCTATTTCCGTCATAGGTGGTCTTCGATACCGGATTATCCATAACGAACTGGAGGATCAGCGGTGTTTTCCAGAGCCACATATCGGTCACGCCGGAACTCATTTTGTCCCACTCTTCCGCATGGGTGGCCGGCGCCGGGATCGACAATACCTCGCCTTTACAGTTATGCGCCATGCGCGTCTGGCTTTTCCCCACCAGCACGTTGCCAGGAATGGGAACCGTAAAGCCGTTGCCGCTGAAGGCGCAGTAGTCCACCCCATTCAGGCTTTGAGTAGGCCCGGTGACTTTTACCGTGACCGCAATCGCCGCATCTTTTTGCGCCCCGCTGTAGGTGATGGTGTAGGGGATCTCAATGGGCGTTTCGCCGATGGCGCCTTTCCCGGAGCCGCCCAGACCGTCAGGATCGAGGGCGTAATCCGGGTTGTCGGGCGTAATCTCCAGCCCCGGCTGAATAGGGTTAATCACCAGGCCGCCCCCCGGCTGGAAGCAGAAATCCGCCGCCAGCGAGCTGTTGCCGGGCGTCAGGCACAGGCTGACGATATTGCCAATGCTGCTGCCGTCCCCCGCCTGCGCCACGCTCAGAATTAACGCCTTCGGCAAAAATATTTTAAGGTACGCTTTGCCGCCGTTTTTCTGCGGCGCCGCGAGGAAGGTGTTCGCCAGGACACGCGTATCACTCAGGATACCGCCGGAGATGCTGTACCAGGTGTTTTCATCGAAGGTCAGCTCGGCGGCAAGCCCGGTGCCGCCGTTCATGTGCGATTGCAGCACGCTGTTGACGCGGGAAGAGGTGAGCGCCAGCCCCCCGTTGTAACCGGAGATATCTTCCCCAACAAACGTGTATTCAAGCAGGTCGCACAGCACGCCAGAGATCGTGTTGCGGGTGTATTTGGTGCAGGTGGCCCCCGTTGATCCATCGACTATCGTCACCTCGCCGCTGATCGGGTCAATCCCCAGGTTGAGCGCCCTGGCGTTGGTCATGGTCAGCGTACCCACCTTGTGAAGCGTATTGGTGGTGGTCACTTTGTTGATGGAGCTGATTTGCGGCGTGGAGGTGATGGTCACTTCATCCCCTGGCGCGGCGTTGAGCAGATAGTTAAAGAACGGATCGCCCAGGACCCAGCGCCCGTATGACGTGCCGGGCTCCATCACCGGCGGCTTGACCACCATCGACGTATCGGTATAGCGGGTCGTCGGGGTGTACCCCGTGTTGCCGCAGGACGAGGAACACGCCGTCCCTTTAAAGAACGGAGAGGCGCTGGAACCGGTCACCGAAAAGTCGATGGTCAGCGCGCTGCCTGCCGGACCGCTGTAGCTGTTGTCCGGGATGTAAGTGGCGATACCGTTATTCGTTTTCGCGCTCAGCGTCGGCCACTCACGCGAACCGTGTAAAAACGCGGTCGAGGTGCTGTTCAGACTAAACAGCCCCGCGCTGTTTCCCGTACCGTTATTGTCCGGATTATTAATGGCGAAATAGGGCAGCTCCTGCGCATGGGCCACCGCGCTCATCAGCAGCAAATTAAGAGCGAATATCTTTTTCATCGTCACGTTCCTGCGTTCCTTTTGCTTCCTGCCAGACGAAATCGCCTTTGTCGCAGGAGATGTCCCCGAGCCACAGCGCACCGCGGTTAGACTCAATGTCCAGGCGCACTTCGCAGACGCTGTCGTCCGGCGTGGCGATACTCAGGACAGGGTTGTTCTTATCAACGTCGATCACGAAGCGTCCGTCGTTCTCCGTCCGGGTCAGCCCAACGTGGTTTTTGATCTGCGTGGCGCCAATCGGATTGCCGTTTGCATCCACAAGGCGGCCAAACAGGGTGACGATTTTCTTCACCTGCGGCTTCATCACCACGGTATTGCCCGGATAAACCGTGATATGGCGACGCGCATTCGCGCCAATCTCATAGCTTTCCGTACCGGTTTCACTGTTCATCACTTCCAGGTCATAAGCCTGGTATGCCGGCAGCGACAGCCAGGTTTTATCCCCTTTGATGCGTTCTGCCCGGCCGTTAAGCTTCAGGGTCAGCGCTTCATCAGATTTGAGACCGGTACTGACAATCACCCCTGCGCTTTCGGTGCCTTTCCCGGCGGCGATGGCCTCTTTGGACCAGCCCACGCTGCCGTCACTGGTCAGCGTGGAGTTCCAGCCTTTACTCATGCCGCTCTGGACGCTGAGGATGTTGCTGTTCCACGGCGTGTCGAAGTTCACGCTGCCGCCGCCGCTTACGCTGCGATCCTGGCGGCTGTTAAAGGCTTTCGAGACGTTGGCGGTGGCCGATTTCAGGTAATCGCCTTCAAACTGGCGGCTGGCGCTGACGTTCAGCGCCGTGCCGGTATCGCGATTGTGGGAAATGCCAACCGACACGGTATTGCCGAGCGGTATGGCGAAATCGAGCATCACGTAGCGATCTTTCTCTTCGTAATACCCGTCGTATTTGTTGCGCGACATCCCCACCCGCAGGCGCGCCGTACCGTAGCGACCGGCGTATAACCCCTGGGAGTAGTCCAGCTGATAGCGTTTATAGCGATAGAGGTCGTCCTCCTGACGCATCAGACTCAGGTTGCCCGCTGAGGGCAGGCCGAACGACGGCAGGCTAAAGGAGGCGCCCCAGGTGTTGCCCTTGCTCTCATAGATATCGAGGAACTTGCCGCTGGAGAGCTGTTCATGGGAGTACCAGACCGAACCGATCTGCCACGGCAGGCTGAGATTCGCGCCGTAGTTGGCGCGGTACGTTCCGTCGGAGGCGGCCATGGTCTGGGTATTCACCGAGAAATAGCTCGTCAGGTTCAGGGAGGCCCACAGCTCGCTGACGATGTGTTCCCGCATCATGTAGGTGGAGGCGTTCCAGTCGACCATCCCGCTGCGCTTGCTGAACGAGGCCCCCACCAGCGACATGGTGTCTTTATGTTTGGTGTCGTAATCGTAGTAGTAGGTGTTGTCCTGCTCGTTTTTGTGTTTCGCGTATTTTTTATAATTGACGACGGATTTATCGCGGCTATACATCCCGCCCCACATCTGCCAGCGCAGTGTTTCCGACACGTTGCTGGAGAACGGCTTATTCACGGTGTACATGCTACGTGACACGGTGCGGCTTCCGCTCACCACCTCAACTTCGATGCTGTAGATCCCGTAGGGCAGGCTGCTGGTGTCAATTTCATGGTTGCCGACGTCAAAGCGCTGAATCCCGATAAGCTGCCCGTCACGACGAATACGGGCCTCGCCCGCCGTGGGGAAATAGACCACCACAGGCGTCAGAGAGAGCGTGTTATCGCGCTTACGGGAGTTGGCCTGGTTGCCCATGGAAACGCCGTAGACTTCACCGCCGGAAATCCCGCTGACGCTCGCCAGAGACTGCATCGCCCAGCCGTTCAGCATGCCCGCGGCGTAGCGCATCCCCTGATAGTCGCGCTCCCACATAACCGCGTTCATCTGGGTATCGCTGCTGCTCTCGTTGACGTAGCCAGAGCCGTCGATCAGCACATGATCAACGCCCATTGAGATCCAGTTTCTTGCGTTCAGATACCCCGACGACCAGCTGTCACCGTAGCCGCTCTCGGTGTGATACGCCCCGAGGTTGTAGGAGAACGTGCCGCTCAGGTCGTCAGACTCCGGCGCATCAATGTCCACCTCACGCGGGCGAATATTCACCCCGTAGTCGCTCTGCGACAGATTCAGCAACAGGCGCATTTTTTTCTGATCTAGCTCGAACGCGGACCCCGTACTTACCGGAATGCGCATCTGGTCATCAAACTGCTTGTCGTTAATGCTCTGCAATAACGTTCTCATCTCTTTTGACAGACGAATGCCGTTATCAGACTCCTGGACCTGAACGTCCCTCAGCCCCAGCTTCAGATCTTTTGCAAAGAGCGTCACGTCACCGATACGAACATATTCGCTCGCCGTGCCTTCGTGGTTCCCTTGTTGTGCTGAGTGTGAACGCGTATTCACCAGATAGACGGGAATTTTGATCCCCTGCTCCAGCAGTGCATAAAGCGAGTCGGGAAAACGGTAATTAGCGATAACCACGGAGCTTGAGGCTGCATGCGCAAGCGCGGGCAGCGTGCCGGATGCGCAAGCCATCATCACCGGCAACACTAATTTATTTTTCACCATGCATCCTTACTTAACAGGTATGAACTGTTTCAGGTCCCATATTCCGAGATGAAAATGGTTATCCGTAACGTTGATATCCTCGATAGCGCGCGAGGTATCCGGCATCAGGTAGAAGTTTTTGGTACACGGCGTAGTCGGTGATTCCGGATTCGGCTTCAGGCAGGTTCCGGTCGCATTGACGCGAAAAGCGGTGTTCCCTTTATTGGTTATTTTTCCCGCCACATAGACGAAGTCGATCTTCTTATCACGGGGCTGAACCACCAGAATGGTGCTCACCACCGCGCGCGTCATCCCGGTACCGTTTTTTGGTGAACCGCTGTCCACCTCTTCGCTCACCCCTTCATCCGTGAAGGTAATGCGGTAGTAACGCTCTTTGTTATCGGCGTTCCCGTGATAGTAAAATTTGACAATATTGCTGGTACCGGCGGGCATTACCATGCGCGTGGGCGTCAGCAACAGCTCGTCCACTTTCTCCGGATTAATGACGATCCCTTCATCCATTGGGCTACTGATCCGCTGTGCGCGAACAGAAACAATACGCACGCTGTCTGCTTCGTTTTTTATTTCCTTGGCGGTGGAGTCAGCATCCGCAGGAATAATGGTGGTGACTTTTCCCACATTAATGGCCAGCGCGGAGGAAGAGATAAATAATAAAAATAAGAAGGCGGATTTGAGGTTAAACATGCTATTTCCCTAAACAGGGGCTTGCGCCCCTGGATCGATCAGGCCTTAGCCCCAGGTTGCGCGGAACGCAACAGATACGGTCCCTTCCCACAGGCTGTTGGTCAGGTCTTTGAACTCTTTCGCAGTACCCGCGTTGTCCTGAGCGGAGTCAACGTAGAAGACGAATTTGTCCTGGCCGGTAATTTCGGTATCTGCCGCCGCGCCTGCGCTGGTGGTCAGGTTCCACAGGCCAGAAGAGACGCCGGTGTTAGAAGAAGAATCAACCAGCGTGGTCCATGCGGTTGATTTCGCCCCCACGGTGCCACCGATAGAGCCCAGGTCGTTACCGCCCCAACGCGCACCCACTTTCAGCTTGGTCGCTTCACCGCCCACGCTGAACAGCGTGTTGTTTGAATCGTCGAGGATAGCTTCGAGTTTGAAGCTGGTCGCCGTAGAGTGATCGCCACGGATAGCCACATCAAACAGACCGGTATCGGTGTTGAAAGATTTGGTATTGGCGCTGTAAACGAAGTTCAAAGCACGCGTTGGCGTAACAACCAGGTCGGATTCGCTGTCTTTGGTCGCGGTTGCCTGCCAGGTGGCAGAAGCCGTCGTTTCTGCTGCATTAACTGCGCTCAGGGCAGAAACAGACAGCAGGGAGCCCAGAACGATAGCGTTCAGTTTGTTCATTTATTTAGTCCTTCAAAAAAGAATCCACGTGTATAAAAAGGGGAGCCCCTTTTTCGAGGCGGAGTATAGACAGCCGCAAAATAACGAGGCAATACAGAAAAATTCACTCGCCGGAGAATAACAATAAAAATATAAATAAATTTCTCGTATCTTATTGTTACGTATTGAGTAAATCACTCAATTTCCCGAGCAATAGATAAATATCGATTTTTCAATAAAGAGAAATATCAGGACGTCGGAACAGCTACACACATCATTACAGGCAAAACCAGCCCCTTAATTAACCAGGCGTGCGGTTTAACGCGGGTAATATAGAAGAAGTTGATATTATCAAGTAACATTTCGTTTACAACGCCATCCGGCGCCGCATCATCTTCAGATTTATTCAGCTTTTTATCCTTAATATAAAAGATATTGCTTCCGTCGACTTTTTCCACGCTGAGCGTGTAATTTCTGTCAATCAGGTAGCTTTTGCCCTCTTTCTTGAGTACGCCTTTATGAATAACCGTCACAACATCTTTGTTGTTAAACAGGAAAAGCGTGGTTAGCGACATATCGGTTAACTCACCCGTGGAATAGGTTTTCCAGGAAATGGTATCTGACTGGCAGCCAAACCCCTCATCCTGCGTTCTGGTAAAATAGATCCACAACAACGCGATGGCAGACAGCGCCAGTACGATACTGAACAGTACACTCATTTTAGTCCTTGACATATTTTAACTCCCGGTCAGGCTTCTGTAAGAAATGCAGTTCTTATAATCGTCGATACTGTCCTGCTGATAACAGATGGCCAGGAAATAATTTTCTATCTGCGACTTTTTAAACCTGGAATAGTAAGCATCTGCAACCTGGTGTTGACAGTCGATATGTTGACTGGCAATGACCTCTTTTACGTGATTAAAGTAGTGCTGTCGCGGCTGATACATATTCTTATCGATCAGGTATACCGTACACCGGTCTACTTTACCGAGCAGATGCATATCAGAATCTTTCAGGCTCTCGGCATAGGAATCCCTTTGGTGCAACAGTAAAACAGCGGTGCCGATAACGGTAATCAGTAATAACGTGCAAAGAGAAATAAAGAGTCTGTGCAGCGATATTAATTGTTTAGGCGGATCGGCATCTTTCTTATGCGCTAGCGTATCGAATGCTTCAGAGGCAGATTGCTCACTAAGCGTTGAAACGACCGGCGGCCTGACCGTGTGATGTTCAATATGCGCGGCAAGGCTAAATCCCTTGCCACGTATCGTTTTTATCAGTAAAGGATCGCATCCTAAAGTACGAAATGCTTTTCTGATTTCACTTATGGCAACATTCAGACTTACCGAAGAACCAGAGAAACCATGATCCTCCCAGACCTTCTTTATCAGGTCGTCTCTGTCGAGAGTTTTACCATTATTGATGATAAGTTCATAAAGCAGACGACCCGCCTGGTTAGATAACTTAATGGATGACTCTTCCTCTCCATTAATCATGATCATACCGGTGTCGACTTCATAAAGCATTGTAAGATCAATGAGATACTTCATATTATTATTACGCCATTGTTAAAATTATGTGCATTTGCCAGGCAATAATAAGTCTAAAGTTTGTGTGGTCAAGTCGCGTGATATTAATTGAGAGATGAATTCATAAAGCTTCATTAATTAACAATTATTAAATCATTAATAAAAATATTCGAACTAACGCATTTAGGTTAAAACATTAAAAAAAACTAACTCGCAAGATTATAATCTTAAACTTTAGAAGTTGTTGGAATAATGTTTTGTTATGTACTTTTTTAGTGCAACATAATATCGTCAAAGCATTCTCCCGAGTCGCCATGCGTCTAGCCGGTACATCAGGGACATGTGTAGCCGATTAACATTCATTTTAAATAACACAAATCTTCATGGAGTTTATCATGTTCAAATCGATCATGACCGTATCACTGCTGGCCGCCGCTATTGCTTCTACCAGCGCAGTTGCCGCAGACAATTCAGCGGGTGGTATCATTAACTTTACCGGCGCTATTACCGATACAACCTGTACCATTAACGGCGGTAAAAGCGCGGACTTTACCGTTGCGCTTTCCCCTATTTCGGTAAAAGATGCAGGCACCACGGTTGGCCTGATCACTAAGAATAAAAAATCTATTGCGCTGACGTTCTCAGGTTGTTCACCAGCAGCCGGAACAACCGGTACCCCGCTGAAAGTGTATTTCTCCAGCGCGGATAATATTTCCACTGACGGTAAATACCTGCTGAATAACAGCGTGAACGAAAGCGATGCCAGTGTGGCACGTAATGTCGGTTTTGCGTTAGTGGAGCCAGGTTCGTCTACGCCAATTACCCTGAACCAGCCTTACACTACGGATATTATGGGTACAGCGACCGCGCCAGATTCCGAGACGCTGACGCTGGATGTTTATTACTATAAAACGAACGCCGCTGCCGCCACCGTGGGCGAGTTAAGCTCCAACGTAACGTATACCATTTCCTACCTGTAATAATGATTATTCAGGCTCTGTTTTCGCAGAGCCTGTATTTAAGGTTGCAATCATGCGCAAGGCAATTTTGCTGGCAGGCTTACTGCTAAGCACCGGTCACTCATGGGCCAATATTGTCATTAATGGCACCCGTGTCCTTTATCCTGAAAATAACAAAGAGGTGATCGTCCAGTTAATGAATACGGGCGATGCGCCCGCTCTGGTGCAATCCTGGATAGATGACGGTGATATTAATTCCACGCCGGAAACAGCCAATGTGCCGTTTCTGCTGTCGCCGCCGGTGATAAAAGTTAACGAACATAATGGCCAACAGCTTCGTATTAAAAAGCTGCCGTCCAGCTTGCCTGCGGATCGCGAATCCGTCTTTTTCCTGAATGTCCTCGACATTCCGCCCAGACCTGAAAATCTGCAAAATCAGAATACCGTTCAGCTGGCGATTAAATCCCGTATCAAACTTTTTTACCGGCCCGCTGCGCTGAAAGGCACGCTGGATGACGCGGTGGCGAAACTGACGCTCGCCGCCGAAGGCGATCGCTTTCGCATTACAAATAACAGTCCGTTCCATATTACGGTCGCCAATATTTCGCTGGGTAAAACGAAATTGCTCCAGGAGTCCCCGATGGTTTCCCCGTTTGGGCAGCTGACGGTCGCCGCAAAAAATACGGTTAATCGCGGACAGACCTTCCAGCTGATGTATGTGGACGATCTTGGCGCGTATAAAACCCGGACTTTCACCAGTCAGTGATCGGAAAGACTCACCATGAAAATGAAACAAAACAGACTCTGTCTGCTGGCAGTCTGCACGCTTCTGCTTTCGCATAAATCAGGGGCCGTCTCGTTTGATCCCTCCCTGCTTGCTGGCGCATCCGGTGAGTCCGATCTGTCTCGCTTTTCCGAAAACAACGCCATGCCTGCCGGCAATCAGGAGATGGATATCTACGTAAACGGCAGCTGGAAGGGACGTTATACCGTCATCTACGGCGAGCAGCGTGACGACATCCGCCTTGCCTGGAAAGATGCCCGGTCGCTTGGCATCAACACCACGTCCGTACCTGCGCCCGCCATTGCGCACGGGCAGGTGCAGCTGCGCGATCTGGTTCAGGGCGGTGAAGTCAAAACCGATACCAGCACCCTGAGTCTGGCGCTTACCGTTCCGCAGGCGGCTGTGCTGCGTACTGAAGAAGGTTACATTGCCCCCCAGTTTTGGGATGAGGGGATCCCGGCGCTGATGCTCTCGTGGAACACGACCTGGTATAACACCCGCGCAAAAGGCGCTGCGAAAGACACAAATGATGATTTTTATGCCGGGCTGGATTCCGGCGCCAACCTGTTCGGCTGGCAGTTTCGCGACAGCAGCGCCTGGCGGAAAACGGCCAGCGGAGAGAGTAGCTGGCAGAATAATACCCGCTACCTGCGCCGTCCCCTGGCCTCGCTGAAATCCAACCTGACGCTGGGTGACTTTTATATTCCTGGCGATCTGTTTGATTCCCTGCGCGTGCGCGGCGTGTCGCTGGCGTCGGACATGAAGATGCGCCCAAATTCACAGCAGGGTTTTTCACCGGTGGTTCACGGCGTGGCACGGACGAACGCCCTGGTGAAAGTTATCCAGAATGGCAACGTGATCTATCAGGAGAACGTACCGCCGGGCCAGTTTACCCTCGACAGCATTCAGCCTACCGGCTCTGCGGGCGATTTGCTGGTGGTGGTGCGTGAAGCGGACGGTTCACAGCAGTCCTTCACGGTGCCGTTTTCCGCCGTGCCCGGGATGCTAAAAGAAGGGGTGAGTCAGTACAGCGTGGTGGCGGGTAAAGTGCACCAGAACACGCTCGATGCCGAACCCGCATTCATGCAGGCCACGCTGCGCTACGGATTTAATAACCTCATCACCGGGTATACCGGGACGATTATTAGCGATAACTACCAGGCCGGGCTTGTCGGTACCGGGTGGAACCTTCCGTTTGGCGCGGTCTCGTTTGATGTCACCCACGCCAAAACCACCCTACAGGATCGCACCAGCAGCGGTCAGAGTTATCGCGTGTCGTACAGCAAATTTATCGATACCACCGCCACCAACTTCACCCTGGCGGCCTATCGCTATTCCACTAAAGGCTATTACAGCTTCAGCGACGCGCTCTATTCGCGCGAAGGGTATCAGCGCCTGAGAGCGCAGTACGACGACTATGAAGATCGGTTTGGCGTTGCGCCCGACATGTCGCTAAGCACCTGGGATGCCCTGCGCGCGGCGCAGCCCAAGAATACCTTTACGCTTAACCTTAATCAGCGCCTGCTCAATAACTGGGGCACGGTATTTGTCTCCGGCACACAGCGCGATTACTGGAACTCACAGCAAACCACGCGCGAATACCAGATGGGCTATTCCAACGCCATCGGCCGCGCCAGCTATACCCTGTCGGCCAGCCGGGTACGGAACAGGGACAGTGAAGAAGAGACGCGCCTTTACCTCTCCCTCAGCCTGCCGTTCTCGCTGTTTGATAATAATGCCTGGATCACCTCCAGCCTGACGGCCAGCGATTCGCATTACGAGCAGAGCAATATCAGCATGAGCGGGAACGCGCTGGCGTCGAACCGCCTGAGCTACACCCTCTCCGGCAGTAATGCGCGGGGGGGTAAAAATGCGGCAAGCGTTAACGCCGCGTACCGTTCGAACTTCGCGACACTCGGTGGCTCTTACAGCGAATCCTCCGACTACCGCCAGACCGGGCTCAGCGGACGGGGAAGCCTGGTGGCCTACCCGTGGCACGTTCTCGCCTCAAACGAAACCGGCACAACCATGACTATCGTCGATGCGCCAAAAGCGGAGGGACTGATGGTGAACGGCGATGAAAGCATTATGACGAACCGCGATGGCGTGGCGCTGGTGCCTTACGCCACCCCGTATCGCAAAAACGCCATTACGTTATCGCAAACGGAAAACAGCGCTGGCGCGGAGGTGATCGGCAACATGGCTAACGTGGCCCCTTACGACGGGGCGGTGAGCTATATCCGCTTCGAAACCGACAAACGCCAGTCATGGGTACTTCATGCGACGCGTGCCGACGGCAAACCGCTGCCCTTTGGTACCGAAGTGCTTGATGAACACGGTGAATCTGTCGGGTATGTCGGCCAGGCCAGCGTACTGTATATCCGCGCTGAACAGCCGCCACGCGCGCTCAACGTGCATCTCCGGGGCGGGAAGTGCGAAATCTCCGCCCCAGCCTGGGGGTTGAACAGCCCCTCATCGGTTTGCCATTAATTACGGATTATCAAAATGTTACGATCATTCATATTCCTGCTCCTCTCCAGCATTAGTGGGATGAGCTATGCCACCTGCTCCGGCAGCAGCATCGTTTATGGCACACCGATTACCATTGATTTATCGGATAAGCTGAGCCCGGCCACGCCCACATGGACCGGCAGCTTCAGCACCCAGTACAGCGGCTCATTCAACTGTACGACGGGTAACAGTGAATTTTCTTACACGCCGATCCTCTCGACCGACAGCAAATACGCGACCATCCTCGGATTCAGCAATAACAAGTATATGGTGCGGGCGGAGATCACCAATCCCCCGGCCAATAAAACCCTGACTGCCAGCGGTAGCCATACGGCGTCTGAGCTGAACACACCGTTTACGGTTCGCTTCACCCTCGTTAACCAGAGCGGCACCACCCTGACGGGGGATACAGCGAACATGAGCGACGTTCTGTTCGTCAGCGACATGAGTGGGCTATCCTTCTGGGAAATCATCACCTGGCCAATCAATCAGGTCATCAAGATAGCGCAGTGGTTATTCAGCGGGTTCAAGTGGCCTTACGACAACCGCGATATGTTTGGTCAGCCGATGATCATCAAATACGCGCCAAAACTGACTACCTGTTCCTTTGATAATGCGGGGCTGACCGTAGCGCTGCCGACGCTCGGCATTCCCCAGCTCAGTGCATCCTCACAGCCGGGGCTGACGCCTTTTTCACTGAACATGAGCTGTCAGAACGTCGGGATTAACGGCAATTCCGATCGGGCAATTGAGATGTTTCTGTCCAGCACGCAGCTGCTCTCAACCGACAGCTCGGTGCTGATCGACAGCAGCAGTAGCGCGGCGCAGGGCGTGGGGCTACGCCTGATAAAACGTGACGCCCCGCAAACGCCGGTGACCTTCTCTACCTCAACCACCAGCCGTGGCAACGCCACGATGATTTTCAGCGTGGCGGCTGGCGCGGCGCTGGACGAACATTTCACCCTTCCGATGGCGGCGTACTATTACGTGTGGGCGCCCGCCCAGGTGAGCCAGGGTAAGATCAATACATCGGCTACGCTGAATATTATCTATCCCTGATGTGAGCTATTTCTCCATCTTTCCAACCGCTTGCACATACTTAATCAGTTCGCTGTGGTTGGAAAGATTCAGCTTTTTCATCGCATTGTGCTTCTGCGTCGCAATGGTACTGACCGAACGGTTTCGATGACGGGCAATCTCCGTCGTTGAAAATCCTTCCACGATAAGATGGAGCACCTCCCACTCTCTGGCCGAGAGGATGGAGCGCGCCCGGGAACCGGACCGCATTACCCGCCTGAGCCACGAAGAGATCGACGGTGTTTGCCCGTCCGCCATGAGCAACGCGGGTAATTCCTTTTTCAGTTCAGTCAATTCATCCTGCTGACTGATGGTTAATTCAAATTTCATCTCCAGAACTTTTTTTAACAGCCCGTAAGGCAGCTCGGGCACCAACAGAACACGCCTGACGTGATGGGTTTTACATAAAGATGTAAAACGGCTGCTGACCTCCGCACTCCACTCTTTATGATTAAGCAGATAATTAAATTCAGTGAAGAAAACATCCACGTTATTATCCGCGACCGCCGCCAGCGCCTGTTCAGTGGAATCGACCTGAGTAATGTTCAGTACGTAATCGGGTAAAAGATCATGGAGCGCCCGGAATATTATCTCTTTAAATATATTTATTTTGTAAAACACCATTACCCTTACGATACGTTCAGTATTATTCATGTCTTTTCTAAATTCTCGTGACCGGAGGGAAATGATAATAGTTTATGTACTCACCACTCACAACCTCTTCGCGCCAGGATTTTATCCTTCTCAGACTTAAAAATCTGAACAAGGGCATTAAATTTATAGAAAAAATTCTATTTTATTCTGCACGCCGTTTCCTCTTGCAGATAAAGCTTTGTCGATAACCCTACCGCGATCTCAATTTTTCTTTCAGGAATAGCAGTAAGCCACTGAAAAAACGGTGGATAAACCCCATCAATCAACCTTCTGATGCTTATTAACCGCCCATTCACAGAATAAAAATCTGGCATGAATATTATTAGAAGATTAAAACAATTGCATATACCATTAAAACCATTTTTCAATTTTATCTTCCTCTAATAATTGGCATCAGCTTTACTCGACGGTTTGTATTGGCTTACATTGATGCCATCGCATCGCGTTATTTAAAAAGTGCTCGCCATTCTTTTAATAAGAGAGTGCGAACCGCCATTTTCTCTTATATGGACTGTTTACTCAGCGAAAGGAGAATGCCAATGCAAAATAAAAAAACAATTCACGTTGCCGTTGTTGACAGCTGCGAATTCACGATGATTGGCCTGCAATCGCTCGGAAAGCGTGAGCCTGATGAAAAACACGACGTTATTTTCCATGGGTTTACCCATATCGAAGAACTTGCTATGAGTGAACAACTCTTTGATATCATCATTTATGATCCGTTGAATACGCGTCATTTCCGGGTGACGACGAATGACGACATTCTCTGTATTAAACAGAAACAAGTGACGGCGAAGATCTATATCTATTCGTTATCCGCTGGCTATTTGAAATTCAAACATGTTGATGGGGTAATCAGCAAAAGAGTCTCCCTGGGGGATATCAAAGCGCTGTGGCAAATACTGATGAGCCAGACGCCGCAAGAGTCTGGTCGTTACAACGTAGGCATGACTACCCGCTTACGCACCCCGGCGAGGCTGTCCAGCGAGGAGGCCAGCGTATTGCGCGGCTATTCCTGTAATCTCAAAACCAAGCAAATCGCCCGTCAGCTGGGGTGTAACGTCAGGCTGGTTTACTTTTATAAAAACAACGCCATGAACAAGCTTAAGGCCGTGCGTGGCCCCTCGTTTTACCAGAGCATTCGCTGGATCCTGAATTAAGAATTTGACCGTGTGTCGTTTGCCTTTTGTTCCCGTGTCCGCGGGAACCTTTTTTTCATTTCCTGAAGGCTGTTCCATGTATACCGTTCTTCCCTCTCCCCTGTTGCAACGTATCTCAGGGCTGCGATTCCAGCCGCTTGTCGATCTTCATTCGGGCCAGATGTTCGCGCATGAAGTTCTCGTGGAGATCCATAACGTCAATCTGGAGATATTGTTTGCTTCTCTGCCTTCGCGCAGCGCGCTGCAAATCTTCTTCTGGCAGGCCAACACCCTGTTACAGATACCCGCCCGGGACGCTTACTGGCTAAACCTTCCGGCAGAGCACCTTCTCGACGAACGCGCTATCCGGTTGTTGCTGGCGTTACGCCATCAGCAGCGGTTAACGATTGAAATTCAGGATCCTCTCACCATCACACGGCTGAGTAAGGCTGAGCAACATCGTCTTCATGCCACGCTTGTTCGGTTAAAAGAGGCGGGATGGCAAATCTGGCTGGACGATTTAACCCGGGAGTTGGCTGAGGCGTTCGCGCGGCTTGCGCTGCCGCTGGATGGGGTAAAAATTGACCGTTCAGCGCTGCGCGAGCGCGCGCCGCTTGCCCCGTTTGTGCAGGAGGTCAGGGCAGGTATCGCGCAATCAATTCTTATCGAAGGCATCGAGAATTCGCGGGATCTGGCGCGCGCCCGCACGTCTGGCGCACAGTCTGGCCAGGGTTTTCTGTGGCCCGAAAGCCGCACCGATGCCCGCGTAACGCTGTGAGGGCCAGCTTACCGTGGCCTACCAGCCCGGCACCGCACCGCCGTTAAAAAGGGTCTCTGCCGCTTTCGCCACTTCCGGCGACTGATAGGACTGGATAAATTCCTTCACGTTTTCGGCGTCTTTGTTGTCTTCACGCGTGACCACTATATTCACGTAAGGCGAGTTTTTGTCCTCAATAAAGACGCTGTCATGTACCGGAGACAGCCCCGTTTGCTGAAGATAGGTGGTACTGATGATGGCCACATCCACTTTCGGATCGTCCAGCACGCGCGGCAGCTGCGCCCCTTCCAGCTCCATAATCTGTACGTTTTTGGGATTCGCGGTAATATCCAGCGCCGTCGGCAGCAGGCCCACATCTGGTTTAAGGGTAATCAGCTTCTCTTTTTGCAGCAGCAACAGCGCGCGGCCGAGGTTGGTGGGATCGTTTGGAATCGCAATGGTTGCGCCATCCTTCAGTTCAGACACCGATTTAATCTTTCGGGAGTAACCCGCCATCGGGAAGACGAAGGTATTGGCCACGGCGACCAGCGTGTAGTTGTGCGCCTTGTTATCTTGTGCAAGGAACGGGCGATGCTGGAAGACGTTGGCGTCCAGTTCGCCCTGGTTGGTGGCATCGTTGGGTAGCAGCGAGCCGCTAAAGCCCACCAGCTCAACATCCAGACCGTATTTCTCTTTTGCCACCTTTTTGGCGACTTCCGCCACGTCCTGCTCAGCGCCATTAATCACGCCGACTTTAATGTGTTTGGCATCATTGCCGCCCTGGTCACAGCCCGCGAGCAGCAGGCCAGTCAGGAGAAGCGCACCCAATCGAAGTTTCACGAGACAGTTCCTTTTGATAGACGTTTTGAAGACTATATCGACAACGAGACGGCAGGCTAAAAAACGAAAAGGAATCAGTAAGACGGATAGGTTATATGAAAAGCGCAGAACAGCCAAACAAATTGCCAGCATGAATAAACAACAAAACACACAAAAAGCCAATGAATAAAAAGCAAATATAATAATTTAGCGAAAAAATACAATGTCGCTTATGAATTCGATACACAAATAGATCAATGAACACCCTGATCAAAAATAGCAATACTAGATAGCAAATTGATATAACTCAATCTTTTTGCGCCCATTTAAATTAATCTACGCATCGAACACCTCATTTGAAAATTCATTATGAAACAGTTAAATTGGCTTAAGGAAGTTGAAATGAAAGATCAAGACATCAATGATTTTATTTCTATATGTGATGTAGTGAAAAAGCGAGGAAGAAAAGGAGGGCGGCAACCATACAGTAACAAATTAAGTATATCACAAACATGCCGTCGCATTAATGATCAACAGGTACGCTTTATGAATATAAATATCCCTGAGGATATAATGTCAAAAGCTCGACTCAAAAAAGGAGATCGTATAGATATTGCATTTACAGCAAATGGGATGAAATGGAGGTTAAAGGTAGTGCCTAATGGAGAGCAAGGTTACAGCATAACGACTCCTTCAACAAATTCAAAACGTGGACAAATCAGATTAACTTGGTGCGAAGGTATACCAATCATAGGTGGAGATGAAGCAATTCGTAAGGCGCGAGCAATTGCAGTTGAGGAAACAATGAGAGTATCTCCTGCGGAGTTAATCTTCGAGCTTGGAGAGATATCAGTCGAAGCCAAGCGCGAATCTTAATATTAAGTAAAAGTTGTTTATTTTTTTGAAGGCGACCTGTTCATGTAGAAAGGTCGCTTCTTATTGATTTATAGAGTCCAGTCTTCAACCGTAAGATCCTGTACCATCCCGAACGCATGATCGTTCGTGACAATCGTCGTGCCCCGGCTGATAGCATGTGCGGCAATCAACTGATCGAGATCCCCCATCACTTTCCCTTTCTTTTCCATTGCCGCACGCAGTTCACCGTAGGTGGCTGCGGCTTCGCTATCCCAGGCGCAGACAGTGATGGTTTTAAGAAATTCCATTATGGTTTCGTGCAGCTTGTTGTTTTGCTTTTTGGCTACGCCGTAAAGCAATTCCGCTTCCGTTACGCTTGAAATACACATCTTTTCAGGCGTAATTTGCGAATATCGGTTTACTACTTCAGGATGCTGCCTCACCAGATGGCTTACGATGTTAGTGTCCAGCATATGCAGCATCTTCTACAGCCCTTCCAGAGGGTTTCTTGTCGTATAGCTCTGATTGCGCTCCTCTTTACTTAGAAAGGTATCAGGCACATGCGTTTCTTTTAGCATGCGCAAAAAGTTATCCCTGTGCCGTTCTTTCTCGGACCTTGCCGTCAACACCACATTCCCCTCGTCATCCCGGCGGATATAAACACTCTCCGTTTCAAACGCAAATTCCGCAGGCAAGACCACGGCCTGGTTTCGTCCTTTTTTGAATAGTTTCGCTGTGCGTTCCATGGCAACCTCTGTCGGTTTATTGACCAGCCCACAGCATGCGCTAACGCCCCGGAAAGCGACAAGAGAGACATTGAAAAATCAGAAAGCGACTCGCAATAAATAGCAGAACCGCTAACCTCACGCCTGCCGACGCAGCGGCGCTTCGCGCAAAAACCACGACAGCACAAACGCCAGCACCATAATCCCCGCCGCCAGCATAAACACCGCATGGATAGCCGAGCCGAACGCATCCAGATAGTCCAGACGCAGGGCATCAGGCAGATGGTGAATGGCAACGGGATTAAGTTCGCGCGGCAGTTCCGCCCCTTCCGGCAGCCTGTCCATCAGCCCTGATTGCAGAATATGGGTGAACACCGCGCCAAACAACGCAACGCCAATCGCCCCGCCAATGGAACGGAACAGCGTCACCCCAGAGGTCGCTACGCCGTATTGATCGGCTGACACGCTGTTCTGCACCGCCAGCACCAGCACCTGCATCACCAGTCCCAGCCCCATGCCCAGCACGCCGGTAAACAGGTACAGCTGCCAGGTTGGGGAGGTGATTGAAATGCGCGTCAGTAACGCCATCCCCACCACGCCGAGCAGCGTGCCGAGGATCGGGAACAGACGGTATTTCCCGGTGCGGCTGATGATGCGCCCGCTGATGATGGAGGTGAGCAACAGCCCGCCCATCAGGGGGATCAGCTGCAAGCCGGCCTGCGTTGGCGTGGCGTCTTTCACCACCTGTAAATAGAGCGGCAGGAACGTTACCGAGCCAAACAGGGACATGCCGATGATAAAGCCAATCAGGCTACAGAGCAGGAAGCTGCGGTCGCGGAAGAGCGACAGCGGGATAATCGGCTCCCACGCCAGCCGCTCTTCGTAAATAAACCCGGCGATCCCCGTCAGGCCGAAGGCCAGAATGCACCACAGCTGCGGGTCGTTCCATTGGCGGATCGTACCGCCCTCGGTGGTAAACAGAATGATGCACAGCAGCGCCATGCTGAGGTAAATCGCCCCCAGGTAATCAATCTCATGCTTGCTGCGCCGCGCGCTGCCGTGGAATACCGCGCCAATCACCAGCAGCGCAAACAGCCCCAGCGGCAGGTTGATGTAGAAAATCCAGCGCCAGGATGCATGCTGAACGATAAACCCGCCGATCAGCGGGCCTATCACCGTCGCCAGGCCAAACACGCCGCCAAACAGCCCCTGATAGCGACCCCGATCGGCAGGCGGGATCACGTCCGCCACGGCGGCCATGCTGATCACCATCAGGCCGCCGCCCCCCAGCCCTTGCAGGGCGCGCATCAGCACCAACTGGGTCATGTTCTGCGCCAGGCCACACAGCGCAGAGCCCACCAGGAAAAGCACTATTGCGATTTGCAGGACGATTTTACGGCCAAACAGATCGCCGAATTTGCCATACAGCGGCACCACGATGGTCGAACTGAGGATATAGGCTGTCACCACCCAGGAGAGCTTATCCAGCCCGCCCAGCTCACCGACGATGGTCGGCAGCGCGGTGGAGACAATGGTCTGATCCAGCGCCGAGAGCAGCATCACCAGCAGGAGCGCGCTGAACAGCAGCTTAATCGACGGCGCCTTTTTCGCAGGTTGAGTCATTACGTCAGACTCCATAAGTGATCGCTTGAAATTAATTAATCGAATAATTAATATTCAGGTAAGTTATGGATAAGATCAAGAGACAGCGTGACCGTGCCAGCACTAAAAGACAATTCTGAACCCCGCCGTCCCGGACGTCCGCGCGGCGGCAAGCGCGTTACCGCCAACCGCGAACAGCTGCTGGACATCGCCCTGAACCTCTTCTCCCGCCAGGGGATCGCCAATACGTCGTTGAACGCTATTGCCCGCGAAGCCGGCGTGACGCCCGCCATGCTGCACTACTACTTCAACTCCAGAGAACAGTTACTGGATGCGATGATTGAGGAGCGCTTCCTGCCGTTACGCGAGCGGATCGGAGCGATTTTCGCCGACAACCGGGATTCGCCGGTGGATGCCCTGACGGAAATGGTCAGGGTGCTGGCCGAACTGGCGGAAAAGTATCGCTGGTTTGCCCCGCTGTGGATGCAGGAGGTGATCGGCGAGATGCCGGTACTGCGTACGCATTTGCAGGAGCGCTTTGGCGATGAGAAATATCACACCACGCTGGCAACCATCAAAGGCTGGCAGCAGGAAGGAAAGCTGAATCCGGCGCTAGCCCCCGAACTGCTGTTCACGACGCTGCTGAGCCTGGTGCTGGTGCCGTTCTCTCGCATGCGCAATGACGAGAGGCTTAATGCCCTCTCGCCGGAGATCGTTGTGCGCCACGTGTTAGCCGTGATCGGCAACGGGATCGGCGGTTAAAGATCCCTGGTCAGATAGTGTCTCTGCATTCCCTGATAAGGGTAATCCTGTAAGGACATCTGCACCTGATAACCCTGTTTTTCATAGAACGGACGCGCCTGGAAGCTGACCGTATCCACCAGCGCGTGACGACACCCTTTACGACGGGCCTCCTCTTCAGCCGTTTTGATCAGCTGGCTGCCGACGCCCGTTCCCCGCACCCTGTCGCTGACCCACAGAAAGTCGATATTCAGCCAGTCGCCTTTACGTACGCCGATTAACCCGCCCAGCATGACGCCGTTGTCGTCTCGCACATATACGCCAATATCGCCACTAAACGTCGCCAGATCTAAATACTGCGCGTTATAGGCTCTTAGCCCCGTTAATAATTCTTCTTTTTCTTCAGCCGTGACTTTATCTGTAATGCTCAGATGCATAAATCTCTCCTTATTTTCAGCGCAATCTGAATATCTCACAGCTTAACCTTCATAAAAACTCCTTATTTCCTCCATTGTTTAAACAAGGAAATATTCATTCAATATGTAAATAAAAAAAACCTTTCCAATAGGCTCCGAAAACGTATAATGAGAATGATCATTCTCACTTTTTACGGTAGCCGACGATGAGCACAAAGCTGGAAGAACGACAAAAACTACGGCAGGACGAAATCATCACCGCCGCGCGCCGCTGCTTTCGCGCCAGTGGATTTCACGCTGCCAGCATGTCGCAGATCGCCAGCGAAGCCAGGCTCAGCGTCGGACAAATCTATCGCTATTTCAGTAACAAAGACGCGATCATTGAAGAGATGATCCGGCGCATTATCGACTCACGTATTGAGGAGATGCAGGGCAAAACCCTGGTTGAAGGGATGCCGCAGGCGCTTGCCTGGCGCCAGACGCTTAACGAAGATGATGACGCGCTAATGCTCGAAATGTCCGCAGAGGCCACGCGCAATCCGCTGGTGGCAAACATGCTGATCGAAGCCGAAGCCCGCATGTTCGCCAACGCCTGTGAGCACCTGAAAAAGCAGTTCCCCCACCTGAGCGATGAGCATATTCGCTGCTGCGTGGAGATTACCGCCGTGATGATCGAAGGCACGATTTACCGTCGACTCACGCCTTTAAAAGTACCGTCAGAACAATTAGAGCCCATATACCAGAATATTTTAAATATGCTTTTCTCTGCGAAGTAATCGCATGTGAATAATTAGTGGAAATAAGTAATTTCCCTTTTTTCATTTCTGGCTCTGCCAGAGATGCGGGATCGCTGTGCTTTTAATTAGCCCTCCTCCCTGTTAAGCGATTAACAGGGCAGGCTTCGTTCACCCTGGAAAAAGATTATGAAAACCATAACAACCTCCATCGCAGCATTACTCCTCCTGACAGGGTGCGATAATGCGCAAACATCTGCTCCCCAGCGTCCTCTTCCGGAAGTGGGGATTGTCACACTCATGAGCCAGCCGGTGTCCGTGGTCAGCGAGCTGACCGGCCGCACCGCCGCCGCGATGAGCGCCGAAGTGCGCCCTCAGGTGGGCGGCATTATTCAGAAACGGCTCTTCACCGAAGGCGATACGGTCGAGGCCGGGCAGGCGCTGTATCAGATCGATCCTTCCAGCTACCGCGCCGCTTATGATGAAGCTGCCGCCGCACTGAAACAGGCGCAGGCGCTGGTGCAGGCCGACTGCCAGAAAGCCCGGCGCTATGCGCAGCTGGTTAAGGATGACGGCGTATCACGTCAGGATGCGGAAGACGCGAAGTCCACCTGCGCGCAGGACAAGGCCAGCGTCGAGTCAAAGAAAGCCGCGCTGGAAAGTGCCCGCATTAACCTCAACTGGACCACCGTCACCGCGCCGATTGCCGGACGTATCGGCATCTCCTCTGTGACCCCCGGCGCGCTGGTGACCGCCCAGCAGGATACCGCGCTGGCCACTATTCGCGGGCTGGACAGTATGTACGTCGATTTAACCCGTTCCAGCGCCGATCTGCTGCGATTACGCAAGCAAACCCTCGCCAGCAACAGCGATACGCTGAACGTGTCGTTGATCCTCGAAGACGGCAGCAGCTACAGCGAAAAAGGCCATCTGGCGTTAACCGAAGTGGCGGTGGATGAGTCTACCGGCTCAGTCACCCTGCGCGCCGTCTTCCCGAACCCGCAGCATCAGCTTCTGCCGGGCATGTTCGTCCGCGCCCGAGTGGATGAAGGCATCATGAATGACGCGATCCTCGCGCCGCAGCAGGGCATCACTCGCGACGCCAAAGGTACCGCCACCGCGCTGGTGGTGAACGCCAGCAACAAGGTCGAGCAGCGTCAGCTGGAAACGGGCGACACCTACGGCGATAAATGGCTGGTGCTGAATGGCCTGAAGGCGGGCGATAAGCTGATTGTGGAAGGCACCGACAAAGTCACCGCCGGGCAGGAAGTGAAAGCTGAAGAGATGAAAACCAACGGAGGAAACGCCTGATGTTTTCCCGTTTCTTCGTGCGTCGCCCGGTCTTTGCCTGGGTTATCGCCATTCTCATCATGCTCGCCGGGATACTGGCGATCCGCACGCTGCCCGTTGCGCAGTACCCGGACGTTGCCCCGCCGTCGATCAAAATCTCCGCCACCTACACCGGCGCCTCCGCACAAACGCTGGAGAACAGCGTGACGCAGGTGATCGAGCAGCAGCTCACCGGGCTGGATAACCTGCTCTACTTCACCTCCACCAGCAGCTCGGACGGTTCGGTGAGCATCAACGTCACGTTTGAACAGGGAACCGATCCGGACACCGCTCAGGTACAGGTGCAGAACAAAGTCCAGCAGGCGGAATCACGCCTGCCGACCGAGGTGCAGCAGTCCGGGATCACCGTCGAAAAATCCCAGAGCAACTTCCTGCTGATCATGGGCGTGTATGACAAAACCGATACCGCCAGCAGCTCGGATATTGCCGACTGGCTGGTGAGTAATATGCAGGATCCGCTGGCGCGCGTGGATGGCGTCGGCAGCCTGCAGGTGTTCGGTGCAGAATACGCGATGCGCATCTGGCTCGACCCGGCTAAGCTGGCGTCGTACTCGCTGATGCCCTCCGACGTGCAGAGCGCGATTGAAGCGCAGAACGTGCAGGTCTCCGCCGGTAAAATCGGCGCGCTGCCCTCGTCGAACGCCCAACAGCTGACCGCCACCGTTCGCGCTCAGTCGCGTCTGCAAACGGTCGATGAGTTCAAAAAAATCATCGTCAAGAGCGAGTCCAACGGTGCGGTGGTGCGCATCAGCGACGTCGCGCGCGTGGAGATGGGCAGCGAAGACTACACCGCCACCGCGAAGCTGAACGGCCACCCGGCGGCGGGTATGGCGGTGATGCTCTCGCCGGGCGCCAACGCGCTTAACACCGCCACGGCGGTAAAAGACAAGATCGCCGAGTTCAAAAAGTCGATGCCGGAAGGCTACGACGTGGCCTACCCGAAAGACAGCACCGAGTTCATCAAGATCTCCGTTGAGGACGTGATTCAGACCCTGTTCGAAGCCATTATCCTCGTGGTGGTGGTGATGTACCTGTTTCTGCAAAACATCCGCGCAACGCTGATCCCGGCGCTGGCGGTGCCGGTGGTGCTGCTGGGCACCTTCGGCGTACTGGCGCTGTTCGGTTACTCCATCAACACCCTGACGCTGTTTGCCATGGTGCTGGCGATAGGACTGTTGGTGGATGACGCCATCGTGGTGGTGGAAAACGTCGAGCGTATTATGCGAGACGAAGGGCTGCCCGCCCGGGAAGCGACCGAAAAATCGATGGGCGAAATTTCCGGCGCGCTGATCGCCATTGCACTGGTGCTCTCTGCGGTATTCCTGCCGATGGCCTTCTTCGGCGGCTCTACCGGGGTCATTTACCGTCAGTTCTCGGTCACCATTATTTCGGCGATGTTCCTCTCCGTAGTGGTGGCGCTGACCCTGACGCCCGCGCTGTGCGGCTCGATCCTGAATCACACCGCTCCGCACAAAAAGGGCTTCTTCGGCGCGTTTAACCGCTTCTACAGTAAGACCGAGCACGGCTATCAGAATAAGGTTCTGCGCGCCCTGCGCCGTTCCGGCGGCATGCTGGTGATCTTCGCCCTGCTCTGCGGCGCGATGGGGTTCGCCATGCTGAAACTGCCGGGCAGCTTCCTGCCAACCGAAGACCAGGGAGAAATCATGGTGCAGTACACCCTCCCTGCCGGCGCAACCGCGGTGCGTACCGCAGAGGTAAGCCGCCAGGTACGCGAGTGGTTCCTCACCAAAGAGAAAGCTAATACCGACGTGATCTTTACCGTTGAAGGCTTCAGCTTCAGCGGCAGCGGCCAGAACGCCGGGATGGCGTTCGTCTCCCTGAAAAACTGGTCAGAGCGTAAAGGCGAGGAAAACACCGCGCAGGCCATTGCCCTGCGCGCCACGCAGGAGCTGAGCGCCATCCGCGATGCCACCATCTTTGCGATGACACCGCCGGCAGTGGACGGTCTGGGCCAGAGCAACGGCTTTACCTTTGAGCTGATGGCGAGCGGTGGCACCGACCGCGACGCGCTGCTGAAACTGCGTAACCAGCTGATTGGCGAAGCGAATCAGGACAGCTCGCTGCACGCCGTGCGCGCCAACGATCTGCCGCAGATGCCGCAGCTTCAGGTGGATATCGATAACAACAAAGCCGTGTCGCTGGGGCTCTCCCTGAGCGACGTCACCGACACCCTGTCCAGCGCCTGGGGCGGCACCTACGTGAACGACTTCATTGACCGTGGCCGCGTGAAAAAGGTCTACATCCAGGGCGACAGCGACTATCGTGCGGTGCCGTCGGATCTCAACAAATGGTATGTGCGCGGCAGCGACAGCACTATGACCCCATTCTCCGCCTTCGCCACTACCCGCTGGGAGTATGGCCCGGAAAGCCTGGTGCGCTACAACGGCTCGGCGGCGTATGAAATTCAGGGCGAGAACGCCAGCGGCGCCAGCTCCGGTACGGCGATGAGCAAAATGGAGCAGTTGGCGAATAACCTGCCGTCCGGCAGCACCTGGGCGTGGAGCGGTTTGTCGTTGCAGGAAAAACTGGCGAGCGGTCAGGCGATGAGCCTTTATGCCCTCTCCATCCTCGTGGTGTTCCTGTGCCTGGCGGCACTGTATGAGAGCTGGTCGGTGCCCATTTCGGTGATCCTCGTGATCCCGCTTGGGGTGCTGGGCGCGGCCATTGCCGCCTCCCTGCGCGGCCTGAGCAACGATGTCTATTTCCAGGTGGCGCTGCTGACCACCATCGGTCTGTCGTCGAAGAACGCCATTCTGATTGTCGAGTTTGCCGAAGCCAAAGTGGCCGAAGGCTACTCACTGACGCGCGCCGCCCTGCGGGCCGCCCAGACGCGTCTGCGTCCGATCATCATGACCTCGCTGGCGTTTATCGCAGGCGTGACGCCGCTGGCGATTGCCACCGGCGCGGGGGCCAACAGCCGCGTGGCGATCGGCACCGGCATTATCGGCGGGACGCTGGCCGCGACGCTGCTGGCTATCTTCTTTGTTCCTTTATTCTTTGTACTGGTGAAACGTCTGTTCTCCGGTAAGCACGCAAACCGGAGGTCATAATGTTTCGTGTAACTGTTTTAGCGTTAGCACTGCTGAGCGCAGGCTGTGTGTCATTAGATCCCACGTATCAGCGCCCGGACGCACCCGTTCCGGCCACCCTACCCGGCGCGCACGGCGAAGCCAGCGCCGTGGTGAGCCAGTGGCAGCAGGTGATGAATGATGCGCGGCTGAAAAGCGTGGTGACGATGGCGCTCAACAGCAACCGCGACGTGCAAAAAGCGATTGCGGATATCGACGCCGCCCGTGCCCAGTATGGCGAAACGCGCTCGTCCCTGTTCCCGACGGTGGACGCGGAACTGAGTCATACCCGCAGCCGTACGCTGGCGAGCGGCGTCGCGACGAGCGACGAAGCCAACGGCACGGTCTCCAGCTTCGAACTGGATCTGTTTGGCCGCAACCAGAGCCTGTCGCGCGCCGCGCGTGAAACCTGGCTTGCCAGCGAGTTCACCGCGCAGAACACGCGCCTGACGATGGTCAGCGAGCTGACCACGGCCTGGGTGACGCTGGCGGCGGATAACAGCAATCTGGCGCTGGCGAAATCCACCCTGGAGAGCGCCGCGAACTCGCTCAAAATCGTCAAACGTCAGCAGGAAGTAGGTGTGGCAGCGGCCACGGACGTCAGTGAAGCGATGGCGGTTTACCAGCAGGCGCGCGCCAGCGTGGCGAGCTACCAGACGCTGGTGATGCAGGACAAAAACGCCCTTAACCTGCTGGCGGGCGATACGGTGCCCGAGAACCTGCTGCCCGGCACGCTGGAGAGCCTGAGCCATAACGCCATCACGCTGATCCCGGCGGGCGTCAGCTCCAGCGCGCTGCTGCGTCGCCCGGACATTCAGGAGGCGGAACATAACCTGCTGAGCGCTAACGCCAACATCGGCGCGGCACGCGCCAACTTCTTCCCGACCATTTCACTGACCGCCAGCGCGGGCGTCGGCAGCGATTCGCTGTCATCCCTGTTCAGCCACGGCATGAAGGTCTGGTCGTTCGCGCCGTCCATCACCCTGCCGCTGTTTAGCGGGGGCAACAATATGGCGCAGCTGCGCTATGCGGAAGCGGAGAAAAAAGGGTTAATTGCGACCTATGAGAAAACCATCCAGAGCGCGTTCAAGGACGTGGCCGACGCGCTGGCGCGGCGCGAAACGTTGAGCGAACAGCTTGATGCCCAGCGTGAATACGTGGCGGCGGAGCAAAAAACGCTGGATGTGGCGACGCGCAGTTACAAGGCTGGCGCGGGCGATTATCTGACGGTGCTCACCGCGCAGCGATCGCTGTGGTCAGCACAGGAATCACTGATTGCCTTGCAGCAAACCGACCTGGAAAACCGCATCACGCTGTGGCAATCGCTGGGTGGAGGGGTTCAGTAACGGCCTGAGAGGGCGATTCTCATACCAGGTGAAAAGTAAATTCATACTTTCGGCTGGAATCGCCTGCCTGAATGTAACGATACATTTCAGAGAAAGCCTGTGACTTTACCGGAGGTCTCAATGAAATCTGCACACCTGGTTTGCCTGCTCGTTTGCCTGATTTTCGCTGCGTTTGTTCACGCGCTGGAGAAGAGCGCTCCGGAGAAAGAGGCCCAGATAAAACAGCAGGTCCTGAAAGATGTGAAGAAAACCTGTACCCCGCAGAAAAAGCAGAGCGATAAGGCCTGGCAGGCGATGATTTTGTCGTCTGAGGCCAATCAGCTGCTGATCAAAAATGCCATCACCGCCGTGAAGCGTGACAACCTGGACGCCTACTGGGATGCAGTAAGTCAGGTGGATTGTATGGAAGATTACTGAGGGTTGAGCGCCGGGTGGCGGCTGCGCCTTACCCGGCCTACATCACATGTTTAACGCTTCCGCACATCCGGAATAATCAAATCCCCGCGCAGCACGTACGACCCGAGCATCTGCGTTTTCGCCGTCAGCCAGCTCACAATCCGCGCCGCCATGGCGTCCATGGAATATTCAATCGCCGGGATCACCGGAATACCCGGGAGATGCAGCGAACCGCCGAGGCTGAAGACCATGATGTCTTCCGGTACCGATTTATTAAACGCCTGTAACTGCGGGATCACCCGCTGGGCTTCCTGCTCGTCTGCCACCAGCAGCGCGTTGAAGTTCAGCGTGGACGCGTTGTTGAGTAATTCCTGAAGCGCAACGGACGATGAAGTCGCGTCCATAAACACGAGGTTGCGATTAAAGGGCAGGAAGTTTTTCTCCAGCGCATGTTTGTAACCCAGCAGCACCTGATCGGCAAAGCCGCTGCCGTGCGGGTGGATCAGTGCTATCTGGCGACGCCCCTGGCTGGTGAGATAGTTGCAGGCCGTTTCAGCCGCGAACGCGTGATCGAACTGAATGCTGTTGGCGTTATCGGCTTCCATACAGTCGACCAGAATGACGTTGTCCATGTCCACGTCTAGCGGGAAACGCGCGCCAATCACCAGAATGTCATCACATAAGCCGCAGGAGAGTTCTTCAAGGGCGTTCATCACTTCTGTTTTCGTGTGTGCGAAACGCAGCAGCAGATGTTTTTGATGCTGGCTGAGGTGTTTTTCCAGCGCGTACAGGTAACCGGTGGTCTGGTTAATGTTCTCCTGCGCGCAAATCACCCCAATGCAGCCCGTCGACTGGCTGAGCAGCGACTGGGCGATCACGTTCGGACGATAGTTCAGCTCATCCACCGCTCTCAGAACAGCCTGTCGGCTGGCTTCTTTAACGCCACGCGACCCGCTCAACACCCGTGATACCGTGGCTTTGGACACCCCGGCCAGACGCGATACATCGTTGATTGTAGACATCTCTCTCCCCTGTCAGACGCAACTGGCGTCTGTAATTTCCATCACCGCTACGGCTCACATTATAGCCAGAACGGAGTATATCCGTTTCCGTTTTCCATGGAAACCGATTTTCCGTTTCCACTCAATTTGATGTCAAAACAGCCAAATTATGTGACCCACATCCGGTTAATTAGCGTCATAAGTAGTGGATATTGATGGTTGTCACACTTCTGTCTTTTATGAATGGAAACCGGTTTCCGTATCATGTCCAATCATCATCGCAATAACTTTTTACATTTTGAGGATGGTCGTCGATGTTCAAGATTATGCTGTGCTGCTCTGCCGGGATGTCCACCAGCCTGCTGGTCAGCAAAATGATCGATGTTGCAAAAGAACGGGGCTTGCCCGTGAAGATAGATGCGTATGGCGTATCCGAATTTGATACGCAGTTTCCGCACTATCAGGTGGTGCTTCTCGGACCGCAAGTGAAATACATGTTAAAGACACTCTCAGACAAGGCAGCGACGCAAGGCATACCGGTGCAGCCCATCGACATGATGGATTACGGCATGCAGCGTGGCGATAAAGTACTGGACTATGCTCTGTCGCTCATCGAAGCGGCACACTAAAAGGTGTTCACATGAGTTCGTTATATCAATCCATGGTCGCGGTGATTGAACAGTCAATTACGCCGCTGGCTGCGAAGCTCGGTCAGCAAAAGTATGTGATTGCCATCCGCGACGGCTTTACCGCCGCGCTGCCGTTTATGATCATCGGCTCGTTTATGCTGGTGTTTATCTTCCCGCCGTTTTCGGCGGATACCACCAACAGCTTCGCCCGCGGCTGGCTGGATTTCTCCGAGACCTACCGCGAACAGCTGATGCTGCCCTTTAACCTCAGCATGGGCGTCATGACCTTCTTCATCTCGGTGGGGATTGGGGCGAGCCTGGGGCGTCAGTTTAACCTCGATCCGGTGATGTCCGGTCTGCTGGCCTTTATGGCCTTCCTGCTGGTCGCCGCGCCGTATGCCGACGGCAAAATTTCGACGCAGTATCTGTCGGGTCAGGGCATCTTCACTGCGCTTATCACCGCGATCTACTCCACCCGTGTATACGCGTGGCTAAAGCAGAACAACGTCACCATCCGCCTGCCGAAAGAGGTGCCGACCGGCGTGGCGCGTTCGTTTGAGATCCTGATCCCGGTGATGGTGGTGATTGGTACCCTACATCCGCTGAACCTGTTCATTGAAGCGCAGACCGGGATGATCATCCCGCAGGCGATTATGCACCTGCTGGAGCCGCTGGTGTCCGCGTCTGACTCGCTGCCCGCGATTCTGCTCTCCGTTCTGCTGTGCCAGATCTTCTGGTTTGCCGGTATCCACGGGTCGCTGATTGTCACCGGCATCATGAACCCGTTCTGGATGGCGAACCTCTCTGCAAACCAGGCGGCGCTGGCGGCGGGCGCGGCGCTGCCGCACGTTTATCTGCAAGGTTTCTGGGATCACTACCTGCTGATTGGCGGCGTAGGCTCGACCCTGCCGCTGGCGTTCCTGCTGCTGCGCAGCCGCGCCACTCACCTGCGCACCATCGGCAAAATGGGCGTTGTGCCAAGCTTCTTTAACATCAACGAACCGATTCTGTTCGGCGCGCCGATCATCATGAACCCGATGCTGTTTATCCCGTTCGTGTTTGTTCCGCTGGTCAATGCCTGCCTGGCGTACGGCGCAACCAAACTCGGCTGGCTGGCCCAGGTGGTTTCGTTAACCCCGTGGACCACGCCCGCGCCGATTGGCGCCTCGTGGGCGGCGAACTGGGCGCTGAGCCCGGTGGTGATGTGCCTGGTCTGCATGGTGATGTCGGCGCTGATGTACCTGCCATTCCTGCGCGCCTATGAGCGTACGCTCATCAAAAATGAAGAGCAGAAAGCCCAGGCAACCGTCGGCACCGCTGAAACAGTTAGCAATTAAGTCAAAGAGGAAGGGTCATGAAATACGCATTTCCCGATAACTTCTGGTGGGGCAGCGCAAGCTCCGCTCTCCAGACGGAAGGGACACGAGAGGGTGAAACCACGTGGGACTACTGGTTTTCCCGCGAGCCGAACCGTTTTCACAACGGCGTGGGACCGCAGCACACCTCCACGTTTTATCAGCACTGGAAAACGGACATTCAGCTGTTGAAGCAGCTGAACCACAACAGCTTTCGCACCTCGATTAGCTGGGCGCGCCTGATCCCCGACGGTATCGGTGAAGTGAACCCGGACGCGGTCGATTTTTATAATCAGGTCATTGATGAGCTGAATGAACAGGGCATCACGCCGTTTATCACCCTGTTCCATTTCGACATGCCGATGGCGATGCAGGAGATAGGCGGCTGGGAAAACCGTGACGTAGTGGACGCCTACGCCCGCTATGCGCAGATCTGCTTCGAGCTGTTTGGCGACCGCGTGCTGCACTGGTTTACCTTCAACGAGCCGATCGTGCCGGTGGAAGGCGGTTATCTGTACGATTTCCATTACCCGAACGTGGTGGATTTTCGTCGGGCGGCGACCGTGGCGTATCACACGGTGCTGGCCCATGCGAAGGCCGTTCAGGCTTACCGCGCCGGGCATTACGCGGGGGAGATCGGCATCGTGCTGAACCTGACGCCGTCATACCCGCGTTCGCAGAACCCGGCGGACGTGAAGGCGGCGCATATCGCGGATCTGATGTTTAACCGCAGCTTCCTCGACCCCGTGCTGCGCGGGGAGTATCCGGCCGACCTGGTGGCATTGCTGAAATCTTACGATCAGCTACCCGCCTGCAAGCCGGAAGACGGTTTCCTGATTGCGGAAGGGAAAATCGACCTGCTCGGCGTTAACTACTATCAGCCGCGTCGCGTGAAGTGTCGCGACAGCGCGGTGAACCCGCAGGCGCCGTTTATGCCGGAGTGGTTCTTTGATAGCTACGAGATGCCGGGCCGTAAGATGAACCCGTACCGCGGCTGGGAAATCTACGAGCCGGGTATTTACGATATTCTGGTTAACCTGCGCGACAATTACGGTAACCCCCGCTGTTTTATTTCTGAAAACGGGATGGGTGTCGAAAACGAGCAGCGCTTTATTGAAAACGGTCAGATAAACGATCGGTACCGCATCGAATTTATTTCTGAGCATTTAGCGTGGCTGCATAAAGGTATTAGCGAAGGCTGCAATTGCCTTGGCTACCATATGTGGACGTTTATTGATAACTGGTCGTGGTGCAATGCCTATAAAAACCGCTACGGTTTTATTCAGCTCGATTTGGAGACGCAGCAGCGCACCATTAAAAAAAGCGGAGAGTGGTTTGCCGCTACCGCCTTAAATAATTGCTTTGATAAAGAGTAAAAATGATGATCGCATTAGAAGAAGCCGTAATGGAAATTATCGTCAACGCCGGTCAGTCCCGCAGCCTGTGCTTCGAAGCGCTGCATGCGGCGCGCCAGGGCAACCTTGACGAAGCCAAAAGCCTGCTGCGTGAAGCCGATGGCTACGCGCGCCAGGCACACAAGATGCAGACCAAACTGATCGAGCAGGACGCGGGCGAAGCCCGCCAGCCGATGACGTTAATTATGGTGCACGCGCAGGATCATTTAATGAATTCGCTATTAGCGCGTGAATTATCTGAAGAGATTATTCATTTATATCAGAGATAGTCTATGGCGAAATAATTTAATGTAATACCTCTGTACCTAAAACTAGAAATCCACTTGTTCTGATGATAGCGACATATTCTGTCAGATCGGAGCGGGATGGTTATTGTCTGAATAAAATTAAACTATATTGAGATAACCATGAATACGATTAAAAAACTTCCATTAACCATGGCGGTTATCGCCGCGCTTTGTCCAATTTCCGTGCTCGCGCAAGAATTTACGCAGGAGCAAATTGACGCCATTGTGGCGAAAGCGGTGGATAAAGCCCTGGCCGAGCGTCAGGCGAAAATGGATGCGGCGGTCGCGAAAAAAGCGGACGTCATCACCGAGCCGCAGAGCGCAGCGCAATCCCCGGACATGGCGATTCCGTTTGGCATCAAATTTACCGGCTACGCCCGCTACGGCGCGCACTTCCAGGCCGCTGACCAGAAGTATGTGGCGGTGGACGGCTCCTACAACGGCGCGTCCGCGATTGGTCGTCTGGGTAACGAAGGCAACGGCGGGGAATTCCAGCTCTCCAAGGCCTTCAAGGGTGATAACGGCGCCATCTGGGACATCAACGTGATGATCGACCACTGGGGCGACGAAGTTAACCTCAAAAAAGCTTACGCCGGGGTGACCAACATTATGGCCTCCAACCCGAACGCCTACTTTTGGGCCGGTCGTGACTTCCACCAGCGTCCGCAGCAGGGCATCAACGATTACTTCTGGATGAACCACGATGGCCAGGGCGCCGGGGTGAAGAACTTCGACATCGGCGGTGTGCAGTTCGACGTGGCTGCCGTGGCGGCGGTGGAATCCTGTAGCCCGGAAGTGATGGAAGATGAAGCCAACCCGTCGCGCATCACCTGTACCGGCGGTTCCGGCACGGGTGACAAGGGCAACTACGCTGCCACCTCAAAAATCCACGGCATGAAGCTCGGCCCGCTCGACCTGGAGCTGTACGCCAACTACGGTTTTGACTCCAAAGCCGTTGAGAGCGACGAGCGTCTGAACGCCTGGCAGGGCGGCGTGGTGCTGAGCCACACCAACGATAGCGGCGTGAACAAGGTGATCGCCCGCTACTCCGATAATTCGGACAACAGCGTGTTCAACAAAACCGAAGATCTGACCACGGTCTACGCCAGCTTCGAAGGGCTGTATAAATTCACCCAGGCCACGCAGGTGGAGTACATCCTCGCCTTCCACGACTATGACAACAGCCGTGATGACACCGATAACCGTAAGAACTACAACGCCATCGTGCGCCCGATGCACTGGTGGAACGACGTTCACTCCACCTGGCTGGAAGCGGGCTGGCAGCACGTAGATTACGACAACGGCGGCGACAACAAGGGCTGGAAGCTGACCCTGTCGCAGAACATGTCTATCGCCATGGGGCCGGAGTTCCGTCCGATGCTGCGCTTCTACGTGACCGGCGGCAAAGTGGACAACGAACGCACCGCGCGCGTGAACAACACCAAAGATGAGACGCTGGACGACTTCAACGTCGGCGCGATGTGGGAGGCGTGGTTCTAAGGTCAACAACATGCCGGGTGGCGCTACGCTTACCCGGCCTACGGTTTTCCCCCTCTCCCCATGGGAGAGGGCCGGGGTGAGGGCATCAGGCCGCACACAACCATGCTATGCTGTTGGCCAATTAACGACAACATAACAGGGGAGAACATGGGTTCCACACGCAAAGGGATGCTCAACGTCCTGATCGCCGCCGTTTTATGGGGCAGTTCCGGGGTTTGCGCGCAGTACATCATGGAGAAAAGCCACATTTCTTCACCTTACCTGACCATGGTTCGCCTGCTGTTTACCGGCGTGATCCTGCTGACGCTCTCCTTCGTTCACGGCGACAAGATTTTCTCGGTCATCAAAAACCGCAAGGACGCCCTCAGCCTGCTGTTTTTCTCGCTGGTTGGCGCGCTCACCGTGCAGCTCACCTTCCTGCTGACGATTGAAAAATCCAACGCCGCTACGGCCACCGTGCTTCAGTTCCTGTCGCCAACCATCATCGTGGCGTGGTTCGCCCTGGCGCGGAAGAAGCGTCCCGGCATGTTTGTCCTGTCGGCGATTTTGACATCGCTTGTGGGTACCTTCCTGCTGGTGACCCACGGCGACCCGACGTCGCTCTCCATCTCGCCTGCCGCACTGTTCTTCGGTATCGCCTCGGCGTTTGCCGCGGCGTTTTACACCACCTATCCATCAACGCTTATCGCCCGCTACGGCACGCTGCCGATTGTCGGCTGGAGTATGTTGATTGCGGGACTAATGCTGACGCCGTTCTACGCCGGACGCGGCACCACCTTCGCCATTGACGGCGGCCTGCTGCTGGCGTTTTTCTACCTGGTGGTGATTGGCACCGCGCTGACGTTCAGCCTGTATCTGAAGGGCGCGCAGATGATCGGCGGGCCGAAGGCAAGCATTTTGAGCTGCGCCGAACCCCTGAGCAGCGCGCTGCTGTCGGTGGTTTTGCTGGGGGTGGCATTCACCCTGCCGGACTGGCTGGGAACGCTGCTGATTGTGTCGTCGGTGGTGTTGATTTCGATGGATTCACGCAGAAGGGTTAAGGCATCGGCTTAAGCGAACGTCCCCTCACCCCGGCCCTCTCCCCAAAGGGGCGAGGGTGAAAAGACAGCACCGAGCAGTCCCCTCTCCCCTATGGGGAGAGGGTTAGGGTGAGGAGGAAAATTGACTTACTTCGCCTTCACCTTCCCCGCCACCAGCAGCGCGGTCAGCAGCATCAGCGTACCGGAGATCACCAGCGGTGACGTCAGCCCAAGATGGTCGAGCGCTACGCCGCCCACCGCCGCGCCGCAGGTGTTCGCCAGCTGGATCACCGCCACCTGAATCGACCCGGCTTTTTCCGCCTGATCGGCAAGCGAGCGGGTGATCCACGTCGACCAGCCCACCGGCACCAGCGCAAAGGCAAAGCCCCAGACAATCGCAATCGCCGATGCGACCCACTTGTCGCTGCCCCACAGCACCAGCACCGCGGCACTGATCGCCAGCACCAGCGGCGCACCCGCCAGCGCCACCTTCAGGGAGCGCTTCAGGAACTGAGACGACAGTGAGGTGCCGACGAAGCTGGCGATACCGAAGCTCAGCAGCACCAGCGTCAGGCCATCCACGTCAAAGCCCGCCATGGTCATATACACCGGGCGAATATAGGTAAAGAAGGCAAACTGCCCGGCAAAGGCCATGAAGATGGCGGTCATCCCCGCCAGCACGCCCGGACGCTTGAGCAGCGCGAACATGTTCTGTTTGTGGTGCGCCGCTTCACCCGGCAGAGACGGTAGCGCTTTCCACACCCAGATAATGCACAGCACGCCCATCACTGCCGCCGCGTTAAAGACGTTACGCCAGCCGATAATCCCACCAAGGAAGCTGCCCAGCGGCGCGGCAATCACCAGCGCAATAGAGACCGCGCCGAAGATAACGGACAGCGCTTTTGGCACGGTGCGCGCGGGCACCAGGCGCATGGTCAGCGAGGCCGACATCGCCCAGAAGCCGCCTAACCCCAGCCCCAGGCAGGCGCGACCCAGCAGCAGCAGGGTGAAGCTTTCAGCGAAAGAGACCAGCAGGCAGGAGAGCGTCAGCAGCACGCTGAACAGAATGACCACTTTACGACGGTCAATGGTGCCAATCGCCTGGGTGATAAACAGGCTGGCGAACATCGCCACAAAGGCGGTGACGGTAACGGACTGCCCCGCCACGCCTTCGGAAATGCCCAGATCCTGCGCCATCGGCGTCAGCAGGCTGACCGGCAGAAACTCAACGGTGATCAGGCAGGCGACGCAGAACGCCACGGAGAAAACCGCCGACCAGTTGGGGCGAGACACCTCTTTGGCCTGCGGCGGAGTCGTGGGCTGGATATGTTCTGTCATGGCATCACCTGAGATAAAAACGTGCGGAAAAGTCGCGCAGTTTATCATCAAAAGTGTGACGGATTTAACGATTTGACAACTTTTGTGGTTTTAGAGGGGATCAGTGCAGATAAAACACACCTTCTTCCGGCAGAAATAGCTGGTTATAGCGCAGCTGGAAGGCGTTCAGCTCCTGCGGATCGGGCTCCATTTCGCGCATAAAGCCAAGTGCCAGTCGAATTTGCGCATCGGTAATGGGTGCGGCAAGGCGGGCTTTACGCAGCATACGGTGCCAGGTATGCAGATTCTCTTCACTGCCGTCGACAATGCAGACCTGCCAGATGAGCAGCACCTGCGCCGCATTTTGCAGATGTGCCTCGTCGGGGCGCTCAAGGTAGCGGATAAACTCATTGCCCGGCGTTTTACCGAACTGATCGATCATCGACTCGACTGGCATCGGGGTGATGCCCAGCCGCTCGCTTAAACGTTTGATGGCGCGGCGGGAGTCTGAGGTCAGGACACGAAATCCAACCACAAATACCACGGCAAGCGTTGCCAGCATTATCCAGACCATGCGTTCTCCTTAGACTAGCCGCCCATCATAGCGGGAAACGCAGCGCGTCAACAGCGGGAACGGCCAGAATAGTGAACCGAAAAAAGCTGGATAATTGCGATGAAAGCAATCCCGCGCAGGCGTGGCTGCGCGGGCTGTTGCTGGAGACCCGTCAGCGCGCCTGAAGCCCTTTCAGCAGCGCGTCGTGGAAACGTTCAGGATCCTGCATCTGCGGCGCGTGGCCCATGTCGTTAAACTCGACCAGCGTCGCGTGCGGAATGCGCTTCGCCGTCTCTTTGCCCAGCACCGCGTAATTGCCGAGCGTCTTGCGGATCTCCGGCGGGGCGAGATCTTTGCCGATGGCAGTGTTGTCCTTCGTGCCGATCATCAATAATACCGGCATCTTCAGCTCGCTAAATTCATAGACAACCGGCTGGGTATAAATCATGTCGTAGAGCAGCGCCGAGTTCCACGCCACGCGCGCTTTACCCGGCCCGTTGTTCAGCCCGGCGAGCATGGTGACCCAGCGCTCGTACTCCGGTTTCCACTCCCCGGCGTAGTAGGTGTTTTTCTCGTACTGACGAATACCGTCGGCGCTAACTTTCAGCTCGCGCTGGTACCACTGGTCGACCGTAATATGCGGCACGCCGCGCGCTTTCCAGTCTTCCAGACCAATCGGGTTCACCATCACCAGCTGCTCCACCTGCTGCGGCCACATCAACGCATAGCGGGTTGCCAGCATGCCGCCGGTCGAATGTCCTATAACCGTCACGCGCTCGACGCCCAGCGTTTTCAGCAGCGCGTGGGTGTTATCCGCCAGCTGCTGGAAGGTGTACTGGTAATGCTCCGGCTTGGTGGATTTACAAAAACCAATCTGGTCAGGGGCGAGCACGCGATAGCCACCGGCCGACAGCGCGCGGATAGTGCCGTCCCAGGTGCCAGCACAGAAGTTTTTGCCGTGCATCAGCACCACGGTGCGGCCGTTGGGTTTTTCCGGTTTCACGTCCAGGTAAGCCATATCCAGAGGCTGGTTCTGCGAGGTAAAGGTAAAGTGTTTTACCGGCCAGCCGTAGTCAAAACCTTCCAGCTTCTCGCCGTAGGTGGGGGCATCCGCGGCCATTGCGGGGGACGCCAGCGCCATCAGCAGCGCCAGGCAGGACAATCGTCGGGTTAACATGCAAGCTCTCCGTTAGCAAAAGGGCTAAGGCTGCACGAAAGGCGGCAGCAAAAACACTGTAGAGCATAGAGAGGAGCGAGTGTGTAAAGCGGAGTAAAGGTAGGCCGTGCAAAATAAAAAAGCCCGGCATCACACACCGGGCAAAGAAGTTACCTGCACACTCAGGCTACTTTTAATTTCTGCGCACGATTCTCACGGCGGATCTTACGCTCTTCCAGCACCGCAACCATCGCCATCAGGACGATACAGCCAATCGCGGCGGCATCCAGCGCGGCGAAGGTGCCCGCCCAGCCGGTAAGGCCGAAAATCGGCGTGCCGTCGGCGATCATCCCCAGACCCAGCTTGGCGAAGCTGTCGCCGATCAGGTAGGCGAAGGTGCCCTTAATCCCATCGGCGGCGCCGATCGCTTTTTTCGGGACGAAGCCCACTGCCGCCACACCGATCAGTAATTGCGGACCAAACACCAGGAAGCCGAGCGCGAACAGGGACGCCAGGTAAATGTACTGGTTGCTGGCGTGCTGGTAGACGCCAAGGGTGGCGATAATCAGCGCCAGCGCGACGCAGGCCACCAGCGCGCGGCGGCCATTGGCGAGGTCGGAGAGCCATCCCCACAGCAGCGTGCCGACCAGCGCGCCCACTTCAAACAGGGTGAAGCCCTGAATCGCCACTTCTTTAGAAAGCTTCAGCTCCTGGAAGGCATACACTGTGGACCACTGGTCGATACCAATGCGCACCACGTACAGGAAGATGTTCGAGAAACAGAGCAGCCAAATCACTTTGTTTTTCAGCACGTACTCAACAAAGATCTGCCATTTGGACATCTCGTTTTCTTCGGTCTCTTTGTCCTCTTCGCTGATCTCTTCCCCGAACAGCTCTTCGGCTTTGCCGAGGCCGTACGACTCCGGGGAATCGCTGCCGTAGCGCAGGCCGATAAAGCCAACAATCAGGGCAATAATCGACGGGAAGATAAACATGCCGATGACGTGACCGTCGAACAGGTAGTTCGCGCCGAACAGCGCCACGCCTGCCGCACCCGCTCCGCCGAGGTTGTGGGAGATGTTCCACATGCCGAGGTACGACCCCCGCTTGCGGCGCGGCGTCCATTTGGTGATGGTGGAGTAGCTGCACGACCCGCCGGTGCTCTGGAAGAAACCGCTCAGGGCGTAAAAGGCGATCATCAGGAACAGGCTGACGGAGCCCGCGCCCATGCTGGCGCTGAAGCCGAGCATACAGATGGCAGAGAGGATCAGCATAAACGGCAGGAACTGCTTGGTGTTTTTGCCGTCCGCATAGTAGGAAACGACAGTTTTCCCCACGCCATAGGTGATGGAGAAGCCCAGGCCAATCATCCCCAACTGCGTCATGCTCAGCCCGTAGGTGGAGATCATGTCGTTCTGCGCGATGTTAAAGTTTTTGCGGATCAGGTACATAGTCAGGTAGCCGATGAAGACCACCAGATAGGACTGCATGAACGGTTTGAACCACATTTTGCGCCGCACATCGAGCGGCAGATCCAGGGTCGGCTTGCGCACCTGATTTAAGAAGGCCAGCATGACTGAGTTACTCCTGAGCTGATTTTTGCAGCATTGTAAAAACCAGCCAGGAGAGATGCCTGAGACAGCGTCCAGGTGAAACCGGGAAAATTTCTTAGTTTTGCGCGACTCGACAGCAAAAGGTGAGGCGCGTCACGCTTCGCGCGGTGCCTGCGCGTGCAAAAACGGCAGCAACAGCAGGGCGGAGATGCCCGCCGCGATGGCGATCACCGCGAAGAACCCGCTCCAGTGCCAGATGTCGATCACCCGCGCCAGCGGCCAGCCGGAGAGCGATGCGCCGAGGTAGGCAAACAGCCCGACAAAGCCCGTCGCCGCGCCTGCCGCCTCTTTGTGGGAGCACTCTGCCGCCGCCATGCCGATCAGCATCTGCGGGCCAAAGACGAAAAAACCGATGGTGAAGAAGCACGCCGCCTGCATCACGTAGCTGGCGAACGGCATCAGCCACAGCGAGCCGACGGAGAGCAAAATTCCGGCGGCGAAAATCAGGTTCATCGGCCCGCGGTTGCCGTTGAAGAGCTTGTCCGAGCCCCAGCCCGCCACCAGCGCGCCGATAAACCCGCCCAGTTCAAACATGGTCACCGCCGAGTTGGCGGTCACCAGATCCACACCGAGCGTCTCGGACATGTACAGGTTGCCCCAGTCGTTGATGGCCGCGCGCACCACGTAGACCAGCACGTAGCAGAGCGACAGCAGCCAGATGTAGGGGTTTTTCAGCACGTATTTGGTGAGGATCTGCTGGCGGGACAGCCCGGCCCCCTCCTGCTGCTGGGCGATCTCCATCTCGTCGTGCCGCCAGTCGCCCACTGGTGGAAGGCCGACGGTTTGCGGCCTGTCGCGCAGGCGCCAGCAGAGGAACAGCCCGGCGATAATTGCCAGGCCACCGGCAATCATCATCCCCGCACGCCAGCCGTAGTGCAGCGCGGCAGCCCCCACCACCATCGGGATCAGCGCCCCGCCGACGTTATGCGCGGTATTCCATATCGCCCACCAGCCGCCGCGCTCGTTGCGTGAGTACCAGGCGGTGAGCAGGCGGGCGCAGACCGGCGCGCCCCAGCCCTGGAAGAAGGCGTTCAGCGCCCACAGCAGGGCGAAGGCCCAGAGCGAGGTGGAGAAGCCAAACAGGATGTTCACCACGCCGGTGGCGATCAGCCCAACGCCCATGAAATAGCGCGCATTGGAGCGGTCGCTGACGATGCCGGAGAAGAACTTCGACAGACCGTAGGTGATGTAAAACAGCGTCGCCAGCAGGCCGATGTCGGTGCGCGCCATCACGCCGCTGGCGAGGATCTCCGGCGCGGCGGCGTTGAAGCTTTTGCGGGTGAAGTAGAACAGCGCGTAGCCGAGCCAGATAGTGACCAGGATATGACGTCGCCAGTAGCGGTAGCGGGCGTCGATTTCCGCTTTGTTGCCTAGCGGGGCGGCGCTGGCGGGGGTTTTAAACATGGTACGTCCTTAACGGCAAACTGACGCTGACGCGCGTCCCGTGGGTGCAGGAGATTGTCAGCGTGCCGCCGAGCGCCTTCACGCGCTCGCGCATGCCCGCCAGGCCAAAGCCCTGCTGGCCGGAGCCCGGCGGCAGGCCGCAGCCGTCGTCTTCAATCACCAGCATCAGGCGCTCGTCCTGCTGCCAGCCCTGGATCGTGACCGCGCTGGCACTGGCGTGTTTGACGATGTTGTTCAGCCCCTCCTGACAGACGCGGAACAGCGTCACGCGCTGACCTTCGCTCAGGGTAGCTTCATTGATGCGCCAGTCGAGATGGCTGACTATCCCGCGGCTTTCCAGCTCCATCTCGCGCATCAGGGAACGCACCGCCTGCTCCAGGGACAGATCGTCAAGCTGGCGCGGGCGCAGCCGCCCTAACAGGCGGCGAACGGAGTCATAGACACCCAGCGAAAGCTGTTCGATATGCGCCCCGCCCTGCTTCACACCCGTGTTTTCTGCCGCCAGGCGCTGGACAATGCCCGCCTGGGTGCGGATGGCAGTGATGGTCTGGCCGATGTCATCGTGCAGCTCGCGGGCAACCTCCTGGCGCACGCTCTCTTCCGTCTCCAGCAGACGCTCCGCCAGACGGCGATTGCGCGCCAGCTCGGCTTGCAGAGACTGGTTCAGCTCGCGCAGGCGCTGGATGCCCGCCCCCAGCAGCAGCCCGGTCAGGCTCTGGGCCAGCAGCGAGAGCAGCAGATCTACCGGATGATCGTGCCAGGTCTGGCTGGCGATCAGCGCGATGGCGTTCATCAGGGTCGCGATCAGTGCCCCCTGCCAGCCGTAGTGCCAGGCAAGGGCGATGATCGGCAGCGCCAGACAAAACGGCGTGAAGCGTGATAATTCAGCGGGCAGACCAAGCTGCAACCACAGGCTCACCACAAACAGCAGCAGATACCAGATCAGGTGCCGGGCGCGCCAGTTCACCGGCTGGGAGACCAGCGCCGGGCCGAGCGGCTGCCAGACGGTGCTGGTAAGGTAATGCCAGAAAACCAGGCAGGTCGGGGCCAGCGTCAGGCCGCCGGTGAGGGTCAGCAGCAGGGCGTTGAGCACCTCCTTTTCGCCCACCCACGGCAGGGACTGCAACAGCGCGGCGGCAATCAGCGCCGCCCCCTGACGCAGCAGCGTGCGCCAGTCGCGCTGGTGACGGTAGCGGGAAATCAGGGCGACCGGGATAAGCGTGAGCAGGCTTCCGGTCATCAATAAAGGCAGATGCGCCAGCGCCACTTCCTGCGCCAGCCAGATCAGCATCAGCCACTCTGCACCGAGCAAAACGGGCCAGTATCCGCGCGGGCACTGAAGCATCAGTCCCAGACGCAGGCCAAAGGGGAAAAGCAGCACCGCCAGCTCCGGGCGTTCCACCAGATGCAGGCTGATGCTCCACAGGCAGAACCATGCGGCGGAGAAGATAAAAAAGCTGGCGACGACGGCGATCAGCCGTGAAAAAACGGGACTCATTGCCAGCTGTCAAACATACGGCGCGCCAGCTCGACATCGTTACTGACGTTGAGTTTTTCCATCAGGTTGGCGCGATGAACATGCACGGTTTTCGGGGACAGATCCAGCTCCGCGGCAATCTCTTTCACCGACATGCCCTGGGCAAGTTTCTCTGCCACCTGACGCTCGCGTCTGGTGAGCGGATCCTGCCGTCCCGCCGCCAGCTTGATGGCGATATCCGGCGTCAGGTAGCAGCCGCCGGTGGATACGGTGCGCACGGCGGCAATCAGCTCGTCGGGGCTACAGCGTTTAGAGAGGAAGCCGCGCGCGCCCGCGTTGAGCGCCTGCTCGACCAGCGCCGGGCTGTCGTGGACGGAGAGCATAATGGTCGCCATCCCTTTCGGCAGCTGGCTTAACAGCTCCAGCCCGGAGAGATCCGGCATTGAGATGTCGCAGATACAGACCTGCACCCCGCGTCCCGGCAGGCCCGCCAGCGCCTCGCGACCGGAGCCAAACTCGGCCACGACCTGAAAATCCGGTTCGAGGTTTAAAAGCTGGGCAAAGCCGGAGCGGACGATAAGGTGGTCGTCGATAAGGGCGATGGTGGTCATGGTTTGATCCTGATGCGTGAACACGCCGGATGTCGGCGTAAACGCCTTATCCGGCCTACGTGTAACGTCCTTGCAGGCTGGATAAGCGCAGCGCCATCCGGCAAAAGCCTTTTACCTTAAGTGATTTACTCGAAAAACACCGCAATTTTGTTAAACATGGTGGGATCGGACTGGTTGCGCGCCACGTTGGTGACGTCCTCCAGCTTGTCGATCTGCGCCATCATCTGCTCCAGACGCTGGTCGTCGTTCACCAGTAGCCAGATGCGGCTGTGCTCGCTGCCCTGAATCGGCAGGCACAGAATGCCTTCCACGTTAAACGCCCGTCGGGCAAACAGCCCGCAGACGTGGGTCATGACGCCAGGGTGGTTGCGGACGGTGAGTTCCAGAATGACGTTATCATATTGTTTCTGCATGATTTATTCTCCCACCATCTCAGTATTTGCCGCACCCGGCGGCACCATCGGATACACTTTTTGTTGCGCGTCGATACGCACGTGGATCAGCGCCGGGCCAGGGCGAGAAATCGCATCCTGCAACGCCGCGTGGGCATCTTCTTCGGCGTTCAGATCGCAGGTGTGCAGGCCAAAACCAGCGGCAATCTGCATGAAGTTGATCATCCCCGGATAGGTCGCCGCAAACACGCCCTGCTTATAGAACAGGCTCTGCTGCTGGTGTACCAGGCCCAGCGCCTCGTTGTTCATCAGAATGATTTTGACGTCTAACTGGTTTTCGGCTGCCGTCGCCATCTCCTGAATGTTCATCATCAGGCTGCCGTCACCGGAGAAGCAGATCACCTTACGGTCCGGGTTGGCGAGCGCCGCGCCAACCGCTGCTGGCAGGCCGAAGCCCATGGTGCCAAGGCCGCCGGAGGTCAGCCACTGGCGCGGGCGGTTAAGCGGATACGCCTGGGCGGTCCACATCTGATGCTGGCCGACGTCGGTGGTGATAATCGCGCTGTCATCCACGCAGGCGGCAACGGCGTTGATAAGACCATAGTGGCTCAGCGGGTCACCCTCGGTTGGGATAGCGCCCGGGAACTCGCGTTGCAGATCGGCCACCAGCTGGCGCCAGTCGGCGCGGTCGGTTGCCTCCGTCTGTGGGATCAGCTGTGCCAGCACCTCGGCCACGTCGCCCTGAATCGCCACGTGCGGCTGCTTGATTTTACCCAGCTCGGCGCGGTCGATATCCACATGAATGATTTTGGCGTTCGGGCAGAACTCCTCGGTTTTGCCGATCGCCCGGTCATCAAAACGCGCCCCCATAACAATCAGCAAATCCGCCTCTTGCAGGATGTAGTTGGTGCTGCGCGCGCCGTGCATGCCCAGCATCCCTAAAGACAATGGGTGCGCTTTTGGCAGCATGCCGAGCGCCATCAGGGTCATGGTGGTAGGCAGGCTGGCTTTTTCAGCGAACTGACGGATTTCATCCGCGGCGTTGATCGCCCCGCCGCCCAGATAGAGCACCGGGCGTTTCGCCGCGTTAATCATGGCGGCGGCATCGCGCACGCTCTCAGCGCTGAATTCCGGCGCCGGGGCACGCTCGCCCGGCTCCGGCAGCACGTCGATCTCAATTTCTGCGGTCTGGACATCCTTAGGAATGTCTATCCACACCGGACCCGGGCGGCCAGACTGGGCAATGCGAAACGCATCGCTGATCACCTGAGGCAGCTCGCTGATATCGCGAACTAAATAGTTATGTTTGGTGATGGGGATAGAGATACCGTAGGTATCCACTTCCTGGAACGCATCGGTACCGATCATCGAGGACGGCACCTGGCCGGTAATGCAGATCAGCGGAATGGAGTCGAGGCGCGCATCGGCGATGGCGGTCACCAGGTTAGTGGCGCCCGGCCCGCTGCAGGCCATACAGACCGCCGGTTTACCCTGGGTACGCGCCATGCCCTGAGCGATAAAGCCTGCGCCCTGCTCGTGGCGCGCCAGCACGTGGCGGATCTGTGTGCTTTGGCTTAACGCATCATACAGCGGCAGCACGGTCCCACCCGGGATGCCCGCAACGGTGGTGATGCCCTGTCGTTCCAGTAAATGAACAATCAGCTGCGCGCCGGTGAAACGCGTTTTTGTGTATGTTGTGCCCGAACTTGCCATGCTCCAGTCCTTTTCTTCTGGGCCGACTTTCCGGGGAGGCTCTTAAACGAAAAACCCCGCCCGGTTTGCGCCGGCGGGGTTTTGGATTCGTGTGTTGATCCAGTCCCTACGGCGCATTGCCGACGACCACCACCACACGCACGACGACCACTGCGGCAGGTTGCGCAGTTTTTAGTAGGGTCGAAGTGAAGATGGATGAAGTCATTGGGGACCTGTGTTTGGAATCATTGATAGAATTTATACAAACACAGGTTTTCGGATGTGACAATGGAAATATTTTCAACTGCGCAAAAATGCGTCAGGGATCACGTTTCGTTTGTTGGGTGATGACACTCAATAAAGGGTTTTTACTCACTCAATAAATAGCGCAGGTGATACCCCAAATCTGACCGCCAGCTTTTTAATATGGTTCAGAGTAAGCTGTCTCTGACCATTCAGAACCCGTGAAACCATCGATTTACTACCAATTTCATCCTTAAAATCCGATATCGTCAGATTGTATTGATCCATCAAGGTTCTCAAAACTGCAATTCCGACGGGAACGGACTCCATCTCCTTGCGTAATGCGACTATCTCTGGCCGATTAGCTTCGTAATGGCTAATTCTGGCGCAAACAATATCCAGCAAGGGGCTATTGGGCTCGTTCATAAGGAGATACTCAACCAGCTCAAGCGCATCCTTATAATCTTTCTCGCTCGGCTGTTCACCCAGTAAAGGAACGGCCGCAACAAGGGCGTGCGTAGCTTTCATTGCATCAGCGACGATCATCATTTCTTCCCCTTAGTGCGATGTTTCTCCGTAAAACGGTCATATTCCTTATGAGTAAAAACATGGCGCACATAAAACTTTTGGCTTTCAAAGAATATGAGAGCCACTACTCTGAGATTGTTATTTGCAATATCAATAACATAATGCTTTTCAAGATACTTGAAGTTATCCAGCGTTGGGAAAAGTTTTCTCAGTGCAGCGGGCGTCGGGCAGTGGCTCTTTTCAATAACTCGTCCTAAAAAGAGAAGCTCTTCTCTGTGTTGCGGGAACTGGCTTACCGCATCCAAAATTGCCTTCATTGAGATTAAATGCATCCTGCTTGCCTGCCGCGTCCGTTGCCATTATGGCAACGATAACACCTATTGCCAATAAGTCAACGGAGGATACTATTTTCACTTCGTCAGAAAACAAAAAACCCCGCCTAAGCGAGGTTTTTATCAGGGTTTTGCGGTTGGTTGCCGCAGAACACACTGTGTTACGTCAACGCAAAAAGTATACGCGATCGAAGACGAACGCGCAATTCCGGCACGGATTTTGACGTTTTGAGTATGGATCGCCTTCCAAAATTTGTCCATAAAATACTGTTCATGCATACAGTATTTATCTATACTGAGGGTGTTCGCAGTGAGCGAGGGGGCCGCAGTTTACCGGCGCAACGAAGTCCTGGCTGAAACGGGTGGTGCCGTCAGTGCCTTAACCCCTGAAGTGAGCACACTGTGTTACGTCAATCCAGGTGCTGGCCACAGGCGGCGGAAAGGTACGCCAGCATCGTGCTCCTTTTAACCAAAAGGAGACGCGTATGAGCGTCGTGGATATGGTCATACTTGTCCTCAAACTCATTGTTGCTGTATTGCAACTGCTTGATGCTGTCCTGAAATACGTTAAGTGATTCAGGTTCAAGTCGCACCTGAGAGGGGCGGGCAACCGCCCCTCTTTAATAACGAGGGAATGCTATGTCGCGTCTGTTAATTGAGCCTGTTACCCCTGATGAACCGGGCTATATCGCCCTGAAGGCCGAGAGTATCGCGTTAAATTTCAATATGCTGCGCAGGCTGGAAGAGAACTGGCAGCGCGGTGAGAACCGCTTTAACGCGCCGGGTGAAAAGCTGCTGGGGGCGTTTCTTAACGGCAGGCTGGTGGGCGTGTGCGGTCTAAATCGCGATCCATTCAGCCAGCAGCCGCGCGCCGGACGTATTCGTCATCTCTACGTCAGCGAAAAGTGCCGTGGGCTGGGGATTGGAAAACAACTTTTGACCGTGGTGATGGCGGATGCCAGCATCTGGTTTGATTTTCTTAATACCCATGCGCCGGAAACCGCGTACGGATTTTATCATCGGGCGGGCTTCAGGCTGGTGTCAGACGAGCCCCGGGTGACGCACCGCCTTTTTTGCGCAGTGTAAGCGGCTGGCAGCCTCGACGGGGGAATGTTACAGTTGGATGACATTTCACCAACCGATCCGCCATGTCCATCACCGTTTTCTGCATTTTACTGTTCGCCGCACTGCTGCATGCCAGCTGGAACGCCATCATTAAAGCCGGAACGGACAAGCTCTACTCGGCGATCAGGGTCAGCGGTTCAGCCGCGCTTATTGCGCTGATTTTACTCCCCTTCTCGCCCCAGCCGACTGCCGCAAGCTGGCCATATTTGTTCGTCTCCTGTGCGTTACACTGCTCGGCGGCGTCGGGACGATGGGATCTTACGGTCTGGCACTCTGGGCGATGACTCAGGCGCCGCTGGCGGTGGTCGCCGCACTACGTGAAACCTCTATTCTCTTCGGCGCATTCATCGCATTTGTGCTTTTAAAAGAGAAGGTTGTGGGCCTGCGCATCGCGGCGGCGCTGGGTATTGCAGCCGGTGCGGTCCTGCTGCGCCTGGCGTAATTCGCTGGCAACATTAGTTGCCGATCTTGTTTACAAATCCTGCCTTCACGCCTTCTGTCATTCATCACAGTAATGCTTAAATTGTCATCTCTCTGTGGTAGATTCCTCGCGCATTTATGGGAATGCGTAGTCACTTATTCTTTATTTATCTCTTTTGGCAAAAGTATTCAGCGACATGAAAAAGCAACGGAACGTGAACTTATTGTTGATGCTGGTGTTACTGGTGGCCGTCGGGCAGATGGCGCAAACCATCTACATTCCGGCGATTGCCGATATGGCAAAAGATCTGAGCGTCCGCGAAGGTGCGGTACAGAGCGTGATGGCAGCCTACCTGCTGACCTATGGCGTTTCACAGCTGGTTTATGGTCCCCTGTCCGATCGCGTCGGGCGTCGTCCGGTCATTCTGGTGGGCATGAGCATTTTCATGGTGGCGACGGTGATTGCCATTACTACGCACAGCCTGACCATCCTGATTGCCGCCAGCGCCCTCCAGGGCGTGGGCACCGGCGTCGGCGGGGTCATGGCGCGTACCCTGCCGCGTGATATGTACCAGGGCACCCAGCTTCGCCACGCCAACAGTCTGTTAAATATGGGCATTCTGGTCAGCCCGCTGCTCGCCCCGCTGATTGGGGGTCTGCTGGACACCGTCTGGTCCTGGCGCGCCTGTTACGCCTTCCTGCTGGTGCTGTGCATTATTGTCACCTTCAGCATGGCGCGCTGGATGCCGGAAACACGTCCGCAGGACGCGCCGCGCACGAAGCTCATCGCCAGCTACAAAACGCTGTTCGGTAATGGGTCGTTTACCTGTTATCTGTTGATGCTAATCGGCGGTCTGGCGGGCATTGCGGTGTTTGAAGCCTGTTCCGGCGTGCTGCTGGGCGCAAGCCTTGGCCTGAGCAGCATGGTGGTGAGCATTTTGTTTATTCTGCCGATCCCGGCGGCGTTCTTCGGCGCATGGTTCGCCGGACGTCCGAACAAACGCTTCTCTACGCTGATGTGGCAGTCGGTGATCAGCTGTCTGCTGGCCGGGCTGATGATGTGGATCCCGGGGCTGTTTGACGTGATGTCGGTCTGGACGTTGCTTATCCCGGCAGCGCTGTTCTTCTTTGGCGCGGGCATGCTGTTCCCGCTCGCCACCAGCGGCGCAATGGAGCCGTTCCCGTTCCTCGCGGGCACCGCTGGTGCCCTGGTCGGCGGTTTACAGAATATCGGTTCCGGCGCGCTGGCCTGGCTTTCGGCTATGATGCCGCAGACCGGGCAGGCGAGTTTGGGCCTGCTGATGACCCTGATGGGGCTGCTGATTTTGCTGTGCTGGCTGCCGCTGGCGTCGCGCGTCCCGCATCACGAACAGCCGGTTTAACCGCATGATGGCCCGGCTTCTCGCCGGGCTTTTCACACACGGGCGCAATCATCGCCTGTAATAACGGCTCTGGCGCAGGCCGCCAGGCGCCCTCTTCCCCGTCGTAAAACTGGAAGTCCGCGTTAAGCGCATACGGGATTTTCGCCTTTTGCAGCTCGCAGGCCATAAAGTTGGCGAAGGCCATTTGCGAAGCGGTTGGCGTGAGGTGGTTTGACTCCCCCACGCCCCAGCCCCCGACCCAGCTAACGTGCCCGGTTTTTTGCTGCCAGTGCAGCGCGGCATTGATTCGGTTACGGATAGCCGCTTTCTCAGCCGCGGTTCCGGACGTCCACGGGTATCTGCCGTTCGTTTTCAGCGGACCCCAGGGGAAAATATGCCATTCCGCCAGCAGGTAATTCTGGCTGTGTGCGGGCAGCTTCAGGCTGGATAAATCCTCCGGCGCGGCGCGCAGACGAGGGGCGATAAAAATCATGCGGCTGGCATCAATGACGTGGATGTCTTTGATCGCTTTCTCATACACCCGGTTGAGCGAAGCAACGTTGTGGTTGAGCTTGTCCGCCGGTTCGTAGATCAGGTCAAAACCCAGCAATGGCGAGCGCTGACCAAAATAGTGCGCCACGGCAATCCACCAGTTGATCACCGCTTTTTCGGTATCCGCTTTCGGATCGTTTTTATATTCATCGGCCTGATAGGCGATGATGGGGATGACGCCGTATTGCTCGCAGGCCTCCACCAGCTTACGCAGGTGAATCAGCCGCGCTTCCGTCGGTTCGCCCGCCACCCGAATACGGACATGATGTATGCCTTTCGCCTGGAAATCACGGACCACCAACGGGTCGAATTCGCGTATACCGCGCTCGGTGCGGGCCCAGTCGACATCCATTCCGACGCCCAACATCTGCGCGTAACGGGCAGCCGTCAGGGGTGGCTCAGCGGCACAGGCCCAGCCGGAAGCGAGCGCTAACACGGTGACAATTAACGGCTTTAACACGACGCCCCTTGCAAATAATCAAATGCTTTACTCTGTATTTAGCATGCTTTTTCACAATTGGTGTAGAGTCAAAACGAACTAAATTCTGAGACAGATTATGAAAACGACTGACCTGACCGGCCTCATTGACCGGTTTCCGCTGCTGGCGGATTTGATTGCCCTGAAAGAGATCACCTGGCTTAATCCGAACACCACGACGCTAGCGGAAGGGTTGCCATATGTCGGGCTGACCAAAGCCGACGTGGACGACGCGCATGCGCGCCTGAAACGCTTCGAGCCGTATCTGGCGAAAGCCTTCCCGGAAACGGCGGCAACGGGCGGGATTATTGAATCCGAACTGGTCGCGATCCCGGCGATGAAAACGCGTCTGGAACAGGAGTTTGGCACAACGATCCCCGGCACGCTGCTGCTGAAAAAAGACAGCCATCTGCCGATTTCCGGCTCCATTAAAGCGCGCGGCGGTATCTATGAGGTGCTGGCCCATGCGGAAAAACTGGCGCTGGCCTCTGGTTTACTCAAGCTGGATGACGATTACAGCATCCTGCTGGAGCCACGCTTTAAAGCCTTCTTCAGCCAGTACAGCATCGCGGTGGGTTCAACCGGCAACCTGGGGATGTCCATCGGCATTATGAGCGCGCGCATCGGCTTTAAGGTCACGGTGCATATGTCCGCCGACGCCCGCGAGTGGAAGAAAGCCAAACTGCGCAGCCACGGCGCGATCGTCGTGGAATATGAGCAGGATTATGGCGTGGCCGTGGAGCAAGGGCGCAAAGCGGCGGAAAGCGATCCAAACTGTTTCTTTATTGACGATGAGAACTCACGCACGCTGTTCCTGGGCTACGCGGTTGCAGGTGAGCGCCTGAAAGCGCAGTTTGCCGCGCAGGGGCGCGCGGTGGATGCTGAACATCCGTTGAATGTCTATCTGCCGTGCGGCGTCGGCGGCGGCCCCGGCGGCGTGGCGTTTGGCCTGAAGCTGGCCTTTGGCGATAACGTCCACTGTTTCTTCGCCGAGCCCACGCACTCCCCGTGCATGCTGCTGGGCGTTTACACCGGGCTGCACGATGAAATCGCGGTGCAGGATCTGGGTATTGATAACGTGACGGCGGCGGACGGTCTGGCGGTAGGTCGCGCGTCTGGCTTCGTGGGCCGCGCGATGGAGCGTCTGCTTGACGGGTTCTATACCCTCGCCGATCAAAGCATGTACGACCTGCTCGGCTGGCTGGCGCAGGAAGAAGGCATTTGTCTGGAGCCGTCGGCGCTGGCGGGGATGGCCGGGCCGGTACGCATAACGGCGAATGCTAACACTACACACCTGGTCTGGGCGACCGGCGGCGGCATGGTGCCGGAAGACGAGATGGCGAAATATTTAGCGAAAGGGAAGTAAATATGCCGGGTGGCGGCTGCGCCTTACCCGGCCTACAGGTGCAAAATTTGTTGAATGTGGGTGACCGCAAACAGCAGTGACAGCGACAGCACGGCCAGGGCGATAAGGAACTTATCCCGCACCGCCTTCGGCTGTACAAAGTCGCTCTGCGCCACGTCCATCAGGTTACGGCTGCGGGTGTAGCGCCATAAAATGATGGCTACCAGCGCCAGCACAACAATGGAGATCCAGAATGGCGCCCCCGTGCGGTGCCAGTTGTGCTTAATGGCAAGCGCGATCAACGCACCATACCCAAGCAGCGTGCGCAGCCAGGCCAGCGAGGTTCGCTCCGGCTGAAGCCCGGGGTCCGCTTCCCGCCGCGCTTTGCGGCTATCCGGCATACAGCACCAGTAACATCACTACGCCCGCAACCATCAGCAAAATCGTACTGATGATGAGCAAACCGCGCGTGTAGGGGAGATCCTGCTTCAGACGCATCGCTTTTTCATTTCTCAGCCAGCGCAGATAGCCATAAATCGCCAGCACGCCGGCAATCAGGCACAGCAGCAGGGCCAGCACTTCGCGAATCAACGGAGTGGCAAAATCGGGGGCGAGCTGATCAAGGCCGACGCCTGCGGCCAGAAAGCCCAGGGCGGTGCGGATCCACGCTAAGAACGTGCGTTCGTTAGCCAGTGAGAAGCGGTAGTCCGGCGCTTCACCGAGGCGGGAAATGTTCATGAAGGTTCCTTGTCGTGCATCATGCAGGCTTCAGCATAGCGTAATTCAGCCAGGACAAGGAGACCGGCATCTGGCGATGCCGGTCAGAAAGATTAGTGCAGCTCTGGCCAGTAATCCTTATTAGCTTCAATCAGATCGTCCAGAATCGCCTTCGCCACCGATGCGCTCGGTACGGTTTTCGACAGGGTAATCGCCTGCCAGAGTTTCTGATACGAGCGCTGCTCCCAGGCGTCCACCACCAGTTTTTCCACCGCCACCTGCTGGCTCATGAGCCCTTTCTGGAAGTGCGGAATATCACCCACGGTCAGCGGCTCCGGTCCGTTGTGGCCGACCAGACACGGAATTTCTACCATCGCGTCGGCGTCAAAATTATGGATAGCCCCATTGTTAGGCACAATCAGCAACATGCGTTCCTGGGTGTTAAAGGCAATCGCGGTCGCCAGATCGACGATGTACGACGCATGTTCGTCGATTTCCAGTTCACCGGCAGAAGAATGACCGGCTTCGATAATCGCCCGGCATGAACTGAATACATGCTTCTCACGGTGATCCATCACTTCATTGGCGCGGGTACGCTCCGGGTTGGAATGGGCGACCACATAGTCCGGGAACAGGTAATACTTCAGGTAGGTGTTCGGCATGGTGTCCGGATCCAGCGCCTGTACGTCTTTGGCCTTGGCGAAGGTATCGTTCCAGCTCGCTTCAGTATGCGCATCTTCCGAAGGTGGAACATAACCGTTTTTCGCCACGTATTCGCGCAATTTCGGCATCAGATCGTATCCGTTCAGATCTTCAATCGACGTCCACCAGCCGAAGTGGTTCAGACCGTAGTAGCGCACGCGCATCTCTTTGCGGTCTTTCAGGCCGACGATTTGCGCCATACGGCCTTCAATGCCGATCGGCATGTCGCAGATGTTGAGGATTTTCGCGTTCGGACGCAGGCGGCGCGTGGCTTCCGCGACAATCGCCGCCGGGTTGGAGTAGTTCAGCATCCACGCTTTCGGGGAGTACTGCTCCATATAATCTACCAGCTCAAGCACGCCGCCGATGGAGCGCATGCCGTAGGAGATGCCGCCCGGCCCGCACGTTTCCTGGCCCAGCACGCCGTGGCGCAGCGGGATTTTTTCATCCTTTTCACGCATGGGATATTTGCCAACGCGAATATGCGCCATCACGAAATCCACATCGGTAAAGGCCGCTTCAGGATCGGTGGTGTAACTAAATTCAATCTCCGGCGCCTGCTCCTTAAGGATGATTTTACACGCCTCGGCGATGATCTCCTGACGTGCTCCGTCATTGTCATAGAACTTCAGCGCACGCAGCGGGAAACGGTCACGGTTGGCTAACAGCATCAGGACGATACCAGGCGTGAATGTACTGCCGCCGCCTGCAATAACAACTGAGAATTTTTTCATGATATAGCCTCTGTCAGAGTGGTTTGTTCGTTTGTTAAAGGGGTTTTCATCAGCGATTCCAGCTGGTCGCGCACCTGAGGAACGTGCAGACCGACAATCACCTGTATGCCGTTGCCGCGCCGCACCACACCGTGTGCGCCCAGGGCTTTGAATACGTCATCGCTTTGGGTTTTCGTCATATCCACCAGGGCGATACGAAGGCGGGTGGCGCAGTTATTGATACTTTCGATATTTGCTGCGCCGCCGAGCGCCTGTAAGAACCCAGCGGCCTGTCCGACCTGCTGGCTGGCTGCTGCCGGGGCGGTGGTTTGCCCACGCGCCGCCTTATAGTCGGCCTTGCTGTAGAGCTTGATTTCGCTCTCTTCCCGGCCCGGCGTTTTCAGATTCAGACGTTCGATAAGCGTCCTGAAGACCACGAAATAGAGAGCGGTGAAGCAGAGGCCGATGCCAATCTGGGTGAATACCGTCGAGGCGTGGTTATGGAACATCGGGATCCAGTTTTGCGGCAGGAACTGGTCCAGCAGACCGCCCCCCATGTTCCCCACCACCCCGAAGGTATACATCACCGTCGCCATCGTTGCGGCCAGCACGGCGTGGATAGCAAACAGCAACGGCGAGATAAACAGGAAGGTGAACTCCAGCGGTTCGGTAATACCCACCAGCACGGCGGTAAGCGTGGCCGGAACCAGCAGCCCCGCAACCTTGACGCGGTTTTCCGGCGACGCGGTGTACCAGATCGCCAGCGCAATCCCGACCGAGCCAAACACTTTCGAATTGCCGTGCAGGGCGAAGCCGCCTTCAGGGAACAGTGTTTTTAGCGGCACAGTGCTCTGGCTGAATTCCTGCAGGTGCTGCGCCCAGTAAACCTGAATGCCGCCCTCTACCGCCGCCGGGCCGAAGATAAACGGACCGTAGACAAAGTGGTGCAATCCGGTTGGGATCAGAATGCGTTCCAGGAAGGTATAGACCCATACGCCGAGCGCACCGGCAGAGCGCAGGAACGCCTGCAGGGACTCAATGCCCATCTGCACTTTCGGCCAGCCCAGCAGCGTCAGCCAGGCGCAGGGGATCATGACGAAGAACGCGAGGATAACGACAAACGAGGTGCCCTGGAAAATCCCCAGGAAGACTGGCAACGGCTTGTCGAAAAATCGGTTGTGGATGGCGGTGACGAGCCCGGAAATGATAATCGCCCCGATGATGCTGGTATCAAGCGTTTTGATTCCGGCAATCATCGCCAGCCCGCTGCCAGCAGTGGGTTCAGCAGAGAAGTCGACGCCAAAGAAGTGACCCCAGGTCATCCCCATCGCGTTGATAAAGTAGTTCCAGGTCAGAAAGCTAATCAGCACCGCCAGACAGGCGCGGCCCTGCGCCTGCTTTGCCAGGCCAATCGGTAAGCCGACAGCAAAAATCAGCGGCATATTGCGGAACACCGCCCAGCCGCCCTCTTCGATGATGTGAACAATCTGCGCGAACAGATGATCGGGGGCCGTTAAAGCTTCGCCGACAAACAGCGGGTTGCGAAGCATGATGGCGATCCCGACCACGATCCCGGCAAAGGGAAACAGTAAAACCGGGGTGAACATGGCGCCGCCAAAACGTTGTATTTGACTGAGCATTTTTAAATCCTCATGAAACAACCTGTAGGGGTAGAGGCCTTTATGATTTTTTACTGGCCTGAGGTGAGCATAAGAAGTTACTGATGCGGGAACATGGCGTGCCGCTGCGATTCGTGATCGCATTCATGGTTTTAATTTGACCAATCAGGTCTACTTTTGATAGAAAATATGGACAAGTTAAGACGTAATCCACGCCATAACGGGCGAGCAGAGGTCTACAGGTGATCTACAAATCTATTGCCGACAGATTGCGGCTACGGCTCAATTCGTCGGACTACAACATTGGCAGCCCGTTACCCGGCGAAAAAGCGCTGGCAAAGGAGTTTGGCGTAGCCCGGATGACCATCCGCAAGGCATTGGATCTGCTGGTAAGCTGGGGGCTGGTTGAACGTCGACACGGCAGCGGGACGTTCGTGGCGCGCAAAGACGTTCATCATGAAACGACTAACCTGACCGGGCTGGTAGAGGTACTGCGCCAGCAGGGGAAAGAAGTGCAGAGCAAGGTGTTGCAGTTTGAAGTGATGCCCGCGCCGCCCGCCATCGCCAGCCAGCTGCGGATTCAGGTTGATGAGCGGATCTATTTTTCAAGGCGGGTGCGTTACGTGGACGGAAAACCGCTGATGCTGGAGGACAGCTTTATGCCGGTGAAGCTGTTCCGCAATCTTTCCCTGGCGCATCTCGAAGGGTCTAAGTTTGATTACATCGAGAAGGAGTGCGGGATCACCATTAGCGGCAACTACGAGAGCCTGACGCCAGTGCTGGCAGATAAACAGCTGGCCGGTTATATGAATCTGCCGGAACAGACGCCGCTGCTGCGCATCACCTCTCTTTCCTACAGCGACAGCGGCGAGTTCCTCAACTATTCCGTGATGTTCCGGAACACCAGCGATTACCAGGTGGACTACCATCTGCGGCGTATCCACCCGGAAGACTTATTAGCCCATCCCCCAGAACAGCACCGCCAGTAGTTGCGGGGTGATAATGCGCAAAAACATCACCAGCGGATAGACCGTGGCGTAGGACAACGCCGCCGCGCCGCTGGTGGCGTGCAGGTTATTGGCGAACGCCAGCGCGGGCGGATCGGTCATGGAACCGGCCAGCATGCCGCACAGCGTGAGATAGTTCATTTTAGCGAACATACGCGCCAGTAATCCGACCGTTATCAGCGGGATGGCGGTAATGAATATGCCATAGCCTACCCAACTCATCCCTTCGCCGTTAACCAGGGTATCGACAAAATCGCCGCCGGATTTCAGTCCCACCACCGCCAGAAACAGCACGATGCCCAACTCCCGCAGCGCCAGGTTAGCGCTCGGCGGCATAAACCAGTAGAGCTTACCGATGGAGCCGATACGCCCGAGGATCAGCGCCATAATGAGCGGCCCGCCTGCCAGCCCCAGCTTCAGTGCTACCGGGAAGCCGGGCACGTACAGGGGGATGGAGCCAAGCATGACGCCAAGCCCGACGCCGATAAAGACCGGCAGCATCTGCACCTGCTGGAGTTTTTGCTGGGCGTTGCCCACCATGTTCGCTACGGCATCAATAGATGAAGGACGCCCGACGAGGTTGAGAATATCACCGAATTGCAGGCTGGCATCCTGGCTGGCCACCAGCTCGACACCGGCGCGGTTAAGCCGGGAGATCACCACGTCATAACGCTCTTTTACCTGCAAATCGCGTATTTTCTTGCCCAGAACCTTCTCATTGGTCACTACCACGCGCTCCACGCGCATGTCCGTTCCACGGGTTGAGAGCGAGGTATCCACCTCCTGACCAATCACCAGCCGGGCATTGTTTAAATCCGCCGGTTGCCCTACCAGATGCAGGAGATCGCCGTGCTGAATGAGGGTGTCAGGTGAAGGCACCATCAGCGTGTCGTCACGTTTCAGGCGTGAACAGATAATGGTCGCGCTGTTCAGAATGGGAACATCCTGTATCGCCATATTATTCAGGTTAGGGTTTTCGACGCGAATGTTGATGGTTTTAATGAGCGCATGGCCGTTGGTCAGCGTGCTTTCATGCTCTTTCGCCTCCTGCTCGACGTTAATGCGGAACAGCACGCGCACCAGCCACATGGAGAGCAAAATACCGCAAATGCCAAACGGATAGGCCATGGCGTAGCTCATCCCCATCTGATCGACGACATCAGCAGGGATACCCAGATCGCGCAGAATTTGCTGGCCCGCCCCGAGCGCGGGCGTATTGGTTACGGCGCCGGAGAAGATGCCCAGCACGACGGGCAGCGGAATAGCGAAGAGTTTGTGCAGAATGGCGGTGACCAGCCCACCCATCACGACGATGCCGAAGGCAAAGAGATTAAGGCGTAAACCGGAGACGCGCAGGGAAGCGAAGAAGCCCGGCCCCACCTGAATACCGATGGTATACACAAAGAGGATCAGGCCGAACTCCTGGATGAAATGCAGCATATCGGCGCTGAGCACCCACCCAAGCTGGTCGGCAAAATGGCCGACAAAAATCCCGCCGAAAAGCACTCCGCCAATCCCAAACCCGACGCCGCGGATTTTGATATTCCCCAGCCATAGCCCCACTACCGCGACAAGGGCCAACACGCTGACGGTTAACGCGATATCACTCATGTTCCACATCCTGTGTATAACCTTAGTTATAACAGGGATTCTCTCAGAGCTGGCGGCGGTTGTATGGGCGATGGCGCACAAAAAAGCCCTGCCGGGGCAGGGCCTTGTGCGGTCTGTGAGCGTTGTCGGGTGGCGGCTGCGCCTAACCCGACCTACAGTTTCGGCGGGTTTGTTAACTGTTTAACGCCGGCCTGTCGCTAATGGCGATGCGCTGCGGCGCGATAGCTTCCGGCACGTTACGGGTGAGGTCAATATTCAGCAGCCCGTTAGTGAACGTCGCGCCAGAAACTTCCATATGGTCTGCCAGGGTAAAGCTCAGGCTAAACGGCTGAGTGACAAGCCCCTGATGCAACCATTTGGTCTCGGTGTCAGGTTTTTCCGGTGACCCTTTAACGGTCAGGCGCGTACCCTCAAGCTGGATGTCGAGATCTTCCTGACGAAACCCGGCCAGCGCAAGCGTGATGCGGTAGTGGTTATCATCGCTTTTTTCGATGTTGTACGGCGGAAACGTCTGCTGTTCGGTTGCGCTTTGCAGCGCGTTAGCCAGTTTGTCAAAACCGATCCACTGACGCAGCAGGGGGGAAAAATCATAGTTACGCATACTAAATCTCCTTCTGAGAAGCGAGTTCGGCACAGTTTATTTTTGTGCGCAGTTGTACCTGCAAACCCTTGCGGATTCGCATATGCTCCCTTTACGGCAAGCAATTTCAGGTGGGCCGCAGCCGCGACCCGCTTAATTAATTGATTTCGATACGACGCGGTTTTTTCTCTTCCGGAATCACACGTTCCAGCTCGATAAACAGCAGGCCGTTCACCAGGTTCGCGCCCTTGACGTGGATGTTCTCAGCCAGCTGGAACTTGCGTTCAAAGTTGCGCTCTGCGATGCCCTGGTAGAGGTAGGTTCGTTCTTTCTGCTCGCCCGCATGGGAGCCTTTCACCACCAGCAGATTGTCCTGCGCGGTGATCTCCAGTTCACTCTCTGCGAAACCGGCGACAGCAATCGCAATGCGATAGTGGTTTTCGTCAACCAATTCAACGTTGTAAGGAGGATAGCCGTTGCTCTGGCTCTGGTTGTTTTCTAAGTGGTTGAACAGACGATCAAAACCAATGGCAGAACGGTATAGCGGAGAGAGATCGAAATTACGCATAGATAAAAACTCCTGGAATCAGCGAGAAAATGTAGCCTTCCACCATGGACAGGCTTCTGCTTCCCCGAACACCCATCAGGCGTGTCCGTTATCGGGTTACATTCTTAAAATGGGTCTGGATACGGCCTTTTCAAGCCTGTTGATGTGAGATTTTTTTGCACTTTGCTGGTTGTCGCATAGACTCAGGGGCACAGCACAAAGGGTTAAATTGCGATGGCGACCACAGTGCGGGAGTTTTGAGCTATCCATTTTGGACGCGCCTCGCTATAACCCTGAGTTGCAGGTCAATGCCGTGCTACTAATGATGACTGAGTGATGATGAGAAATGTTCTGATTAAGCTGGCGACGTTCAGCGGGGTTGTTTTACTTTGCGGGTGTTCGAGCGTGATGTCGCACACCGGCGGTAAAGAAGGAACATATCCGGGGACGCGCGCCAGTGCCGCCATGATCTCTGATGATGAGACAAACTGGGGTACCAAATCTCTGGCGATTCTTGATATGCCGTTTACGGCGGTTGCCGATACGCTTCTGCTGCCGTGGGATATGTTCCGCACCGACAGCTCAGTGCGTTCGCGCGTTGAGAAAAGCGAGCAGGAGACGCTGGCGACTAACTCCGTCATCCCACCCGCAGAGATGACCCCGCGCTAATTCTGTGCGGTTTCCGTTAGCCACAGCTGGCGGAAACCGTCCTTCTCTTCCATCCACGCAACAAAACGTCCGTCCGGGGAAAACACCACAGCGTCAGCAGACGGCGGGTTGCCATGATCGGACGTCAAAAACGTCACCTCTCCGGTCTGCGCATCGCAGCAGGCAATGCGGCCTGCAAGCACAAATCCCAGCCCGTTGCCGGAAGGATGCCAGTTAAAGGCCGACTGAATATCGCTCTCAGCGTGGGTCAACTGACGCGGCTCACCGCCTTCAGGGGAGATAAGCCACAGCTGCACAATGCCGTTATCGTCCCGCATTAAAAACGCAATCTGCGTCCCCTGTGGATTGCTGCGCACCCAGTGGCGCGGCACGTTCACCAGCCCCGGATACGCCTTCTGATGGGTGAAGGTAAGGCGGCGTTGCATGACGCCCGCAGGCGGCGCGGGCATTGTATCCGGCGTCCCCTGCAACGGCGCATCGCCCGCCCGTTTCCAGCCCTGCTCGTCCTTGGGAAGGTCCACAATAAACAGTTCGGGCACTTTCTCGCCTTTCGCAGACACCGTATCGCCGATAAACGCCAGCCTGTCGTTGTCCACCCAGCCCTCTTCATAGGCGCGGTTGATCTCATCGCTGCCCGGTTGCGGGTTCGGCGTTGTCCGGCTTACCAGCACGCTCCAGAAGGTGCCAGCATATTCCCGCGGATGGTTCCCCTGTGGATTTACCGGACCAAAAGGCGCCGCCACCCCGACGTTACGCAAATCCAGCTGCGGATCGCGCGCGTGCAGTACATGGTCGTTGTAGGTAAAGCTGACGAACTGCCCGTTCGGGCTAAAAACGTGAACGTGGCTGCCGCCACGCAGCGCCCCCGCCGTGTAAGGCGCGGTGATATCCATCGCATCAAGATTGCTCACCTGGCCGTTGTGCGCAATCACTCCCTGACGATGGTGAAAATCATACAGCCAGTCTGCATCCGGGTTTTTCGGGCCGTGGATAAAAACATATTTCTCCCCGGCAGGATGAACGGTCACCACGCCGACATGCGCGCCGTCAGTCGCACGGTAGATCACCTCAACCTCGCCCGTAATGACATTGACCCGCTCAATGGTATTACCGGTAAACGACGCGCCGGACGGGCGGACATCATAGACAAGCCACTGGCTGTCTGGCGTCCAGATGTTGATGTTGGTGAGCTGGTGGTTGCGGGAAGCGAAGGTGATTTGTTTCATGAAAATACCCTGATGCGCGGTTATCGCATCAGGGTAAAACATCCGAAGGGATTAGCCTACTCGTTTCACGTCACCTACCAGCAGGATGTAGGAGAGCGCGCCGATCAGCGCCACGGCAGAGATATACACCAGAGCCGGACCAAAGCCGTAGTCCTGCGCCAGGTAACCGATGACCAGCGGCACGGTGATCCCGCCCAGGCCGCCAACGAAGTTAAACACGCCACCGGTCAGGCCAATCAGCCGCATCGGTGCCAGGGACGACACCAGCGACCAGGTGATGGAGGCAAAACCGTTCCCGAAGAACGCTACCGCCATCAGGGTCATGATCCACACTGGATCGTTGGTGTAGTTCGCTCCCATGATGCAGGTAGAGATCAGCAGTCCGCAGATAATCGGCGTTTTACGCGCAACCCCCAGTGAGAAGCCTTTTTTCACCAGTTTGTCCGCCAGCCAGCCCGAGAGCAGCACGCCGAAAAACGCCGCAAGGAAGGGAACGGTGGTCATAAAGCCCGCCTTCAGCGCGGTTATCCCTTTTTCCTGGGTCAGATAGTTCGGGAACCAGGTGAGGAAGAACCACAGCGTGGAGGTCACCGCGAACTGGCCCAGATATACGCCCACCAGCTTACGGTGGAAGACCAGCTTCCAGTCCGCTCTGGTCAGCGGCTGGCGCGCCTCTTTTTTCACTGGCGCATCGCCATCCACCAGACCGCCGCCGTCGCGGATGTAGTCCAGTTCGGCTTTGGTGATACTTTTGGTCAGACGCGGCGGCTGATAGACCTTAAACCAGATTAACGACCAGATAATGCCGATCCCGCCGGTGACGATGAACACCCAGTGCCAGCTCAGCAGCTCCTGGATCCAGATTAACAGCGGCGTCAGAAACGCCAGACCAACAAACTGCCCGGAGGTGTAAAAACCAACAGCGGAAGCGCGTTCGTGTTCAGGGAACCAGCTGGTCACCATGCGGTTGTTGGTCGGGAACGCGGGCGCTTCAAACACCCCGGTGATGGCGCGTAGGCCTATCAGCGACATCAGCCCGGTGGCGAAGCCCTGGAACAGGGTCGCCACGGACCAGCCCAAAATAGCGATAAAGTAGGTCAGACGTGACCCCACGCGGTCAAGGAACCAGCCGCCGGGGATCTGGCAGAGCGTATACAGCCAGGCAAACGCCGAGAAGACGTAGCCCATTTCCGCTTTGGTGATGCCAAACTCTTCCTGAATATGGGCCGAGGCCACAGCAAGGTTGGCGCGGTCGACATAGCAAATGACCACGGTAATAAAAATCATAATTAGCGTCAGGTAGCGGCGACGCCCGGTTTTTGTAGCAGTAACTGGAATATCCATCGCAATCTGTCTCCAGATTTTGGGCATAGCGAAGCCGCTCACCATGCCCTGTAATTTACAGAGGGTTATATTTTTTCTATGTACGTTTTTTTTGCCCGGTGGCGCTTCGCTTACCGGGCCTACGAGAGAGTAGGCCGGATAAGCGTAGCGCCATCCGGCGATTTACCACTCGGCTACGGAACCGTCTTCAAGACGCCACAGTGGGTTACGCCAGTCCGGCGCACTTTTACTCAGCTCAATGACTTTGGCTTCGTCGATCTCCACGCCAAGGCCCGGCTTCGTTAACGGTTTAAAGAAACCACCTTCCATGCTGAAGTCTTCTTTGTTTTTCACAAAGTCGAGCAGCTCCGCGCCCTTGTTATAGTGAATGCCCATGCTTTGTTCCTGGAACACTGCATTACGGGAGACGAAGTCCACATGCAGACAGGCTGCCAGCGCAATCGGCCCAAGCGGACAGTGCGGTGCCAGCGCCACATCGTAGGCTTCTGCCATGCCGGCAATTTTGTAGCATTCGGTGATGCCACCCGCGTGGGAGAGGTCCGGTTGCAGGATCGCAATGCCGCCCGCTTCCAGCACGCGCTTAAACTCGAAGCGCGAGAACATACGCTCCCCCGCCGCGATGGGAATGTGCGTCTGTTCAGCCAGTTTTGGATAGTATTCCGCCTGCTCGGCCAGAACAGGCTCTTCAATAAACAGCGGGCGATACGGCTCCAGCTCTTTAATCAGCACTTTGGCCATTGGCGCGCTGACGCGGCCGTGGAAATCCAGGCCAAACTCAATCTCGTTGCCGAAAGCCTCGCGGATTTGCGCCACGGTGTTCACCGCCCGGTCTACCGCGCGCGAGTTATCGATAACGCCCATCTCTTCGCAGCCGTTGAGTTTGAAGGTGTCAAAACCGATGTTGCGCAGCTGCCGGATACCGTCGATCACTTCCGCAGGGCGGTCACCGCCCACCCAGCTGTAGGCTTTGATTTTGTCTCGCACCAGGCCGCCCATTAATTGCCAGACCGGGGCATTCAGAACTTTGCCTTTGATATCCCACAGCGCCTGATCGATACCGGCGATGGCGCTCATCAGGATCGGACCGCCACGGTAAAATCCCGCCCGGTACATGACCTGCCACAGGTCGTTGATGCGCGCCGGATCCTGGCCAATCAGGTATTCACCCAGCTCGTGAACCGCGGCTTCAACCGTACGCGCACGGCCTTCAATCACCGGCTCGCCCCAGCCAACCACGCCTTCGTCGGTTTCGATTTTCAGGAACATCCAACGCGGGGGTAAACGGTACGTGGTAAGTTTGGTTATTTTCATTGCACTGCCTCTCGATACGCTTTCACAAATGCTGCCGCCTGCTGTGCGGTACGCTCAACGGGCTGTCCGGCACGATAGAGATCGCTGCCCAGCCCCGCGCCCGCACAACCCGCTTTTATCCACTGCACCAGGTTTTCCGGCGTGACGCCGCCCACGGCAAAGACCGGCACGCTGGCGGGTAAGACCGCTTTCAGCGCTTTGATGTAATCCGGACCAAAGGCCGACGACGGGAAAATTTTGAGAGACTGTGCGCCCGCATCGAGGGCGGAAAAGGCTTCTGTGGCCGTGGCGCAACCCGGGCATACGGTCATGCCGTAATCCACCGCCCGGCGGATCACCTCGGGGTTGATATTCGGTGTGACGATAAGCTTGCAGCCCATCTTCGCCAGCTCATCCACCTGCTCCGGCTGTAATACGGTACCAGCACCAATCAGCGCCTTATCACCGAACGCCTTAACAACTGCCGGAATGCTTTTTTCCCATTCCGGGGAGTTGAGCGGGATTTCCACCGCGTCGAACCCGGCGTCGATCACCGCGCCAACGTGCGCTAAGGCCTCACCGGGCGTGATACCGCGCAAAATCGCGATCAGGGGAAGATCAGTTTGCCACTGCATGAGCGATGCTCCTTATACCTGCCTGAAATGCCGTGTCGCCTTCCACCGCAGCAACATCCCGTCCGATAGCGTGGAACGCCTGGCGGTAACGAGACGTCAGCGATGAACCCGCGACGAGCGTGATGGCCTGCTGCCCGGCGAATGCGTCGCTCAGGGTGGCGACTTCGGCGCCAATCAGCAGGCCGGACAGAAATTCGCTGACCTGCTCGCGCGGAAGATTTCCCAGCACGTGCGAGGCGCGAACCTCAAAAAGTTGCGGCAAAACGGCAGGGGATGCGATCCCGCGCTCAAGCCCGGCGGCAAACGCTTCCGGCGAAGGGGTTTGCTCCGGCAAACCGGCCCCCACCAGCGAATGCTTAAGCAGCAAGTGGTGCAGTTCGCCGGTCATCACCGTGCGGAAATCATGAATTTGCTCAGCATCCGCCTGGACCCATTTGCAGTGCGTCCCGGGCATGACGTAGACAGAAGAAGGAGAAAGGGTGCGCGCCCCGAGCAGCTGCGTCTCTTCGCCGCGCATCACGTTATGGTTATCGTCGCGAGAGACGCATAAACCGGGAATAATCCAGACATTGTCGCCAACGGACGTTAACTGCTCGCCAACGGCGGTGAAATGCACCGGAACCGACAGGTAAGGCGCAACCTTCCAGCCCACGTTACTGCCGACCATTCCGGCCATCACCACTGGCGTAGTACCGTCGCGCCAGTTTTGTGTCACCTCTGCTAACACCGCTTCGGGGGATTTACCGTTCAGGCGCGTCACACCTGCTTCTGATTGCCTGCTTTCCAGACACTGCTCCCCCTGGTAGAGCCAGGCGCGCAGATTGGTCGATCCCCAGTCAATTGCGATGTAGCGTGATGTCATGTGATTTCCTTCAACCTTCGTGTCGAGCTGGCGATCATGGTCAGCGCCGCCTGCTCTGCCGCATCGCCGTCTTGATGCCGTATCGCATCGAACAGCGCTTTATGTTCCTGAAGCGTTTTCGGCATGTTGGCCTCATCGCCCATCCAGGTACGTTCAAATACTGCTCGCTGTAGCGAGCTGATCGCCACGCTAAGCTGCTGTAACACCGGGTTATGCACCGACTGCAGTACCGCCTCGTGGTAGCGAATGTCCGCCTCGTTGAACGCCTCCCGATTCTGGTTATTGGCGATCATGTCGTTTAACGCCGACTCAATCTGTGCCAGGTCACCTGACGTTGCGCGCTCTGCCGCCCAGCGGGCGATGGCCGGTTCCACCAGATTTCGGACTTCGCTCATCGCGCCGATAAGCCGTGGGTCGTAGTCGTTTTCCAGTACCCATTGCAGAACATCGGTATCGAGGTAGTTCCACTGGTTACGCGGCGCAACAAACGCGCCGCGATAGCGCTTCATTTCAATCAGCCGCTTCGCCATCAGCGAGCGGAACACTTCCCGGATGATGTTGCGCGAGGTTTCAAACTCCTCGCACAGTTCCGCCTCTGCTGGCAGCGGCGAACCGGGAACGTATTTGCCACCCACAATCTGAGTGCCCAGCGTGATGACAATGCGATCGGTTTTATTGAGTGTCATGGAGAGTCCTTGTGCTCTGTAAGTCCATCACTACTTTACCGCGACCGCTGAATTTCGCCTCACTTTTGCAGTACAAACGTGAGTCCTTTCGCCTTTGCCGTGGTGACAATGTAGTACAATCAGTTAATGTTGTACTACAATCCAGATCACAAAAAGAACAATTCGATAAATTCAGGGCCAAAAAAAGCCCCGGTTGATAATCGAGGCTGATGATTACAGACAGCTGTTAGGACAGGACAAATTTCTCAATCGCATAAGCCACGCCGTCTTCCAGGTTAGATTTGGTGACGAAGTTCGCCACTTCTTTCACCGACGGGATGGCGTTATCCATCGCCACGCCCATGCCTGCATATTCGATCATCGCAATATCGTTTTCCTGGTCGCCCAGCGCCATAATCTCCTCAGGCTTAATGCCCAGCGCATCGGCAAGCGATTTGACACCCGTGCCTTTATTGACGCGTTTATCGAGGATTTCGAGGAAGTACGGCGCACTTTTCAGCACGGTGTATTTCTCTTTTACCTCAGCCGGAATGCGTGAGATGGCTTTGTCGAGAACCGCAGGTTCATCAATCATCATCACTTTCAGGAACTGGGTTGCCGGGTCCATGTTTTCCGCTTCGCAGAACACCAGTGGAATGGTTGCAACGTAGGACTCGTGCACCGTGTAGTAGCTGATATCGCGGTTGGCGGTGTAAAGCGTATTGCGATCGAGCGCGTGGAAGTGAGAGCCCACTTCGCGGGAGAGCTTTTCCAGGAAACGGTAGTCATCATAGCTCAGTGCAGTTTGCGCCACCGTGCTGCCATCGGCTGCCTTTTGCACCAGTGCGCCGTTATAGGTGATGCAGTAATCGCCAGGCTGATTCATGTGCAGCTCTTTCAGGTAGCTGTGCACCCCGGCATACGGGCGTCCGGTGGTGAGCACCACGTTCACGCCTTTTTCGCGTGCGGCGGCGATCGCATTTTTAACGGCAGGAGAGATAGTGTGGTCTGGCAGCAGCAGCGTGCCGTCCATATCGATTGCAATGAGTTTGATAGCCATGAGGTCCCCGGGATAAATGAGTGCTATCTCATGCTAACGCGATTAAGCACACAAAAACAGAGCTACCTTGCGCAACAAAAAGCCCCTTTTGTATTTATCCCGGGAACAAGAACTCACTCGCGGGTGAGAACGATTTTGCCAAACGCACCGCGATCCAGATGCTCAAGCGCCTGTTCCAGTTCGTCAAAACGATAGCGATGTTCAATCACCGGTTTTAACTCCGTGACATCAACAGCACGGACAAAATCTTCCAGCGCCCGGCGGTGTCCAACCCCAATTCCCTGAATGACGGGGGATTTCAGCAGCAGCTCGCCAGCAGGCAGGGAAATGTCCGTTCCGGCCAGCACGCCAATAACGGAGATACGCCCGTGAACGGCTACCGCGCGAAGGGAATGTCTCAGATTCTCCCCACCCACGGTTTCGATAATATGGTCGATGCCGCGATCCTGCGTCAGTGCCAGCGTATTTTCAGCCCAGTCGCCTTTCAGTCGGTTGATGCCCTGGCTGGCTCCCAGCTTTTTGGCCAGAGCCAGTTTTTCATCACTCCCCGACGTAACAATAACTTCTGCGCCGTGCGCTTTTGCTATCTGCAAAGCGAATAGCGCCACACCGCCCGTGCCTTGTACCAGCACCGATTGCCCGGCGCGTAAATGGCCGCGCTCCACCAGCGCGAACCATGCGGTAAGCCCCGCGCAAGGAAGCGTGCTGGCCTCAGCGTCATCCAGGCTTTCCGGGGACGCCACCAGCGCGTCTTCACTCACAATCACATATTCGGCCAGCATACCCTGGAAGTATCCGCCGGACGTTTTATAGGGCAAATCGCGCGCGTCTGCCTGCGGCTTGCCGTCGATCCATTCCGGGAAGAAGGTTGAGATGACGCGTGCGCCGGGTTTGAAACGCGTAACGCCGTCGCCAACGCTGTCCACCACGCCTGCCATGTCAGATGCTGGGGTAAACGGGAAGGAAAGCGGAATCGGCATCGTGCCTTCAATCACCATTTTATCCCGGTAGTTGAGCGCAACGGCATTAACCCTTACGCGAACCTCCCCCGGACCTGGCTGTGGCATAGGCACCTGAACAAGCTGAAGGCTCGCGCGCCCAAGGGCGTTCATTGACCAGCGCTGCATTGTTTCTGTCATTTTTTCTCTCCTGCCATCAAATAAGCTTTAGGACTGACAGTCTACCGTTGACGTTTGGTCGCCAGTGGCGATAAGTTTTCCCATAATTGATGACGCAGTGGATACAATTCATGACCGATACGCTGAAGGATATACCTGTATTTGTGGCCGCCGTTGAGGCGGGAAGTTTTGCGCAGGCCGCCGTCCGTCTGCATTTGTCGCGCTCGGCGGTAGGAAAAAGCATTGCTCGTCTTGAAGAGCGGCTGGGGGTACGTCTTTTCCAGCGTACCACCCGCAGCCAGAGGCTGACCGACAACGGCGCTCTGTTTTATGAACGCTGCCTTCGCGCGCTGGAGGAGATTCGGGGCGCGGAGTCGCTGCTTGAAACAGGGAAGCAGCAGGTCAGCGGCCGCCTGCGCGTTGCCATGCCGGTGCTGTTTGGTCGCCAGTGCGTCGCGCCACTGCTGATAGAACTGACGCAGGAACATCCCGGGCTTGAGCTTGAAATGTCATTCAGCGACCGCGTGGTGGATCTGGTAGAGGAAGGCTTTGATATGGCGGTACGTAACGGCACGCTGCAGGACAGCAGCCTGCTGGTCGCCAGAAGGCTGGGCGAGCATCGCATGGTGCTGTGTGCCGCCCCGGATTACCTGATGAAGAACGGCCATCCAGAAAACGTTGCTGATTTACCCCACCACACTGCCATTAACTATCTGCGATCAGGCAGAGTGCTGCCCTGGCAGCTAATGGATAGCGAAGGGAGATCGCACACCTTTACTCCCCGCTCATCGCTCAATATGGATGATTTACAGGCAATCTGCGACGCTGCGCTGGCCGGACACGGCCTTGCGTGGTTGCCCTGCTGGATGGCCCGCAGAGAAATACATCAGGGAAAACTCATCCCGCTTTTAAAGCAGGCACCGGACGTGCGCTTCGACGTTCATGCAGTCTGGCAGCAGACGCCGCATCTGCCGCTGAGGGTTAGAATAGCGATAGATACGCTGGCGAGCCGTTTACCGTCCGTGATGTCGCTGGATATGCCTGCGCCCATAAAAAAGCCGCGCTAAAAGCGCGGCCTGTTATCGTGCGGTATAACGACGATTAAATATCGATATTCGCCGCTTTCAGGGCGTTCTCTTCGATGAAGGCGCGACGTGGTTCAACCGCGTCACCCATCAGGGTAGTGAACAGCTGATCCGCTGCGATTGCGTCTTTAACGGTGACGCGCAGCATGCGACGGCTTTCCGGATCCATGGTGGTTTCCCACAGCTGATCCGGGTTCATTTCGCCCAGGCCTTTATAACGCTGAATAGAGAGGCCACGACGGGACTCTTTCACCAGCCACTCCAGCGCCTGTTCGAAGCTGGCTACCGGCTGACGACGCTCGCCACGTTCGATGAACGCGTCGTCTTCGATCAGACCACGCAGCTTCTCGCCGAGGGTGCAGATACGGCGGTATTCCGGACCAGTAACAAACTCGTGCTCCAGCGGGTAGTCGGTATCGACGCCGTGGGTACGCACGCGAACAATCGGCTCGAACTGCTGCTCAGCGTTCTGCTGAACGTCGAACTTCCACTGGCTGCCGTGCTGCTCTTTCTCGTTCAGCTCGCTCACCAGGGTGTTCACCCAGCGGGTGACGGTCTGCTCGTTGCTCAGCTCGGCTTCGGTCAGGGTCGGCTGATAAATCAGCTCTTTCAGCAGCGCTTTCGGATAGCGACGCTCCATACGGCCAATCATTTTCTGCGTGGCGTTGAACTCGGAGACCAGACGCTCCAGCGGTTCACCGGCCAGCGCTGGCGCGCTGGAGTTTGCGTGCAGGGTCGCACCATCAAGGGCGATCGCGATTTGGTACTGATCCATCGCCTCGTCATCTTTAATGTACTGTTCCTGCTTGCCTTTCTTCACTTTATACAGCGGCGGCTGGGCAATGTAGACGTGGCCGCGCTCAACGATTTCCGGCATCTGACGATAGAAGAAGGTCAACAGCAGCGTACGAATGTGCGAGCCGTCGACGTCCGCATCGGTCATGATGATGATGCTGTGATAGCGCAGTTTGTCCGGGTTGTACTCGTCGCGACCGATGCCGCAGCCGAGCGCGGTGATGAGCGTCGCCACTTCCTGAGAAGAGAGCATCTTGTCGAAGCGCGCTTTCTCAACGTTGAGGATTTTACCCTTCAGCGGCAGAATCGCCTGGTTCTTGCGGTTACGGCCCTGCTTCGCAGAACCGCCCGCGGAGTCCCCTTCCACAAGGTACAGTTCAGAAAGCGCCGGATCGCGTTCCTGGCAGTCAGCCAGTTTGCCCGGCAGGCCTGCCAGGTCCAGCGCGCCTTTACGGCGGGTCATTTCACGGGCTTTACGCGCCGCTTCACGGGCACGCGCCGCATCGATAATTTTACCCACCACGATTTTCGCGTCGGACGGGTTTTCCAGCAGGTATTCGCTCAGCAGTTCGTTCATCTGCTGTTCAACCGCCGATTTCACCTCAGAAGAGACCAGCTTGTCTTTGGTCTGTGAGGAGAATTTCGGATCCGGCACCTTCACGGAGACCACGGCAATCAGGCCTTCACGGGCATCGTCACCGGTGGCGCTGACTTTCGCTTTTTTGCTGTAGCCTTCTTTGTCCATGTAGGCGTTCAGGGTACGGGTCATCGCCGCGCGGAAGCCCGCAAGGTGAGTACCGCCGTCGCGCTGTGGAATGTTGTTGGTAAAGCAGTAGATGTTTTCCTGGAAACCATCGTTCCACTGCAGTGCCACTTCCACGCCGATACCGTCTTTTTCAGTAGAGAAGTAGAAGATATTCGGGTGAATTGGCGTTTTGTTCTTGTTCAGATACTCAACGAACGCCTTGATACCGCCTTCGTAGTGGAAGTGGTCTTCTTTGTTGTCGCGTTTGTCGCGCAGTCGAATCGACACGCCGGAGTTCAGGAACGACAGTTCACGCAGGCGTTTCGCCAGGATCTCGTACTCGAATTCGGTGACGTTGGTGAAGGTTTCAAGGCTCGGCCAGAAACGCACCATGGTACCGGTTTTGTCGGTATCACCGGTAACGGCCAGCGGTGCCTGCGGCACACCATGGGTGTAAATCTGGCGGTGAATTTTGCCTTCGCGCTGGATAACCAGCTCCAGCTTCTGCGACAGGGCGTTTACTACGGATACGCCTACGCCGTGCAGACCGCCGGAAACTTTATAGGAGTTATCATCGAACTTACCGCCTGCGTGCAGAACGGTCATGATAACTTCCGCAGCAGATACGCCCTCTTCCGGGTGAATACCGGTTGGGATGCCACGACCATCATCGGTAACGGACACGGAGTTGTCCGCATGGATCGTGACCACGATGTCTTTACAGTGACCCGCGAGCGCTTCGTCGATAGCGTTATCTACCACCTCGAATACCATGTGGTGCAGACCGGTGCCGTCATCCGTGTCGCCGATATACATACCCGGGCGCTTACGCACCGCATCCAGTCCTTTCAGGACTTTGATACTGGAGGAGTCATAAGAATTCGACATCAACGTTTCTCGCTCATTTCAACTTGGGTTAATCCGTTATTTTACCCTTTTCCACGGTAAACATCTTCGAATTTTCGTCCGACATGTCCATAACGTGTTCAGCGCTAATGGCGCTGACGAAAACCTGCGACTGCGTGGCTTTTAAGCGGCTGGCAAGTAGCCCGCGCCGCGCGTCGTCAAGTTCCGAGGCAAAATCATCTATCAGGTACAGGCAGCGTCGCCCACTTTCGCGGGTGAGGAATTCCCCCTGCGCCAGGCGCAGCGCGCACATCAGGAGCTTCAGCTGCCCGCGCGACAGCGTGTCTTCCACCGGCGCACCGTCGGCACGAATGCGGAAATCCGCCTTGTGCGGGCCGTGCGCGGTGTAGGTCAACATGCGATCGCGCTCGAAGCTTCTCTCTAACACCTCGGCATAATCCGTCTCTTTTTCCCAGCCACGCTGGAAAGAGAAGGTGAGAGAGAACTCGGGTAAAAACTGTTTGCAGGTATCGGCCATGTCTTCGGCGATACCTGCGCTGTATTCGGCACGCCAGCGGCTGATTTGTTCCGCAAGAGGAATTAATTCCATGTCCCACGGACGCAGCTGGGCGTAGCGCGTGACCTGGCGCAATGCGGCGTTACGCTGTTTAAGCAGACGCTTCAGATTGCTCCAGGCGTTAAAGAAACCGGCTTCATTGTGAAAGCATCCCCAGTCGAGGAACGCTCTTCTGTATTTGGGGCCGCCGTTGAGTAAAGTAAACCCCTCCGGCGTAATCAGCTGCATCGGCATCAGCAGTGCCAGCTCCGCCACCTTGTGGCCGTCGGTGCCGTCGATGCGCACCTTGCTGTCGCCCTGCTTGTCTTTGGTCAGGCCGATGGCAGTTTCCCGCTCGGCACCCTGTAAGCGCCCATGCAGCACAAACGCATCCTGCTCGTGGCGAATCACGCGACCAATCTGCAAACTGCGAAACGCCCGGCCATGACCGAGCGTATAGATGGCTTCCAGCACGCTGGTTTTGCCGCTGCCGTTCGCGCCAACCAGGAAATTAAAGCCAGGGGATAAAGCGAGATCCGCGCTCTCGATGTTGCGAAAGTCGCGGATCAACAGACGGGTGAGCGACATTACAGTCTCATTGGCATGACAACATAAGCAGCCGACTGTGATGCGGCATCTTCAATCTGTACGCTCGAAACGGAGTCAGTCAGCAGGATGCGAACGTTCTCGCATTTCAGTGCATTCAGCACATCCAGCACATAGCTGACGTTGAAGCCGATTTCCATCTCAGCCCCGGCGTAGGTGACGTCCAGAATCTCTTCTGCCTCTTCCTGCTCCGGGTTGTTGGCGGTGATTTTGATCTGGTTTTCACTCACGTACAGACGTACGCCGCGGAATTTCTCGTTGGAGAGAATAGCGGCGCGCGCGAACGCCTGCTTGAGGATGTCGCAACCTGCCTCCAGCGTTTTGTCCGGGTTCTTCGGCAATACGCGGCGATAATCCGGGAAACGTCCGTCTACCAGCTTCGATGTGAAGACAAAATCGCCCACGTGGGCACGAATATTGTTGCTACCGATCTGCACGCGCAGCGGGGTGTCGCCGCCGTCGAGCATACGCATCAGTTCAATTACGCCTTTACGCGGTACGATCACCGAATGGTTTGGCAGTGAATCGCCAATCGGCATAGAACAGACCGCCAGACGGTGACCGTCTGTAGCCACGGTACGCAGCTCTTCACCTTCGGTTTCGAACAGCATGCCGTTTAAGTAGTAACGAACGTCCTGATGCGCCATAGAGAACTGCGTGGCTTCAATCAGACGCTTCATCGTCGCCTGCGGCAGGGTAAATTCAACTTCGCTCTGCCAGTCATCCAGGTTCGGGAAGTCCGCAGCGGGCAGCGTGGAGAGGGAGAAACGGCTGCGGCCAGAGCGCACCAGCATGCGGTCGCCCTCCAGCTGCACGGCGATTTCAGCGCCTTCCGGCAGCCCACGGCAAATATCAAAGAATTTACGTGCCGGAACCGTGGTCGCGCCCGCGTCGTGCGGCTGAGTCAGCGTAACGCGCGCGATCATTTCCATTTCCAGATCTGTGCCGGTCAGCGACAGCGTACCGTCAGCGACCTGAAGCAGCAGGTTTCCAAGAATAGGCAGCGTAGGGCGGCCGCCTAATGGGCCACTCACCTGTTGCAGCGGTTTTAATAAATGTTCACGTTCAACGGTAAATTTCATAGCGTCACGATGATAATGTTCTGATTAAATTGGAAAAATCTTCTTTTATGTCGTGGCTTTCTTCGCGTAACTGCTCAATCTTGCGACAGGCGTGCAGCACGGTCGTATGGTCACGGCCACCAAACGCATCACCGATTTCCGGCAGGCTGTGGTTGGTGAGCTCTTTTGCCAGCGCCATCGCCATCTGACGCGGACGCGCCACCGAGCGGGAACGACGTTTAGACAGTAAATCTGCCACTTTGATCTTGTAGTACTCAGCCACCGTCTTCTGAATATTGTCGATGGTGACCAGTTTTTCCTGCAATGCCAACAAATCGCGCAGCGCTTCACGCACAAAATCGATGGTGATCGCACGACCGGTAAAATTGGCGTTGGCGATAACGCGGTTCAGTGCCCCTTCCAGCTCACGAACGTTGGAACGCAGGCGCTTGGCAATAAAGAACGCCACTTCACCCGGCAGGCGAATGTCGTTCTCGTCGGCTTTTTTCATCAGGATCGCGACGCGGGTTTCCAGCTCCGGCGGCTCGATCGCCACGGTCAGGCCCCAGCCGAAGCGGGATTTGAGACGATCTTCAACGCCGTTGATCTCTTTTGGATAACGATCCGAGGTCAAAATGATCTGCTGATTGCCTTCCAGCAGGGCGTTAAAGGTGTGGAAAAACTCTTCCTGCGATCGTTCTTTATTGGCAAAGAACTGGATGTCATCGATCAGCAGCGCATCAACGGAACGGTAGTAGCGTTTAAACTCTTCGATCGCATTGTTTTGCAGGGCTTTTACCATGTCCTGAACGAAGCGTTCGGAGTGCATATACACTACTTTGGCATTGGGCTTACGCGCCATAATGCCGTTGCCCACCGCATGCAGCAGGTGCGTTTTACCGAGACCCGTGCCGCCATAAAGGAACAGCGGGTTGTAAGCACCACCGGGATTATCGGCAACCTGGCGGGCCGCCGCGCGCGCCAGCTGGTTCGACTTACCTTCAACGAAGTTATCGAACGTGTGTTTCACGTTAACATTAGAGCGGTAGGTAGGCTCAGCGGGGGCCGGAACGTTATCCCAGCCCTGACGAGCCGGTGCAACGCGAGGCGCTGGAGTGGGCGCCGCCTGTGCAGGGGCTGCCACATTGACAACTTCACGAACGGTTTGGGTGACCGGCTTTGTGCCCACTTCAAAACGCAGCTGTGGGGCATCTGACCCGCAGAAATCGTTCAGCAGTCCATTGATGTTATTAAGGTATTTATCCCTTACCCAATCGAGCACGAAACGGTTTGGCGCGTACAAAGCCAGCGTGTTATCGCTCAGTTCCGCCTGCAATGGGCGGATCCACATACTGAATTCTGTGGCTGGTAACTCATCCTGCAATCGGGCAAGACACTGCTGCCAAAGCGAAAGTGACACGGCGGACTCCACTCGAACAATAAAAGAAAACTATTGAATATTCATGATTGTTGGCGCACATCGACATGACCCCATCAGGGTGATGTGCGAACCGCTATCTGCGGTTATACACGCTATCGTTGATAGAGCCTGAACGATGTTGTGTTTATGTCCGGCCAGGATCGCTGGATCCCGATCAGGACCGCGGATCATAGCCTAAACTGAGCCAGAGATCTTCTGTTTCTCACAGATTCTTCCCGATTTATCCACAGGAAGATCCGGAATCGGGTAAGTGTAAACGATCCTGACGCGAGTGCCTCGCGATTTAGGCCGCATATTGGAAAATTTAATGAGCACAGACAATTTTGGGCTTAAATGATCTAACGAAGATCCAGGAGGATCCTTGCGCTTTGTTGGCGAGCCCGTATAATCCTCGACCCGGCGCGTGATGCTCATCTTCCTGCGTCGTTCGTTGCTCATTTTCCACGCGAAATCGTGCGGAAATACGCAGGGATTTAAGGAAAGAGAATTGACTCCGGAGTGTACAATTATTACAATCCGGCCTCTTTAATCACCCACGCTGAGGCGTTAGTCGTTCGAATCTCGTTCGGGTATACGCAAAAGTCAGTGAATTTATTCAAGTTTAGGTAGAAATCGCCATGAAACGCACTTTTCAACCGTCTGTACTGAAGCGCAACCGTTCTCACGGCTTCCGTGCTCGTATGGCTACTAAAAATGGTCGTCAGGTTCTGGCACGTCGTCGTGCTAAAGGCCGCGCTCGTCTGACCGTTTCCAAGTAATAAAGCTAACCCCTGAGTGGTTAAGCTCGCATTTCCCAGGGAGTTACGTTTGTTAACTCCCACTCATTTCACTTTCGTCTTCCAGCAGCCACTACGGGCTGGCACGCCGCAAATCACCATCCTCGGCCGCCAAAATTCGCTGGGGCATCCCCGCATCGGTCTCACAGTCGCCAAGAAAAACGTTAAGCGTGCGCATGAACGCAACCGGATTAAACGTCTGACGCGTGAAAGCTTCCGTTTACGTCAGCACGAACTGCCTTCAATGGATTTCGTGGTGGTGGCTAAAAAAGGGGTTGCCGACCTCGATAACCGTGCTCTCTCGGAAGCGTTGGAAAAATTATGGCGCCGCCACTGTCGCCTGGCTCGCGGGTCCTGATAGCCCTCATTCGGGTCTATCAACGCCTGATTAGTCCGCTACTCGGGCCACATTGCCGTTTCACGCCAACATGCTCAAGCTACGGAATTGAGGCATTGCGCAGGTTTGGAGTGATAAAAGGCAGTTGGTTGACGGTGAAACGCGTATTAAAATGCCACCCTTTACACCCAGGTGGAGACGACCCCGTCCCTCCAGGACCTTTTGATACCAGAGAACACTAACGATGGATTCGCAACGCAATCTTCTTATCATCGCTTTGTTGTTCGTGTCTTTCATGATCTGGCAGGCATGGGAGCAGGATAAAAATCCTCAACCCCAGCAGCAGACCACGCAGACCACGACCACCGCAGCGGGTAGCGCCGCCGACCAGGGCGTACCGGCCAGTGGCCAGGGGAAACAGATTACGGTTAAGACCGATGTGCTTGAGCTGACTATCAACACCCGTGGTGGTGATGTTGAGCAGGCGCTGCTGTTGACCTACCCGAAAGAGCTGAAGTCTACCGAACCGTTCCAGTTACTGGAAACCACGCCTGAGTTTATCTACCAGGCACAGAGCGGCCTGACCGGTCGTGATGGCCCGGATAACCCGGCGAACGGTGCGCGTCCACTGTATAACGTCGAGAATGACACCTTTGTGCTGGCTGATGGCCAGAACGAACTGGTTATTCCGATGACCTACACCGACGCGGCAGGCAACACCTTCACCAAAACCTTCACCCTGAAACGCGGTGAATATGCGGTGAACGTGGGCTACAGCGTACAGAACACCGGTGCGAAACCGCTGGAAATCTCTACCTTTGGTCAGCTGAAGCAGTCCATCAATCTGCCGTCTCACCGTGACACCGGAAGCAGCAACTTTGCGCTGCATACCTTCCGTGGCGCGGCTTACTCCACGCCAGATACCAAGTACGAGAAATACAAATTCGACACCATTGCCGATAACGAAAACCTGAACGTCAGCTCTAAAGGCGGTTGGGTCGCAATGCTGCAACAGTATTTCGCGACGGCGTGGGTACCGAATAACGACGGTACGAACAACTTCTACACCGCGAACCTCGGCAACGGTATTGCAGCCATCGGCTACAAATCTCAGCCGGTTCTGGTGCAGCCGGGTCAAACCGGTAAGCTGGCAAGCACCCTGTGGGTCGGCCCGGAAATCCAGGACAAAATGGCTGCCGTTGCGCCGCACCTGGATCTGACCGTTGATTACGGTTGGTTGTGGTTCATCTCTCAGCCGCTGTTTAAGCTGCTGAAGTTCATCCACAGCTTCCTGGGTAACTGGGGCTTCTCCATCATCGTTATCACCTTTATCGTTCGTGGCATCATGTACCCGCTGACTAAAGCGCAGTACACCTCCATGGCGAAGATGCGTATGCTACAGCCGAAGATTCAGGCTATGCGTGAGCGTCTGGGCGATGACAAACAGCGTCAGAGCCAGGAGATGATGGCCCTGTATAAAGCAGAAAAAGTGAACCCACTGGGTGGTTGCTTCCCGCTGCTGATTCAGATGCCAATCTTCCTTGCGCTGTACTACATGCTGATGGGTTCCGTTGAGCTGCGCCACGCGCCGTTCGCCCTGTGGATCCATGACCTGTCCGCACAGGACCCGTACTACATCCTGCCGATCCTGATGGGCGTGACGATGTTCTTCATCCAGAAGATGTCTCCGACCACCGTGACTGACCCGATGCAGCAGAAGATCATGACCTTTATGCCGGTCATCTTCACCGTGTTCTTCCTGTGGTTCCCGTCAGGTCTGGTGCTGTACTATATCGTCAGCAACCTGGTGACCATCATCCAGCAGCAGCTGATTTACCGTGGTCTGGAAAAACGTGGTCTGCATAGCCGCGAAAAGAAAAAGTCCTGATTCGGTAACTTAACGCTAAAATAAGGGCGGTCGATTGACCGCCTTTTTTATTTGTATTGAACGAGAGCAACCATGAGCCATAACGACACTATCGTCGCCCAGGCAACCCCACCGGGACGCGGTGGTGTAGGCATTCTGCGCATCTCCGGCCTGAAGGCGCGTGAGGTGGCCGAAGCGGTGCTGGGTAAACTGCCAAAGCCGCGCTACGCTGATTATCTGCCATTTAAAGATGCCGACGGCACCTCGCTGGACCAGGGCATTGCGCTGTGGTTCCCCGGCCCAAACTCCTTTACCGGCGAAGACGTGCTGGAGCTTCAGGGTCACGGCGGCCCGGTGATCCTCGACCTGCTGTTAAAACGTATTCTGACCCTGCCTGGCCTGCGCATTGCGAAGCCGGGTGAGTTCTCCGAGCGTGCCTTCCTGAACGATAAGCTCGACCTGGCTCAGGCCGAAGCGATTGCCGACCTGATCGACGCCAGTTCCGAACAGGCAGCCCGCTCCGCGCTGAACTCGTTGCAGGGGGCATTTTCCGCACGCGTGAATCACCTTGTGGAAGCACTTACTCACCTGCGAATCTATGTTGAAGCGGCTATCGACTTCCCGGACGAGGAGATTGACTTCCTTTCTGACGGCAAAATCGAAGCCCAGCTCAACCAGGTGATGAACGATCTGGATGCCGTTCGCGCCGAAGCGCGCCAGGGCAGCCTGCTGCGTGAGGGCATGAAGGTGGTCATTGCTGGTCGCCCCAACGCCGGGAAATCAAGCCTGCTGAACGCCCTGGCGGGCCGTGAAGCGGCGATCGTGACCGACATAGCCGGCACTACCCGCGACGTCCTGCGCGAGCATATCCATATCGACGGCATGCCGCTGCACATCATCGATACCGCTGGCCTGCGCGATGCGAGCGATGAAGTCGAGCGTATCGGTATCGAACGCGCCTGGCAGGAGATCGAGCAGGCCGACCGCGTGCTGTTTATGGTGGACGGAACCACAACCGACGCCGTTGACCCGGCAGAAATCTGGCCAGACTTTATTGCCCGTCTCCCGGCCAAACTGCCGATCACCGTGGTGCGCAATAAGGCCGACGTTACCGGCGAAACGCTGGGCATCAGCGATGTGAATGGTCACTCACTTATTCGCCTGTCGGCCCGTACCGGGGAAGGCGTGGAAGCCCTGCGTAACCATCTCAAACAGAGCATGGGCTTCGACACCAGTATGGAGGGCGGCTTCCTGGCCCGTCGTCGTCACTTGCAGGCGCTGGAAGAGGCGGCTCGCCACCTTGAGCAGGGCAAAGCCCAGCTGATCGGCGCTTGGGCCGGCGAGCTGCTGGCGGAGGAACTGCGTCTGGCGCAGCAGAACCTGAGCGAGATCACCGGGGAGTTTACGTCGGACGATCTGCTGGGACGAATTTTCTCAAGCTTCTGTATTGGTAAGTAATCCCCGATAGAACATGGTGGTTTCCTCCAGGGAAATCACCATTGTCCCAATGGCAACTCGCTTAATCCCCCTATGCCCCCTATCCTGCTTGCCTGCACCTATGGGGGATTTATGGCTCGTTTTCTGTTTTGTAGTTTCGCATTAGTTCTGCTGTATCCGTCCGGTATTGATATGTATCTGGTGGGGCTACCGCATATTGCCCGCGATCTGGGTGCCAGCGAGGCGCAACTGCACATCGCGTTTTCGGCCTACCTCGCGGGAATGGCGTCGTCGATGGTATTTGCCGGGAAAATCGCGGACAGAGCCGGCCGTCAACCCGTCGCCATTACGGGGGCGGTTATCTTTACGCTGGCATCGGTACTGTGTTCAATGGCTCAGGAAAGCACAATGTTCCTGTCAGGGCGCTTTATCCAGGGCATTGGCGCGGGCGGCTGTTACGTGGTGGCGTTTGCCATTCTGCGCGATACCTTGAGCGCCCAGCGCCGCGCCAGGGTGCTGTCGATGCTGAACGGCATTACCTGCATCATCCCGGTGCTGGCACCGGTTGTAGGCTACCTGATCATGCTGAAATTTCCATGGCAGAGCCTTTTCTGGACTATGGCCACAATGGGCGCCATCGTCTTTATACTGTCCGTGACGGTGTTGAAAGAGACCCATCCCGGTTCGCAGCAGACGCACCACGCTGCTACCATTCATCCGGCTGAAAAGCTTCTGAATCGCTTTTTCCTGAGCCGCCTGGCCATCATCACGCTCAGCGTGGCGGTGATCCTCACCTATGTAAACGTTTCCCCGGTGTTACTGATGGAGACGATAGGCTTCGATCGCGGTGAGTATTCGACGGTGATGGCGCTCAATGCGATGGTCAGCATGGCGGTTTCATTCTCGATGCCCTTTGCGCTCAATATCTTCCGCCAGCGCACGCTGATGCTCGCTTCACAGACGCTGTTTCTCGCCGCAGGCGTAATTCTGGCGACCGCCACCTCACATGCGCTGATGCTGGTGGGTATGACCCTGATCTGCGCCGGATTCTCCGGCGGCTTCGGCGTGGCGATGAGTCAGGCGCTTGGCCCGTTCTCACTGCGGGCAGGCGTGGCAAGCTCGGTGCTGGGCATTGCGCAGGTCTGCGGTTCGTCGCTGTGGATTTGGCTGGCGGCAGTCATCGGCCTTAACGCGCTGAATATGCTGATCGGGGTTCTGATTGGCTGTAGCATACTCTGCATTACCTTACTTATGGTCATCCAGCCCGCGGCGCACTATGAAGAAGCCCATCAGCAGTCTCGATCTTAATCTTTTACTTTGCCTGCAGTTGTTGTTGCAGGAGCGCAGCGTCACCAAAGCCGCGAAGCGAATGAACGTGACGCCGTCCGCGGTGAGTAAATCGCTGGCGAAGCTGCGCGACTGGTTCGACGATCCGCTGTTTGTGAAAACGCCTTTAGGGCTACTGCCCACGCCGCTAACGGTGAGTCTGGAACAGGATCTGGCCGACTGGATGCAGATTGGCAATCAAATCGTCGATAAATTCCACCATAGCTCTCCAGGCGGGCTCAAGTTTGTGCTCGCCGCCGAAACGCCGCTGATGCTGATTCGCTTCAACACCCTGCTGGAGCAGGTGAATGAGCGCTACCCACAGGCGACGGTGAAGTTGCGCCAGTGGGATTATGATTCGCTGGACGCCATTACACGCGGGGAGGTCGATCTCGGTTTTACCGGCCGCGAAACGCACCCGCGCTCCCGCGAGCTGCTAAAGCTGATGCCGTGGTTTATTGACTACGAAATCCTGTTCAGCGACCGTCCGTGCGTCTATCTGCGAGAAGATCATCCGGCACTTCACGAAGCGTGGAACCTTGAGACGTTTCTGCGCTACCCGCATATCAGCATCTTCTGGGAGCGCAGCGATACCTGGGCGCTTGATGAAGTGCTAAAAGAGATGGGCCGCGAGCGCAACGTCGCCATGAGCCTGCCCGGCTTTGAACAGTCGATGTTTATGGCGGCTCAGCCGGACCACAACTACATTGCCACTGCGCCCTACTACTGCCATCACTACAATCAACTCCACCAGCGTAATCTGGTCTGCCTTCCCATTCCCATCGATGAGGCGCAGGCAGAAAAGCTGACCGTACCCTTCACGCTAATCTGGCATAAGCGGAACAGCCATAATCCGAAAATTATCTGGCTGCGCGAAACTATAAAAGCCCTGTATACCGCGCCAGGTCAGGTTTTTGCCTAAGATAATGTAAAGTTCGGTCCTCAGGCTTCTCTTATTTCTATTTACTGATTAAAACAGAAGCTGAGTTAAGCGATAATCATGTAACCGTTTAACCGACTACGACCATTATCAGGGAGCGAAAAATGGCTACGCACTTTGCACGAGGAACATTAACGGAAGGGCATCTCGTATCGGCCAGAATTTCTTCAGCCTGTCACAGTGAGGCGCTCAAACTACCTGAACACCGCAGGACGCGGTTTTTAGCTTCCAGAGCGCTCCTCGCAGAACTGCTTTTTATGCTGTACGGCACCAGCGAATTACCGGACATACTCACCCAGCCAGAAGGTCGCCCGGTTTTTGCGGACCCGGCACTCCCCCATTTTTCCATTGCGTATACCGGCAACATTGTTGGCGTCGCGCTGACGACTGAAGGTGATTGCGGCCTGGATATGGAGCTGCAACGCGTCACGCGCAGCTTCCATGGTGCTAACGCGCTCGATGAATACCCGCTCTCCAGCAATGAAAAGCTGTGGATACGTAACCAGAACGATCCCGTTGAAGCCAGAGCGCAGCTCATCACCCTTCGCCAGAGCATCCGTAAACTGAGCGGCGCGGCATCAGACGACGCCAGCCTGTTGCAGCTGCTTCCCGGCTCCGGACGCCTGCGTGCCGCGAAAGCCTCGCTGGTAGAGGCGCTCAGCGACGCTGAGGACGTACTGATCTGGTCCGTTGCGGTGAGCCCCGCCATCGAACGGCTGAAAATCTGGGAGTTTGACAGTATTCGCGGTTGGCGTAGTCTTCCGGATGTACCTGAGCGCGCCAACGAGCCCGCCGCGCGCCTGATGCGATTAACCAGTTTACCGGCAGAAAAAGCATACACCCATAGCTGATCCGTCCAGGGTCATCATGATGAAACAGGAGTAATCATGTCTGATACGTTGAAAGTTGTTACGTTACTGGGAAGCCTGCGCAAAGGTTCGTTTAACGGGATGGTAGCGCGCACGCTGCCACAGCTGGCGCCTGCGGGAATGGAGATCAGCGCCCTGCCGTCTATTGGCGACATCCCGCTTTATGATGCTGACGTTCAGCAGGAAGAAGGGTTCCCGCACAGCGTGGAGGCGATAGCCGAGCAGATCCGTCAGGCTGATGGTGTAGTGATTGTAACGCCAGAATATAACTACTCGGTTCCGGGGGGTCTGAAGAACGCGATTGACTGGTTATCCCGTTTACCGGAGCAGCCGCTGTCAGGCAAACCGGTGCTGATCCAGACCAGCTCAATGGGCGCCATCGGCGGTGCGCGCTGCCAGTATCACCTGCGACAGATCCTGGTGTTCCTGGATGCGATGGTGATGAACAAGCCGGAATTTATGGGCGGCGTGATTCAGAACAAAGTCGACCCGCAGACGGGTGAAGTGGTGGATCAGAGTACGCGTGACCATCTCTCTGGTCAGCTGACTGCGTTTGGGGATTATATTAAGCGGGTTAAAACCTGATAAAAAAGCCCGGTGGCGCTAGCGCTTACCGGGCCTACACTCGTCAGTAGGTCAGGTAAGCGAAGCGCCACCTGACACCACACACCGCACCTTAGTGCGCGTCAATAAACACAATCTTGAGCACAAACAGCAGCGCCACAATCATCACGCACGGGCTGAGTTCGCGAAAACGGCCGGTACCGATCTTCATCACACAGTACGAGATAAAGCCCAGCGCGATACCTTCGGTGATCGAGAAGCTGAACGGCATCATCACCGCGGTAATAAACGCCGGAACGGCTTCCGTCAGATCTTCCCACTTCACGCGCGCCAGGCTCGAGGTCATCAGCACGCCGACGTAGATCAGCGCGCCAGCTGCCGCGTACGGTGGCACCATCCCCGCCAGCGGAGAGAGGAAGATCACCAGCAGGAACAGCAGACCCACGACTACCGCCGTCAGGCCAGTACGGCCACCCACGGACACGCCGGAAGAGGATTCAATGTAAGCGGTAACAGAGGAGGTGCCGATGAAAGAACCCGCAACGGACGAGATGCTATCCACATACAGCGCCTGCTTCATGCGCGGGAATTTGCCTTTCTCGTCCGCCAGACCCGCTTTGTCCGTCACGCCAATCAGCGTACCGGAGGAGTCAAACAGGTTGACCAGCATGAAAGAGAAAATCACTCCGGCCAGACCCAGGTTCAGCGAGCCCGCCAGATCAACGTGACCAATCACGGTAGAAACGCTCGGTGGCGCAGAGACAATACCGCTGTAATGCACGTCACCCAGCATCCAGCCCAGCAGCGTGGTCACGATGATAGAGACCAGCACCGCAGCGTGGATGTTACGCGACGCCAGGATCGCGATAATAAAGAAGCCCAGCACGCCCAGCAGCACGCTGTGAGAGGTCAGGTTACCAATACTCACCAGCGTTTCCGGGTTCGCCACGATTACGCCAGCGTTTTTCAGCCCCATCATGCCGATAAACAGACCGATACCGCTGGTGATGCCCACGCGCAGGCTCACGGGAATGTTCGCAATCATCCAGTAGCGCACACGGAAGATGGTCAGCAGCAGCAGGCCGACCGCGCCCCAGAAAATAGCCCCCATCCCAACCTGCCACGGCAGGCCCATCGCCTGAACCACCACGAACGCAAAGAACGCATTAAGACCCATTGCCGGGGCCAGCGCCACGGGCAGATTAGCGAAAACGCCCATCAGGATGCTGCCAAGGGCCGCGATCAGACAGGTGGTAACAAAGACGGCGCTGGTGTCCATGCCAGCCACGCCCAGAATTTGCGGGTTAACGAAAACGATATAGACCATCGTCAGGAAGGTAGTAAAACCGGCGATCACTTCGGTGCGTGCCGTTGTGCCGTGCTCGCGCAGTTTGAACACGCGCTCAAGCAGCCCCTGACCAGATGTCTGGGTAGTGTGTTGTTGACTCATCATCAATTTCCGAACAAGGAGGGAAAATTCGTCGCTATCCTATACCAAAATGCGACAATAGTGGCGGTTACGGGATACTTTTTTCATTGATTTTGCTTATACGGCAACGATTGCGTCTCGTTAAACTGTCGTACGTAAACGTTAAACTTGTTAAAAGGGAAAGGCATGTCCGGAATTGAAGCGGTATTTTTCGACTGTGACGGTACGCTGGTCGACAGTGAGGTCATTTGTTCCCGCGCGTATGTCGCCATGTTCCAGGAATTTGGCATTACGCTCGATCTCGAAGAGGTGTTTAAACGCTTTAAGGGCGTGAAGCTGTACGAGATCATCGACATCATTAACGAAGAGCACGGGGTGGATCTGGCGAAAGCGGATCTGGAACCGGTGTACCGCGCCGAGGTCGCACGCCTCTTCGACGCCGAGCTGGAAGTTATCGCCGGCGCTAACGCGCTGCTGGATGCGATGACGGTGCCGATCTGCGTGGTCTCTAACGGCCCGGTCAGCAAAATGCAGCACTCACTCGGCAAGCTGGACATGTTGCACCACTTCCCGGAAAAACTGTTCAGCGGCTACGATATCCAGCGCTGGAAGCCGGATCCGGCATTGATGTTCCACGCGGCGAAGGCGATGAACGTCAACGTGGAGAACTGCATCCTGGTGGATGACTCGTCTGCGGGCGCGCAGTCGGGGATTGATGCGGGGATGGAGGTGTTTTACTTCTGCGCCGATCCGCACAACAAGCCGATCGATCATCCAAAAGTGACGACCTTTACAGACCTGGCGCAGCTGCCGGAATTGTGGAAGGCGCGCGGGTGGGATATTACTCGCTGAAAAAACAAAGCCGGATGGCGCTAACGCTTATCCGGCCTACAAGGATCGTAGGGCGGGTAAGCGATAGCTCCACCCGCCACACACATCACTCTTTCGGATCTTTACCCGCCAGCAGCTTGTCCAGCTCGTCGCCGCCCACGTGACGGAAATCCTGTCCCTTCACGAAGTAGAAGATGTATTCGCAAATGTTCTGGCAGCGGTCGCCAATACGCTCAATTGAGCGCGCGCAGAACAGCGCGGTCAGCACGCTTGGAATGGTACGGGAATCTTCCATCATGTAGGTCATTAGCTGACGCACTATGCCTTCGTATTCCTGGTCAACTTTCTTATCTTCACGGTAGATACGGACCGCTTCGTCCAGATCCATGCGCGCGAAAGCGTCCAGCACATCGTGCAGCATCTGCACGGTGTGGCGACCGAGAGACTCCAGGCTCACCAGCAGCGGCTGGTGCTGCTGGGAGAATTTCTCCAGCGCTGTGCGGCAGATTTTATCCGCCACGTCACCAATACGCTCCAGCTCGGCGATAGTTTTGATGATCGCCATTACCAGACGCAGGTCGCTCGCGGTTGGCTGACGCTTGGCAATGATGCGCACGCACGCTTCGTCGATGGCGACTTCCATCATATTGACGTTGTGATCGCCTTCGATAACGCGCTTCGCCAGCTCGCTGTCCTGGTTGTGCATTGCCGTAATCGCATCAGAAAGCTGCTGCTCGACCATGCCGCCCATGGTCATCACCTGGGTGCGAATGCTTTCCAGCTCTGCGTTAAACTGGCCGGAAATGTGTTTATTAAGATTGAGGTTGTCCATGGTTTCTCCACATGCACTAAGGCAAATCAACCGTAGCGGCCAGTAATATAATCTTCGGTTTGTTTCTTCGCAGGACGGGTGAACAGCGCGTCCGTATCGCTGAACTCAATCAACTCGCCCAGGTACATAAACGCCGTGTGGTCAGAACAACGGGCAGCCTGCTGCATGTTGTGAGTGACGATCACCACGGTGTAATCCTGCTTCAGCTCGGTGATCAGCTCTTCGATACGCCCGGTTGAGATCGGGTCCAGGGCTGAGCACGGCTCATCCAGCAGCAAGACTTCCGGGCGAATGGCGATACCGCGCGCAATGCACAGACGCTGCTGCTGACCACCGGAGAGAGAGTACCCGCTCTGGTGAAGTTTATCTTTGGTTTCGTTCCATAATGCGGCCTTGGTCAATGCCCACTGCACGCGCTCGTCCATATCCGCACGGGAGAGCTTCTCAAACAGACGCACACCAAAGGCGATGTTGTCATAGATCGACATCGGGAACGGCGTGGGTTTCTGGAACACCATCCCCACTTTCGCACGCAGCAGGGCGATATCCTGGGTATTGGTCAGGATGTTGTCACCGTCCAGCAGAATTTCACCTTCTGCGCGCTGCTCCGGATAGAGCGAATACATTTTGTTAAAGGTGCGCAGCAGCGTGGATTTACCACAGCCAGACGGACCGATAAATGCCGTGACCTGGTTCTTCGCGATATCCAGGTTGATATTCTTCAGGGCATGGAATTTGCCGTAGTAGAAGTTCAAATCACGAACCTGAATCTTACCCGGGGCAGTATCAACCATACTCATTGACTCATTTCCTCATTCGGCGCCGCGATGTGCCGCGCCGTAAAAATTTAACCGTGTTTCTGCTTCGCGAAAATGACGCGCGCCAGAATGTTCAGCAACAGTACGCAAAGGGTGATGATCAGCACCCCGGCCCAGGCCAGCTGCTGCCATTCCGCGAATGGGCTCATCGCAAATTTAAAGATCGTCACCGGCAGGTTGGCGATCGGCTGCATCATGTCCGTACTCCAGAACTGGTTGGAGAGGGCGGTAAACAGCAGCGGTGCGGTTTCACCAGCGATACGGGCGATAGCCAGCAGGATACCGGTCATGATCCCCGAGACGGACGCTTTCAGGGTGATCGCCGAAATCATTTTCCATTTCGGCGTGCCCAGCGCGTAAGCCGCTTCACGCAGGCTGTCCGGCACCAGTTTCAGCATGTTTTCAGTGGTACGAATAACGATAGGCACCTGCAACAGCGCCAGCGCAATCACACCCGCCCAGCCGGAGAAGTGTTCCATTTGCGCCACCACGATGGTGTAAACAAACAGACCTACCACAATCGACGGGGCAGAAAGCAGAATGTCGTTAATAAAGCGGATGACTTCAGCGATCCAGGACTTGCGGCCATACTCCGCCAGATAGATACCCGCCATGATGCCCAACGGCGTACCGAAAACGGTCGCCCACAGGATCAGCAGGCCGCTGCCCGCCAGGGCGTTTGCCAGACCACCACCCGCCGTGTTTGGCGGCGGCGTCATCTCGGTGAACAGCGCCAGGGACATTCCATCAATACCACGGGTGATGGTGGACATCAGGATCCAGATCAGCCAGAACAGGCCGAACGCCATCGTGGCCATGGAAAGCGTCAGCGCAATGCGGTTTTTAATCCGGCGCTTTGACTGCATTTTGCGACGAGATTCCGCAAGCTGAGCGGTGTTTTGCATGTCGAGAGTCGCCATTAGCGTGCCCCCTCGTTTTTAGCCAGACGCATAATCATCAGCTTGGAGATAGCCAGCACAATAAAGGTAATAACAAACAGGATCAGGCCCAGTTCCATCAGCGCTGCGACGTGCAGCCCGGATTCCGCTTCGGCAAATTCGTTCGCCAGCGCAGAGGTAATACTGTTCCCCGGCATGTAGAGCGACACGCTGTCGAGCTGGTAGGTGTTGCCGATGATAAAGGTCACCGCCATGGTTTCACCCAGCGCGCGGCCTAAGCCCAGCATGATGCCGCCGATCACCCCATTTTTGGTGAACGGAAGGACGATGCGCCAGATAACCTCCCAGGTGGTGCAGCCGATGCCGTAGGCCGACTCTTTCATCATCACCGGGGTTTGTTCGAAGACATCGCGCATGACCGCCGCAATGTACGGAATAATCATGATGGCGAGGATCACGCCAGCCGCCAGAATACCGATACCGAATGCCGGGCCAGAGAACAGGGCGCCCACAAACGGAACGGCGGAGAGAACATTACCCACCGGCTCCTGGAAGTACGTCGCAAACAGCGGAGCAAAGATAAACAGGCCCCACATGCCGTAAACGATACTTGGGATGGCCGCCAGCAGTTCAATGGCGATACCCAGCGGACGTCGCAGCCAGCCTGGTGCCAGCTCCGTCAGAAACAGGGCAATACCGAAGCTTACCGGCACCGCAATCAGCAGAGCGATAAAAGAGGTCACCAGCGTGCCGTAAATCGGCACCAGCGCACCGTAGATATCGTTCGGCGCATCCCACTCTTTGGTCCACAGGAAGGCGAAACCAAATTTTTGAATGCTCGGCCAGGAGGAGAAAATGAGGGACACGATAATGCCGCCCAGCAGCAATAGCACAATCAGCGCAGCCAGTTTCACCAGCGCGCTGAAAATCATGTCACCTTTTTTACCCGGAGGGTTAAATGCAGGCTTGGTTGCAGCCATAAATTACTCTTCTTTATGAGACGTCTTACGAATATGCCCGGTGGCGCTGACGCTTACCGGGCCTACAGGATGAACCGTAGGGCGGGATCGCTGCGCGCCACCCGCCATCTTCGTCAAAAATATCCTGTTAGTACAGCGCTTTACCGCTGCTGTCTTTCACGTTGGTTTTCCATGCAGCACGGATCTGCTCAACCACGCTGTCTGGCAGGCTGGCGTAATCCAGGTCATTCGCCTGTTTGCCGCCGTTTTTGTATGCCCAGTCGAAGAACTTCAGCACTTCAGCACCCTGCTCAGGCTTCTTCTGCTCTTTATGGACCAGAATGAAGGTGGTAGACGTGATAGGCCATGCATCGTCGCCTTTCTGGTTGGTCAGGTCCTGAGCGAAGGATTTGCTCCAGTCAGCGCCTTTTGCGGCGTTAGCGAAGTTCTCTTCGGTCGGGCTAACCGGTTTGCCGTCAGCAGAAACCAGTTTGGTGTAAGCCAGGTTGTTCTGCTTCGCGTAAGCGTACTCTACATAGCCGATAGAGCCAGGCAGACGCTGTACGAAGGCAGCGATACCGTCGTTGCCTTTACCGCCCAGACCGGTTGGCCAGTTAACGGTAGAGCCGGAACCGACTTTAGATTTCCACTCTTCGTTCACTTTCGCCAGGTAGCTGGTGAACACGAAAGAGGTACCAGAGCCGTCAGCACGACGAACCACCGCGATATTCTGCGAAGGCAGCTTAACGCCCGGGTTCAGTTTCGTGATGGCTTCGTCATCCCATTTTTTGATTTTGCCCAGATAGATATCACCCAAGGTTTTGCCGTCCAGCACCAGCTCGCCTGATTTCAGGCCAGGAATGTTAACAGCCAGCACAACGCCGCCGATCACGGTCGGGAACTGGAACAGGCCTTCCTGATTCAGTTTCTCATCAGACAGCGGAGCGTCGGATGCGCCGAAATCAACGGTATTCGCGGTAATTTGTTTTACGCCACCGGAGGAGCCGATACCCTGATAGTTGACCTTGTTACCGGTCTCTTTCTGGTAGGTATCCGCCCATTTGGCATACACCGGCGCAGGGAAGGTTGCACCAGCGCCAGTCAGGCTTGCTGCTGCGAAAGCAGAGAAAGCGCTCAGAGATAAGGTCGCGGCGACAACAGTTGCGACAGTGGTACGCATAACTTTCATAATGTCTCCTGCAAGGATTTCGTAAATCATTGTTTAAGTGGCTACGATGAGCAAAATAGGACAAACAGGTGACAGATAAATGTACGAAATATGACAGTTTTATGACAAAGAAAATTTCACTTAAAAATAAGCAAAAATCCATATTTAAATCATAAACTTAATGATTATTATGACAGCTTGTTTTCAGTAATATTTTCTTTATGTGACACTGATAAAATAGCTGAAAATGACGGATTGTCATAAAAAAAGGCTCCACCGGATGGCGGAGCCTGGAAGGATTATTCTACGGTAACGGACTTCGCCAGATTTCGCGGCTGGTCAACGTCGGTGCCTTTGATCAGCGCGACGTGGTAAGCCAGCAGTTGCAGCGGTACGGTGTAGAAGATCGGCGCAATCACCTCTTCCACATGCGGCATCTCGATGATGTGCATGTTGTCGCTGCTGGCAAAACCGGCATCTTTATCCGCAAAGACGTACAGTACACCACCACGGGCGCGCACCTCTTCGATGTTAGATTTCAGTTTTTCCAGCAGTTCGTTGTTAGGTGCCACCACGATAACTGGCATATCCGCATCGATCAGCGCCAGCGGGCCATGTTTCAGTTCACCTGCCGCGTAAGCTTCAGCATGAATGTAGGAGATCTCTTTCAGCTTCAGCGCCCCTTCCAGCGCGATAGGGTACTGATCGCCACGGCCCAGGAACAGAGCGTGGTGCTTATCAGAGAAATCTTCAGCCAGCGCCTCAATGCGCTTGTCCTGAGACAGCATCTGCTCGATACGGCTCGGCAGCGCCTGGAGACCGTGAACGATATCATGCTCAACGGAAGCATCTTCGCCTTTCAGACGCGCCAGCTTCGCCACCAGCATCAGCAGAACGGTCAGCTGCGTGGTAAACGCTTTGGTGGAGGCCACGCCGATTTCGGTGCCCGCTTTGGTCATCAGCGCCAGATCGGATTCACGCACCAGCGAGGAGCCCGGTACGTTACAGATGGCCAGAGAGCCCAGGTAACCCAACTCTTTAGACAGACGCAGCGCCGCCAGGGTATCCGCCGTTTCGCCAGACTGGGAAAGGGTGATCATCAGGCTGTTACGGCGCACAGCGGATTTACGATAGCGGAACTCAGACGCGATTTCGACATCGCACGGCACGCCCGCCAGGGATTCAAACCAGTAGCGAGAGACCATACCGGAGTTGTATGAGGTCCCGCAGGCCACAATCTGAATGTGCTCGACTTTGCTCAGCATTTCGTTGGCATTGGCGCCCAGCTCGCTCAGATCCACTTCACCATGGCTGATGCGCCCGGTCAGGGTGTTTTTAATGGCGTTTGGCTGTTCGTAGATCTCTTTCTGCATGTAGTGACGATAAGCACCTTTGTCGCCCGCGTCGTATTGCAGGTTTGATTCGATTTCCTGGCGCTTAACCTGCTCGCCTTTCGTGTCGAATACGGTCACGCTGCGACGTGTCACCTCGGCAATGTCGCCCTCTTCCAGGAAGATAAAGCGACGGGTAACCGGCAGCAGCGCCAGCTGGTCGGAAGCGATAAAGTTTTCACCCATGCCCAGACCAATCACCATCGGGCTACCGGAACGCGCGGCCAGCAGCGTGGACGGGTCACGGGAATCCATGATCACCGTACCGTAAGCACCACGCAGCTGAGGGATAGCGCGCAGCACCGCATCACGCAGTGTACCGCCCTGTGCCAGCTCCCAGTGCACCAGGTGAGCAATCACTTCGGTGTCGGTTTCAGAGACGAAGGTATAGCCGCGCGCTTTCAGTTCTTCACGCAGCGGTTCGTGGTTTTCGATAATGCCGTTATGCACCACCACAATGTGTTCAGACACATGCGGGTGTGCGTTGCCTTCAGATGGCTCACCGTGAGTCGCCCAGCGGGTATGCGCAATACCGGTGCCACCGTGCAGCGGATGTTCCTCCGCCGCCTGGGCCAGCATCTGCACTTTACCGAGACGACGCAGACGGGTCATATGACCTTCTGCATCGACGACAGCCAGACCGGCTGAGTCATAACCACGGTATTCCAGACGACGTAAACCTTCGAGAAGGATTTCAGCAATATCACGCTGCGCAACTGCGCCAACAATTCCACACATAGTTAGATTTCCTGATTATGGCGTTATGCCATGCGTTGTCGCTGACCTGTATTTGCCCTTTCCGGGCACCCCGAGCCTTGTAGAGAGTGGGGTTATTTTTATGGGTACTGCTGGTGGGGGGAGGATTATGTTATCCCCTCACCCCAGCCCTCTCCCCATAGGGGAGAGGGTGAAAACCGCACCATTCAGTTCCCCTCTCCCCTATGGGGAGAGGGTCAGGGTGAGGGGTGTATATTGTCGTTACTTTTTCTTCACCGGGCGTTTCCAGCCCTGCTTACTGACCTGCGGAACGCGGCTTAACACCAGCTCGTTCTCGGCCACATCGCGCGTAACGGTTGTCCCGGCGGCAATGGTCACGCCTTTGCCCACGGTAACAGGCGCCACCAGCTGGGTATCGGAACCTACAAACACATCATCACCGATGATGGTTTTAAACTTATTGGCGCCGTCATAGTTACAGGTAATCGTCCCTGCACCGATGTTCACGTTGTCGCCAATTTCCGCATCGCCCAGATAGGTCAGATGACCGGCTTTCGAGCCTTTACCGAGACGTGCTTTTTTCATTTCCACGAAGTTACCTACATGAGCGCCTTCCAGCAGCTCAGCGCCCGGGCGCAGACGCGCAAACGGGCCGATGGTACAGGCGGGATCCAGACGCGCATCTTCTACCACGCTGTACGGGCTGATTTCGCAGTCGTCACCGATCACGCTGTTTTTAATCACACAGCCGGTGCCGATTTTGACGCGGTTGCCCAGCGTGACGTTACCTTCCAGGATAACGTTAGTATCTATTTCAACGTCGCGACCGTGGGTCAGCGTGCCACGCAGATCGAAACGCGCCGGATCGCGCAGCATAACGCCCGCCAGCAACAGTTTTTCTGCCTGCTCGGACTGGTAAATACGCTCCAGGCGTGACAGCTGTAGACGGTTGTTTACCCCGTCCGTTTCGCTGATACGCGCCGGATGAACGGCAGCAATCTCACGCCCTTCCTGGTACGCCATCGCAATGATGTCGGTGATGTAGTATTCACCCTGCGCGTTGTTATTATTGAGTTTGGACAGCCAGCGCTTCATATCCGCACCGTTCGCAATCAGGATGCCGGTGTTGATCTCCTGAATCTGACGCTGTTCGTCAGTGGCATCTTTATGCTCAACAATCCCGGTTACCTTGCCGTTTTCACGCGTAATGCGGCCATAGCCGGTTGGATCGTCCAGCACGACGGTTAACAACCCAATGCCACCCTGCGGTTTGGCTTCACGCAGGCGAGTGAGGGTTTCAACGGAGATCAGCGGGACGTCGCCGTAGAGCATCAGGATGTCTTCATCATCAGCGAAGAAGGGTGCAGCCTGCTGCATTGCATGACCCGTACCCAGCTGTTCTGCCTGTAGCACCCAGTTGAGATTGTCGTCACGCAGCGTTTTTTTCAGCAGATCGCCGCCATGTCCATAAACCAGATGCACCTGGCTGGCGCCTAATTCATTAGCTGCATCAATAACATGCTGCACCATTGGCTTTCCTGCCAGTGTGTGGAGCACTTTAGGCAGATCGGAATACATGCGGGTACCTTTGCCTGCAGCAAGGATCACCACGCTCATCGCACTGTTTAACATACGCATCCTGACGGTAGTTTGTGTGAGAAGTAAAAACGTTTGATGCTTAAAATTCTACATCTTTTTCATCATGAATTAAGGCCGAAAAAAAAAGCCAGCCTGGGATCCAGACTGGCTTTTGTGCTTTTCAAGCCGGTGTTACATCGCTTTTTTGGTCAACTCGATAACGCGCAGTTTCGCGATCGCTTTGGCCAGCTCCGCAGACGCCTGAGCGTAATCCACGTCACCATGAGAGCTGCTAATGTGCTCTTCAGCCTTACGCTTCGATTCCAGGGCTCGCGCTTCGTCGAGATCCTGGCCACGAATAGCGGTATCGGCCAGAACGGTCACACTGCCTGGCTGCACTTCAAGAATGCCGCCGGACAGATAGATAAACTCTTCATGACCGAACTGTTTAACGATGCGGATCATACCAGGCTTAATGGCGGTGAGCAGCGGTGCGTGACCCGGGAAAATACCCAGTTCACCTTCACTACCCGTTACCTGGATTTTCTCGACCAGACCAGAGAACATTTGTTGCTCTGCGCTGACGACGTCCAGGTGGTAAGTCATTGCCATATCACCCTCCGATTAAGGCGTTAAAGTTTTTTGGCTTTTTCCACGGCTTCTTCGATGGAACCAACCATGTAGAACGCCTGCTCTGGCAGGTGATCGTATTCGCCTTCCATGATGCCTTTAAAGCCACGGATGGTGTCTTTCAGGGATACGTATTTACCTGGAGAACCGGTGAATACTTCCGCAACGAAGAACGGCTGGGACAGGAAGCGCTGGATCTTACGCGCACGTGCTACCACCAGTTTGTCTTCTTCAGACAGTTCATCCATACCCAGGATGGCGATGATGTCTTTCAGTTCCTGGTAACGTTGCAGCAGGGACTGTACGCCACGCGCGGTGTCGTAGTGTTCCTGGCCAACAACCAGTGGATCCAGCTGACGGCTGGTAGAGTCCAGCGGGTCAACGGCCGGGTAGATACCCAGAGACGCGATCTGACGGCTCAGTACCACGGTTGCATCTAAGTGAGCAAAGGTGGTGGCTGGAGATGGGTCAGTCAAGTCATCCGCAGGTACGTATACCGCCTGAACGGAGGTGATAGAACCAGTTTTGGTAGAGGTGATACGTTCCTGAAGAACACCCATCTCTTCCGCAAGCGTAGGCTGATAACCTACCGCTGAAGGCATACGACCCAGCAGTGCAGATACTTCAGTACCGGCCAGGGTGTAACGGTAGATGTTATCAACGAACAGCAGAACGTCACGGCCTTCGTCACGGAACTTCTCAGCCATCGTCAGGCCAGTCAGCGCAACGCGCAGACGGTTTCCTGGTGGCTCGTTCATCTGGCCGTAAACCAGGGATACTTTATCCAGAACGTTGGAGTCGGTCATTTCGTGGTAGAAGTCGTTACCCTCACGAGTACGTTCACCAACACCCGCAAACACGGAGTAACCGGAGTGCTCGATCGCGATGTTACGGATCAGCTCCATCATGTTTACGGTTTTACCTACACCCGCACCACCGAACAGACCAACTTTACCGCCCTTCGCGAACGGGCACATCAGGTCGATAACTTTGATGCCGGTTTCCAGCAGTTCCTGAGAGCTGGACAGCTCTTCGTAGGAAGGTGCCGCGCGGTGGATAGCCCAACGCTCTTCTTCACCGATGTCGCCTTTCATGTCGATTGGTTGACCCAATACGTTCATGATACGACCCAGTGTTGCTTTACCTACCGGGACTTCGATCGGGTGCTCAAGGTCTTTCACTTCCAGACCACGACGCAGACCGTCGGAAGAACCCATGGCGATGGTACGCACGATACCGCCGCCGAGCTGCTGCTGAACTTCCAGCACCAGGCTCTCGTTACCATTTTGTACCTCAAGCGCGTCGTACACGCGTGGTACGGCGTCCTGAGGGAACTCGACGTCCACCACGGCGCCGATTACCTGGACAATCTTTCCAGTAGCCATCTTGAATCCTCTACGTAATTCGTAAACCTGGTTAAACCGCGGCGGCCCCCGAGACGATCTCGGTGAGTTCCTGAGTAATGCTGGCCTGACGAGCTTTGTTGTAAACCAACTGCAGCTCTTTAATCAGGCTGCCGCCATTATCGGTCGCGGCTTTCATCGCCACCATTCGTGCGGCCTGCTCGCTGGCCAGGTTTTCTACAACGCCCTGATAAACCTGAGATTCAACGTAACGACGCAGCAGGGTATCCAGCAGCGGTTTCGGATCGGGTTCATACAGGTAATCCCAGGCTTTCTGTTTCAGCTCGTCATCTTCTGATGCCGGTAACGGCAGCATCTGAGTGAGCGTAGGCACCTGAGACATGGTGTTAATAAATTTGTTGCTGACAACGTACAGTCTGTCCAGACGGCCTTCATCGTAGGCCTGCAACATCACTTTAACCGGGCCGATCAGTTCGGACAGGGACGGGTTATCACCCATACCGGTCACCTGAGCGACAATGTTGCCACCAACGGAGTTAAAGAAAGAGACGCCTTTAGAGCCAATCAGTGCCAGATCGCACTGAACGCCTTTATCAGACCAGCCTTTCATATCCGCCAGCAGTTTTTTGAACAGGTTAATGTTCAAGCCGCCACACAGACCACGGTCAGTCGACACCACCAGGTAGCCCACGCGCTTAACGTCGCGTTCTTCCAGGTAAGGGTGCTTATATTCCAGATTACCGTTTGCAAGGTGACCAATCACTTTGCGCATGGTCTCTGCATAAGGACGGCTGGCCGCCATGCGATCCTGCGATTTACGCATTTTGGAAGCGGCGACCATCTCCATCGCTTTAGTGATCTTTTGCGTGTTCTGGACGCTTGCGATCTTACTACGTATCTCTTTTGCGCCGGCCATGAGCTTCTCCTCAATGCCAGACGGCTTGTCCTGAGACAAGCCGCCGGACGATTACCAGGATTGGGTTGCTTTGAAGGAATCGAGGATAGCTTTCAGCTTGCCTTCGATTTCGTCGTTATAGCCACCGGTCTGGTTGATCTCTTGCATCAGCGGAGCGTGATCACGGTCGACGTAAGCCAGCAGAGCGGCTTCGAAGCTACCGATTTTCGCCAGTTCCACATCTTCGAGGTAACCGCGTTCAGCCGCGAACAGTACCAGGCCCTGCTGAGCAACAGACATTGGCGCGTACTGTTTCTGCTTCAGCAGCTCGGTCACTTTCTGACCGTGGCTCAGCTGTTTACGGGTTGCTTCGTCCAGATCGGATGCGAACTGAGAGAACGCAGCCAGTTCACGATACTGTGCCAGCGCGGTACGGATACCACCGGACAGTTTCTTGATGATCTTGGTCTGAGCAGCACCACCCACACGGGATACGGAGATACCCGGGTTAACCGCCGGACGAATACCGGAGTTAAACAGGTTGGTTTCCAGGAAGATCTGACCATCGGTAATGGAGATTACGTTGGTCGGAACGAACGCAGAAACGTCACCCGCCTGGGTTTCAATGATCGGCAAAGCGGTCAGAGAACCTGTTTTACCCTTCACTTCACCTTTGGTGAAGTTCTCGACGTATTCCGCATTAACGCGGGAAGCACGCTCCAGCAGACGAGAGTGGAGGTAGAATACGTCGCCCGGGAATGCTTCACGTCCTGGTGGACGACGGAGCAGCAGGGAAACCTGACGATAAGCAACAGCCTGTTTAGACAGGTCATCGTATACGATCAGCGCATCTTCACCGCGGTCACGGAAGTATTCGCCCATTGCGCAACCAGCGTATGGTGCCAGGTATTGCAGTGCAGCAGATTCAGACGCGGTAGCTACCACAACGATGGTGTTAGACAGTGCGCCGTGCTCTTCCAGTTTACGAACCACGTTGGAAATGGTGGACGCTTTCTGGCCGATAGCCACGTACACACATTTGATGCCGGAATCACGCTGGTTGATGATGGCGTCGATTGCCATCGCGGTTTTACCGGTCTGACGGTCACCGATGATCAGTTCACGCTGACCACGACCGATTGGGATCATGGCATCAACGGACTTATAACCCGTCTGCACTGGCTGATCAACGGACTGACGGTCGATAACGCCTGGTGCGATAACTTCGATTGGAGAGAAGCCATCGTGCTCAACCGGACCTTTACCGTCGATTGGCGCACCCAGGGTGTTAACAACGCGACCCAGCAGGCCACGGCCAACCGGCACTTCCAGAATACGGCCAGTACACTTAACCTTCATGCCTTCGGCAAGGTCAGCGTATGGACCCATCACAACGGCACCTACGGAGTCGCGCTCCAGGTTCAGTGCGATAGCGTAACGGTTACCCGGCAGGGAAATCATCTCACCCTGCATACAATCGGCCAGGCCGTGGATGCGGATAACACCGTCACTTACAGAAACAATAGTACCTTCGTTGTGAGCTTCACTCACAACACTGAACTGAGCAATGCGCTGCTTGATCAGTTCGCTGATTTCGGTGGAATTCAGTTGCATGCTCCAGTCCCCTTAAGACTGCAAGACGTCTGCAAGGCGCTCAAGACGGCCGCGTACGCTGCCATCAATGACCATATCACCCGAACGGATGATTACGCCTGCCATTACAGACTTATCGATTTTGCAATTCAGCTTAACTTTGCGTGACAGACGTTTTTCCATCGCGGCGGTGATTTTCGCAAGCTGTTCATCACTCAGTTCAGTCGCGGAAGTTACTTCAACTTCAGCGGTAGCTTCACTAAGGGCACGTAAGTGCTCAAACTGCTCGAGAACATCCGGGAGCACACGGAGACGACCATTTTCCGCCATCACCTTAATCAGGTTCTGGCCGTTGGCATCCAGTTGCTCTCCGCACACGGCGATAAACGACGCGGCGAGGGTTTCAGGCGCTAACGCACCAGAAAGCAACTCGGCCATTTGTTCGTTTTTCGTCACCTCAGCGGCAAACGCCAGCATATTCTGCCAGCGATCGACATTTTGGTGTTCGACAGCAAAGTCAAAAGCTGCTTTGGCGTAGGGGCGAGCTACCGTAACAAATTCAGACATCAGCCCCTCCCTCCTTACAGTTCAGCGACAAGTTTGTCCACGATGTCGCTGTTAGCAGCTTCATCCACGGAACGTTCGATGATCTTCTCGGCGCCAGCAACAGCCAGAATCGCAACCTGCTTACGCAGTTCTTCACGAGCACGTTTACGCTCAGCTTCAATTTCAGCCTGAGCCTGTGTCACGATCTTAGTACGTTCCTGTTCTGCTTCAGCTTTGGCTTCGTCCAGGATCTGAGAACGGCGTTTGTTAGCCTGTTCAATGATTACCTGAGCTTCAGCTTTCGCTTTTTTCAGCTGGTCTGTCGCGTTGGCCTGTGCAAGGTCCAAATCTTTCTTAGCGCGTTCTGCGGAAGCCAGACCGTCAGCAATTTCTTTCTGACGTTTTTCGATGGCAGCCATTAAAGGCGGCCATACATACTTCATGCAGAACCAGACAAAGAGAATAAACGCGATGGCCTGGCCGAGGATTGTTGCGTTCATGTTCACAGCACAATACCTCTTAAATTTCTGTGGCTTGGGGTTTTAAAACAACTACTACGCGACAGCAAACATCACGTACAGACCCAGACCTACAGCGATCATTGGGATTGCATCCACCAGACCCATAACGATAAAGAACTGAGTACGCAGCAGAGGAATCAGATCAGGTTGACGCGCTGCGCCTTCCAGGAATTTGCCCCCGAGGATGCCGATACCGATCGCAGCACCGATAGCCGCCAGACCCATCATCACAGCGGCAGCCATGTACAGCAGATCCATATTCAGGTTTTCCATGACAGTCTCCAGTTTGTTTCAATTAAAACGTAGTAGTGTTGGTAAAAAATCAGTGCTCTTCAGACGCCATCGACAGATAGACGATCGTCAGAACCATGAAGATAAAGGCTTGCAGCGTAATGATCAGGATGTGGAAAATGGCCCATGGCACATTCAGAATCCACTGTGACCACCACGGCAGAAGACCCGCGATCAGAATGAAAATCAGCTCACCCGCATACATGTTGCCGAACAGTCGCAGACCCAGTGAAACAGGTTTGGACAGCAGGCTAACGCCTTCCAGGATCAGGTTGACCGGAATAAACGCCCAGTGGTTGAACGGCTGCAAGGTAAGCTCTTTCACAAAGCCGCTTACGCCTTTCATTTTGATGCTGTAGAAAAGAATCAGGATAAATACGCCCAGCGCCATCGACAGGGTGATGTTCACGTCGGCAGACGGAACCACGCGCAGGGCAGGCAGACCGAAGACATGCTCGCCGATCCACGGCAGGAAATCGATAGGCAGAAGGTCCATCAGGTTCATCAGGAAGACCCAAACGAACACGGTCAGGGCCAGCGGAGCAATCAGCTTGCTCTTACCATGGTACATGTCTTTGACGCTGCCATGGACGAAGCCGATGATCATCTCGATGAACGTCTGGAATTTCCCTGGAACACCGCTGGTCGCTCGTTTAGCAACACCGCGGAACATGGCCAGGAACAGAAGACCCAAAACCACCGAGAAGAACATGGAGTCGATGTTGATCGTCCAGAAGGTGGCCGGGGGGTTATGTGGATCCACCAGCGAGAATGTACGCAGGTCCAGCTGAAGGTTATTCAGATGGTGACCTATGTAATCCTGCGGCGTCATATTTTCTGAAGCCATGATGCCTTTTACCCTTTGTTATTGATTACAGCTGGAGCCAGAACTTGTACCACCAGCACCAAAACCCACGTTGCTATCAGCGGCATGAATACCACTTTCAAAACCGCCAGCGCCATCACCAGTAGAGCAAAGGTCAGCAACACCTTACACACTTCGCCGAGAGCGAAGGACCAGGCCACGCGGCCTTTGGCGGGTGTATGCGCCTGATGACGCCAGGCAAAAATCATAAACAACACGTTTGGCAGAACCACCGCCAAACCTCCGCACGTGGCGGAGATGCCCCAGAAGGGGTCTTTGAGGCTAAACAGCAGTCCACTTGCTATCACAGCCAGAAACTGAATGAACAGAAGCTTACGAGCAACGTTTCTACTCAAGAGCGACACAGACATCACGTTTTTACTCCTGCTCCCTTCGAGGTATGCCGCGTGTCGTATAAAACGTCCTTTAAGGCTCAGAGTCAAGCATCAAAAAGCGGTCAAATTATACGGTGCGTACCCGTGATTTCAAACATTAAGTAGCGAAAAGGTGAATAAATGTTTAAATATTTTTCCCCAGTCCTATTTTTCAACTTTTGAACTCAGTGCCAACCTTCAGGCAAAACTGCAAACAGCGCGGAAACGTTGGTGATAAAGCGTGCACGAGATCACAAAATACACATTTGCGATAAAGTGGTATTTATCAAAGACGTAAAACGATTTATTTCATCCGATTGAAATTAAAGCAAAAAAATCGCAACTATTTTTAAAACAGAGCCGTATACAACAAAAACCTTTTATTGACATTCTTAATAAATATTTAACATTTCATTCTTGTTGCCTTTACCCACTTTTAGCAGGCTGATATTTTCATGGTTGACTATCTTCAGGGTGAACGAATCACTTCAGGTTAACCATAAGAAAATCCATGGTGACAACAAGGTTAAATTAACTACGGCCAAATCAGACTGGATGTGCTGCTTTTTAACACCATCAGAACAGCACAAATTCCACATTTTTTATTAATTTTTTAAAATGTGTTTGGCTTAATTATCACCAGATGACGCTCACCTTCGAGCTGAGGGATCTGGAGTTTTTCAATGGATTCCACTGCAAAACCGTCCGGAAGCTGCTCTATTTCGTCCCCCGGAAGTTGCCCTTTCAGCGCATAAAAACGGCCCTTATCCGCCGGCAGGTGTTTGCACCAGCTCACCATGTCATTGAGTGAGGCAAACGCGCGGCTGATAACGCCGTCAAACGGTGGCTCTGCCGGGAACTCCTCTACCCTGCTCTGCACGGGCGTGATGTTTTCCAGCTTCAGCTCATGCTGAACCTGTCGTAAAAAGCGTACGCGCTTGCCCAGACTGTCCAGCAGCGTGAAATGACTCTCCGGTCGAACAATAGACAACGGAACGCCCGGCAAGCCCGGACCGGTGCCCACGTCGATAAAACGTTCACCGGTAAGATACGGCGCCACAACGATGCTATCGAGAATATGGCGAATCAGCATCTCGTTGGGATCGCGTACGGAGGTGAGGTTGTACGCTTTATTCCATTTGTTCAGCATATCGACATAGGCCACCAGCTGATTTTTCTGGTGATCGGTGAGCGAAATACCTGCCTGTTCCAGCAGACGAGAGAGTTTATTGAGCACGGTGGATACCTGTTAAGAGATTTTTCACCCGGTGGCACAGCCGCTTACCGGGCCTACGATTAAGTAGGGCGGGTAAGCGAAGCGCCACCCGCCAAAAGCAATGTTAATTACGCGCTGCGGCGCAGCATACCCTGCTTTTTCAGCCACACCAGCAGAATCGAAATCGCGGCAGGTGTGACACCGGAGATACGTGAGGCCTGGCCAATCGACACAGGTTTGTGATCGTTCAGCTTAGCGATCACTTCGTTGGAAAGCCCCGTCACCTGACGATAGTCCAGCATTTCCGGCAGTAGCGTATTTTCGTTGCGCTGCTGTTTTTCGATCTCATCCTGCTGACGCGCGATGTAACCTTCGTATTTCACCTGAATCTCGACCTGTTCAGCCGCTTCAGCGTCTTCAAGGCCCGGTGCGAACGCGGTCAGTTTGACCAGATTCTCGTAGGTGACTTCAGGACGGCGCAGCAGATCTTCACCACTGGCTTCGCGCGAAAGCGGCGCAGTTAAGTGAGCGTTCACTTCAGCAGCAGTTTCCGCCTGCGGATTCACCCAGGTGGTTTTCAGGCGCTGACGTTCCTGTTCGATACGCTCTAGCTTCTCGTTGAAGCGCGCCCAGCGTTCGTCATCCACCAGACCCAATTCGCGGCCCACCTCGGTCAGACGCAGATCGGCATTGTCTTCGCGCAGCATCAGGCGATATTCCGCACGAGAAGTAAACATGCGGTACGGTTCTTTGGTCCCCAGCGTGCAGAGATCGTCGACCAAAACACCCAGGTAAGCCTGAGAACGCGCCGGTGCCCAGCCCTCTTTCTCGGCAGAGAAGCGAGCGGCATTCAGACCGGCCAGCAGCCCTTGTGCGGCAGCTTCTTCGTACCCGGTGGTGCCGTTAATCTGGCCTGCGAAGAACAGACCCTGGATGAATTTGCTTTCCAGCGTCGGCTTCAGGTCACGCGGATCGAAGAAATCGTACTCAATAGCGTAGCCAGGACGAACGATCTTCGCGTTTTCCATCCCCTGCATTGAACGCACAATCTGCATCTGCACGTCGAACGGCAGGCTGGTGGAGATGCCGTTCGGGTAAATTTCGTTCGAGGTCAGCCCTTCAGGTTCGAGGAAGATCTGATGCTGGTTACGATCGGCAAAGCGCATCACTTTATCTTCGATCGACGGGCAATAACGTGGGCCGATCCCTTCGATCACGCCGGCGTACATTGGGCTGCGATCGAGGTTGCTGCGGATCACGTCATGGGTTTTTTCATTGGTGTGCGTGATGTAGCACGGCACCTGCTGCGGATGTTGCGCCGCATTGCCCATGAACGAGAACACCGGCATCGGGTTATCACCGTGCTGCTGTGCCAGAACGCTGAAATCAATGGTACGCGCATCAATACGCGGCGGCGTGCCGGTTTTCAGGCGGCTTACGCGCAGCGGCAGCTCACGAAGACGACGAGACAGCGGAATCGACGGCGGATCGCCCGCACGGCCACCGCTGTAGTTGTCCAGACCAATATGGATTTTACCGTCCAGGAATGTCCCGACCGTCAGCACCACCGCTTTTGCGCGGAACTTGAGACCCATCTGGGTCACGGCGCCAACAACGCGATCGTTTTCCACGATAAGATCTTCTACAGCCTGCTGGAAGATCATCAGGTTCGGTTGGTTTTCCAGCGCTGTGCGCACAGCCTGACGGTAAAGCACGCGGTCTGCCTGTGCACGGGTGGCGCGAACAGCCGGACCTTTACTCGCGTTTAGTATCCTAAACTGAATGCCCGCATGATCGATCGCTTTCGCCATCAGGCCGCCAAGTGCATCCACTTCTTTTACCAGGTGTCCTTTCCCAATGCCGCCAATCGCCGGATTACAGGACATTTGTCCCAGCGTGTCGATATTGTGTGTCAAAAGCAGGGTCTGCTGACCCATTCGCGCTGCGGCCATTGCGGCCTCAGTGCCTGCGTGACCCCCGCCAATGATGATGACGTCAAAAGGATCCTGATAAAACATGGTGGTCTGCCTCGCGTAAAGCGGTATGAAAATGGATTGAAGCCCGGGCCGTGGATTCTACTCAACTTTAGTCTTTCGAGAAAGCATTGGGATCCTGGGCTATTAAAAAGAAGATCTTTTTATTTAGAGATCTGTTCTATTGTGATCTCTTATTAGGATCGCAGACCTTTGTGGATAAGTCCGATCCCATAAATAAGATCATGCAGTTAGGAAGGATCGTTTGCTGTGAATGATCGGTGATCCTGGACCGTATAAGCTGGGATCAGATCGCCACTTTATACACAGGTCAAAAACTAAACTAACGTTGTTCTTTGGATAACTACGGGTTAATACGAGCTTTTAACCAGAGTTATCCACATCTGATCGCACGATCTTTAATCGTTTTTGAGTAAATTTTTCCATTCCGCGAGCCAGATCTCAGCTGGATCTTCGGGAATATCATGATCGAGGATGTTGATCTTCAGTGTTTCACCCAGCTGTTTTGCTCCGCAGGCGGTCACCGCAGCTTCTACTTTCTCTATGGCGCCACAGAAAGTGTCATATTCACGGCTGCCGATCCCCACAGCGCCAAACCGGACGTTTGACAGATCGGGCTGTTGTTCCAGCAGTTCGTCATATAAAGGTTGCAGGTTATCTGGCAGATCGCCCGCGCCGTGCGTGGAGGTGATCAGCAGCCAGACCCCGTCAGTCGGGAGATCTTCCAGCAGCGGTCCGTGCAGCGTTTGTGTAGAAAAGCCCGCGTCTTCCAGCTTCTCAGCCAGATGTTCCGCTACATATTCCGCACCGCCCAGGGTGCTGCCGCTGATAAGAGTAATGTCCGCCATTGATCGCTCGCTCAGATAAAGAGGCGGCCATTGTACGCTGTGAACGAGCTGGGATCTACCTGTGGAAAATGTGGGAATGAAATTGCCCGATCACGGGCGGATAGTACGCATGATCGGGTTTTGCAGGGAGATCAGGGTTTCGGTGGACTGAATTTCATCGATTGTTTGGATCTTGTTGATAAGTACCTGCTGGAGGGCGTCGATGGATCGGCACATGACCTTTATAAAGATGCTGTAGTGCCCGGTGGTATAGTACGCCTCAGTGACTTCATCCAGCGCGTTCAGCTTCTCCAGCGCGGAGGGGTAATCTTTGGCGCTTTTCAGAATAATGCCAATGAAGCAGCAGACGTCGTAGCCGAGTTGCTTCGGGCTGACATCAATGCGTGCGCCGGTGATGATCCCGGCCTGCTTCATTTTCTCTACGCGAACGTGAATGGTCCCCGGGCTGACGCCAAATTGTTTCGCCAGTTCGGCATACGCGGTGCGTGCGTTGGCCATGAGCGCTTCCAGAATGCCGCGGTCCAGATTGTCGATCTGATAATTTTCCATAGGTTTTTCTTATGAAGATTAATGATTCCTTCTATTCTAGCGTCTTATTTTAACGAATCAAAAGTGAAGGTGGCTTTTTGTTGATGGGTTATTGAATTAAGCGCCTGTTCTGTTGCTTAATCAGTATCAACAGGACGCAGGAGTATAAATAATGAAAACCGCTTACATCGCAAAACAACGCCAGATCAGTTTCGTTAAATCCCATTTTTCTCGCCAGCTGGAAGAGAAGCTTGGCCTTATTGAAGTGCAGGCGCCGATTCTGAGCCGCGTGGGTGACGGGACGCAGGATAACTTGTCTGGTTGCGAAAAAGCGGTACAGGTAAAAGTGAAAACACTGCCAGACGCCCAGTTCGAAGTGGTTCATTCCCTGGCGAAGTGGAAGCGTCAAACCCTGGGACAACACGACTTCAGCGCGGGCGAAGGGCTTTACACGCATATGAAAGCCCTTCGCCCCGATGAAGACCGCCTCTCCCCTATTCACTCTGTCTACGTTGACCAGTGGGACTGGGAGCGCGTAATGGGTGACGGCGAGCGTCACGTCGGTACGCTGAAATCTACCGTTGAGGCGATCTACGCCGGGATCAAAGCGACCGAAGCGGCCGTGAGCAAAGAGTTTGGTCTGGCACCGTTCCTGCCGGAAACGATCCACTTTGTTCACAGTCAGGAGTTGCTGAGCCGTTTCCCGGATCTGGATGCCAAAGGCCGTGAACGCGCGATCGCCAAAGAGCTGGGCGCGGTATTCCTGATCGGCATTGGCGGGAAATTGTCTGATGGTAAACGTCACGACGTCCGTGCGCCGGATTACGATGACTGGAGCACCGTGGGCGAGAGCGAATATGCCGGTCTGAACGGCGATATCCTGGTCTGGAACCCGGTTCTGGAAGATGCGTTTGAACTCTCTTCGATGGGGATCCGCGTGGATGCTGAAGCACTGAAGCGTCAGCTGGCCGTGACCGGTGATGAAGATCGTCTGCAACTGGAGTGGCACCAGGCGCTGCTGCGCGGTGAAATGCCGCAGACCATCGGCGGTGGTATTGGCCAGTCTCGTCTGACCATGCTGCTGTTGCAACTGTCCCATATCGGTCAGGTGCAGTGTGGGGTCTGGCCGCAGCAGGTACGTGAGAGCGTCGGTTCTCTTCTTTAATTAACGTCGCCAGCGTCTGAGCAGGCGGCTACGCAACCCGGTATCAAAGCGCCAGATGTGATCGAAGATGCGCATGATGCCGGGTTTTCCATGTGCAGACATCGCCACGGCATGGAAACGGTGCTGGTGCACGCGCTGCATCTCCTTCACTTTATTCACGACGTCGTCCGGCAGCCGCTGGGCAATAAAATCGGAAATCACCACCGCATCCGCGTCGTACCAGTCTCCGCCCTGCATGCGCTCAATGATGCTGCGAAAACAGCTGGCCAGATCGGTGCCGCCGCGAAAGCGCTGGCTTAAAAAGCGGATCGCCTGCTCCAGCCCCTGTGGGCTGGTCAGTTCATACCCCACCACTTCGCTGGAAAATAACATGATGTAGCAGCGACGACGATCGGCGAGCGCCACGCGCATCAGAGCCAGGCAGAACGCTTTTGCACACTGCTCGTTAAATCCCCCCATCGATCCGGACGTATCTACGCAAACAATGAATGGACCGCGCGGTTGCTCATCAAAGTCCTGATGCACCACCGGGCGCTGGCTGATTTTTTCGCGCCAGGCTTCGCCATGCAACCGATAGGTAAGAAGCTGTTTTTCCACCAGCCGACGATAAAACTCATACTCCAGTTCGGTCATTCCCAGCGTGCTGAGTTCCGTAGGCAACAGGCGCAGGATATCATCGCTTTGCTGTAAGCCGTCCACCTGCTCCGGTACGGTGGAGGGCTCGCGTACCAGCGTACGGAAGGTTTCCATCGGCGCATCTTTCTTTGGAATTGACCTGGCCTCCCGGGAACGACCAAGCTGTTCTGCAAGCTTCATCAGCTCCGGCTGTTGTGCCAGAAAGTCGCCGTACTTCACGATCAACTGATAATCGCCACGTTTTAACTGACCGGCACTCATATCCCAGAGTCGACCGGCGGCGTTTTCATTCTCCACCAGCACCTGTTCTAGCTGGCCGCTTAACGTCATCCGCTCCTGAACTTCGCTTAACAGCTGTTCGCGCTCTTCGTCCAGCAACTGCTGGTTGAGAGAGGTGGCCTGAACGACAAGACTGAGCCGCCAGCGCTGTAAAAACAGCGTATGCAGGGCGGGAGTAAAGCTGGGGTTGTCCGTGACCAGCGCTCTGGCCTGGCTGGCAAACGGGGAGTGAACGTTATCTAGCAGCGTCAGGGTTTGCTGTAGCTGGGCAATAAACTGCGGCGTTGAAAGCCGCTGGCACTGCTGGTAACCAGCCACTTCCTCTGTCAGTTCCGGCGGGACTTCCGTCTCCTTAAACCGCTGGCGCAGGTTATCGCGCCAGCGGGGAAGATCGTCCGTCATTGCTTTTCTGAGCTTCGGAAATTTTTCAAAGAAGGCCGCCAGCTGCGGTGAAGCGAGCAGGGTAATGACGACCTCTTCGATCAACCCTTCCTCGCTAACCGCCAGCATGACGTTAAGCGTGTCCAGCGTTAGCATTGACGCGCCTGTTTAATCTGCGCGCTGACATCCTGCAAGCTGGCTTCAATGCGACCTAACCAGTCGCTATGGATAAAGAGGCATTTCTGCTGCTCGCTGAAGCGCGTGTGCTGCTGATGCCATTCGTTATCCAGCGCTTCGAGCTGCTGTTTGATCTCCTCCGGAAGACTGTCAGAGGCCGTGCCCGGCAGCGCCAGGCGCGATCCCTGAAGGCTGACGTCGCGGATCACAAGGTGCTGGCTGCTGTCGACTTCCATCGACAGCGGCTGTGCAAAGCCGATACCGTTGAGTTTACCGCGGATCTCGCCGCCCTTATCCAGCCACTGAACCAGCGCAACGCGTTCGATCGTCACGTGCACCACCTGCATATCATGAAGCTTCAGCGGCTGCTGAAGAAGAAGCGTGAGCGAGGCGTCAGTCAGCTCGGCTGGCAGTTCATAGTGCGGTTTACGGGCAAACATCCCGCCAAGACGGTTCACCTTCAGCGCGGTTTTGTCACTTTGCTGCTGCTGAAGCTGAAGACGACGTTGGGCAATCGCCCCCAGTTGATTAAGCATGGATTGCTGACCCCACGCGTGCCCGGTCATCAAAACGTCCAGCTGCTGCTGCATCAGATTCATCCCTTCTGCGTCGTGCCACAGACAGTCTTTCAGCAGGATCAGATCGATGGGGGCGACAGCATCGCGGCCGCTGAACAGGGCGCTTGCCTGAAGCAGACGAATGGCTTTTTTCCAGCGACGGTCGGAGACGTACGGCGCGGAGGGCAATAAATCAAGCTGCTGGCGCAGCATGAAGATCAGCTCAAAGACGGCATCGGGCAGCTTAATTTTGCCTATCTCTTCCTGCCACTGGTCATACTCTTCGTCCGTGACCTGTAATGATGGTGCCACCGGATTTTCGTTTTCGTCCTGCTGGCTTACCAGCATTGAGCGGAAGTTCGATTTGTCCTGGACTTTATCCAGCCACAGGCGGATCAGCATGCGGTCATACAGCGCTTCCAGGCTGCTGTCGGCTTCGGGAAGTTCGTTAGACGCGGCCACCAGCAACCGCATGGGGATCTTCTCTTCGCTCGCGCCGTTGCGGAAGCGGCGTTCGTTGATTGCCGTCAGCAGGGTATTCAGAATGGCCGGGCCGGCTTTCCAGATCTCATCAAGAAAGACGATTTCCGCTTCCGGGAGATAGCCCGCCGTCAGACGTTCATAGCGTCCCTCATCTTTTAACGCCTGAATGGAGAGCGGGCCGAAAACTTCTTCCGGCGTGGAGAAGCGCGTCATCAAATACTCGAATGCGCGAGCGTTCTGGAAAGCGAATTTGAGGCGGCGTGCGATCAGACTTTTGGCAATGCCCGGCGGACCCAGCAGAAACACGCTTTCCCCGCTCAGCGCCGCAAGTAAACAGAGGCGAATGGCGTGGCTACGCTCGTATAGGCCTTTCTCCAGCGCACTGCTGAGGCGGGAAATTCTTTCTGCTAATAAATGTGAGTGAGCCATAATAGTTTTGCATCCTTTCGCCGTCGTGGCGGCTAATTGAAGCGAGTATAGACGTTTCGGTCTGGCCTGGTAATAGGCTGAAGTGCGGCGCTATTTTCTTTGCGCTACATTAATGCGGCTGCATTTAGGGGTACGATTTTGCATTGAATCGTGCATACTGTGCGCTTTTTGTGGGCCAAGGGACTAAGCACACATTTGTTATTCAAACGAAAAGACTAGTCTATGAGCACTGATAATAAGCAATCATTACCCGCAGTAACGCTTGCAGCGATCGGGGTTGTCTACGGTGATATCGGCACCAGCCCGCTTTATACGCTTCGTGAATGTTTGTCCGGTCAGTTTGGTTTTGGTGTAGAGCGTGACGCCGTATTTGGTTTCCTCTCGCTCATCTTCTGGCTGCTGATCCTGGTGGTCTCCCTTAAGTATCTCTCTTTCGTTATGCGGGCTGATAACGCGGGCGAGGGCGGTATTCTGACCCTGATGTCCCTTGCTGGGCGCAATACGTCTGCAAGAATGACCTCCGTGCTGGTCATCATTGGCCTGATTGGCGGCAGCTTCTTCTATGGGGAAGTCGTGATTACGCCAGCGATTTCGGTGATGTCGGCCATAGAGGGGCTGGAGATTGTCGCGCCACAGCTTGATACGTGGGTGGTGCCACTCGCTATTATCGTGCTGACGTTGCTGTTTGCTATACAAAAACACGGTACCGGGCTGGTGGGTAAGCTGTTCGCGCCTATTATGCTGGCCTGGTTCCTGATCCTGGCGGCGCTGGGCTTACGCAGTATTATCGCCAATCCGGATGTCCTGCATGCGCTGAACCCAATGTGGGCGGTGCATTTCTTCCTGGAATATAAAGTGGTGTCGTTTGTGGCGCTGGGCGCGGTAGTGCTTTCCATTACCGGTGTTGAAGCGCTGTATGCAGATATGGGCCACTTCGGGAAACTCCCAATTCGCGTCGCCTGGTTTAGCGTTGTTCTGCCTTCACTGGTGCTGAATTACTTCGGCCAGGGCGCGCTGCTGCTTGCCCATCCTGAAGCGATTAAAAACCCGTTCTTCCTGCTGGCGCCGGACTGGGCGCTGGTTCCGATGCTGATCCTGGCGACGCTGGCGACGGTCATTGCCTCTCAGGCTGTTATTTCCGGCGTATTCTCCCTGACGCGTCAGGCCGTGCGTCTGGGGTATCTCTCGCCGATGCGCATTATCCATACCTCTGAGATGGAGTCAGGCCAGATCTACATTCCGTTCGTCAACTGGCTGCTCTATTTCGCGGTGGTGATTGTTATCGTCAGCTTCGAGCACTCCAGTAACCTGGCGGCGGCGTACGGTATCGCGGTGACCGGAACGATGGTGTTGACCTCTATTCTCTCCACCACCGTGGCGTACCGTAACTGGCACTGGAATAAGTTCCTCGTGGGGCTGATCCTGGTTGGCTTCCTCTGTATCGACGTACCGCTGTTCTCTGCGAACCTCGATAAGATTGTCTCCGGTGGCTGGCTGCCGCTGACGCTGGGTCTGGTGATGTTCATCGTGATGACGACGTGGAAGAGCGAACGTTTCCGCCTGCTGCGTCGTATGCATGAGCACGGTAATTCTCTGGAGGCGATGATCGCCTCGCTGGAGAAATCCCCGCCGGTGCGAGTGCCGGGTACGGCGGTGTATATGTCTCGTGCGCTGAACGTGATCCCGTTTGCGCTGATGCATAACCTTAAGCACAACAAAGTGCTGCACGAGCGCGTGATCCTGCTGACGCTGCGTACCGAAGATGCGCCGTATGTTCACAACGTGCGACGCGTACAGATTGAGCAGCTGTCGCCAACCTTCTGGCGCGTGGTGGCAAGCTACGGCTGGCGCGAAACGCCGAACGTGGAAGAGGTATTCCACCGCTGCGGTCTGGAAGGGTTGAGTTGCCGCATGATGGAGACATCGTTCTTTATGTCCCACGAGTCGCTGATCATCGGCAAGCGCCCATGGTATCTGCGCCTGCGCGGCAAGCTGTATCTCATCCTGCAACGTAACGCCCTGCGTGCGCCTGACCAGTTTGAGATCCCGCCTAACCGCGTGATTGAGCTGGGGACGCAGGTCGAGATTTAAGTCCTTTTAAAAAATGCCGGGTGGCGCTGTGCTTACCCGGCCTACCAGATCCTCAACATACCCGCCAAAATCACCTCAATATTTCACTTAGCGAAACGTTTCGACGTTGATCACAAATCCGTTACGTCATGATGGTTTTCTGAACACTTCTGCGGCTACACTGTTTTTAGCGAAACGTTTCGCTAGTGGAGCAAAAAATGAAGAAAGGCACAGTACTCAACTCAGAAATCTCATCGGTGATTTCCCGTCTTGGGCATACCGATACGCTGGTGGTTTGCGATGCAGGCTTACCGGTTCCGCGCAGCACAACCCGTATCGATATGGCGTTAACGCAGGGCGTACCCTCGTTCATGCAGGTACTGGAAGTCGTGACGGCGGAGATGCAGGTTGAGGCGGCCATTCTCGCGGCGGAAATCAAACAACATAATCCGCAACTCCACGAAACGTTGCTCAGCCACATTGAGCAACTGCAACAGCACCAGGGAAACACCATAGAAATTCGTTACACAACGCACGAGCAGTTCAAACAACAAACCGCAGACAGTCAGGCGGTGATTCGCAGCGGGGAGTGTTCCCCGTATGCGAATATCATTCTCTGTGCTGGCGTCACCTTCTGAGGCCATCATGGACGCATTACTGCAACTCAAAGGGATCGATAAGTCGTTCCCGGGCGTTAAAGCCCTCTCTGGCGCGGCGCTGAACGTCTATTCCGGGCGCGTAATGGCGCTGGTGGGCGAAAACGGCGCGGGCAAATCCACCATGATGAAAGTGCTGACCGGTATCTACCAACGCGATGCCGGTTCGCTGCTGTGGCTGGGTAAAGAGACCACCTTCAACGGCCCGAAATCCTCTCAGGAAGCGGGCATTGGCATCATCCACCAGGAGCTGAACCTGATCCCGCAGCTCACCATTGCGGAGAACATCTTCCTCGGCCGTGAGTTCGTGAACCGGTTTGGCAAAATCGACTGGAAAACCATGTATGCCGAAGCGGACAAACTGCTGGCGAAGCTGAATCTGCGCTTTAAGAGCGACCGACTGGTGGGCGACCTTTCCATCGGCGATCAGCAGATGGTGGAGATCGCGAAGGTGCTGAGCTTCGAGTCGAAGGTCATCATTATGGATGAACCGACCGACGCCCTGACCGATACCGAAACCGAATCCCTGTTCCGCGTGATCCGTGAGTTGAAATCCCAGGGGCGCGGCATTGTCTATATCTCTCACCGCATGAAAGAAATTTTCGAGATCTGCGACGACGTCACCGTCTTCCGCGACGGGCAGTTCATTGCCGAGCGAGAAGTGGCCACGCTGACCGAAGATTCGCTGATTGAAATGATGGTGGGACGTAAGCTCGAAGACCAGTATCCGCGTCTGGACAAAGCGCCAGGAGAGATCCGCCTGAAGGTGGATAACCTCTGCGGGCCGGGCGTGGATGACGTCTCCTTTACCCTGCGCAAGGGCGAGATCCTTGGCGTCGCGGGCCTGATGGGCGCGGGACGTACCGAACTGATGAAAGTGCTCTATGGCGCACTGCCGCGCACCAGCGGCTACGTTACCCTTGACGGCCATGAGGTAGTCACCCGCTCGCCGCAGGATGGCCTGGCGAACGGCATTGTCTATATCTCCGAAGACCGTAAGCGTGACGGCTTAGTGCTGGGCATGTCGGTAAAAGAGAACATGTCCCTGACCGCGCTACGCTATTTCAGCCGCAGCGGCGGCAGCCTGAAACATAAAGATGAGCAGCAGGCGGTCAGCGATTTTATCCGTCTCTTTAACGTTAAAACCCCATCGATGGAGCAGGCGATTGGCCTGTTGTCCGGCGGTAATCAGCAGAAAGTGGCGATTGCCCGCGGGTTGATGACGCGCCCGAAAGTACTGATCCTCGATGAGCCAACTCGCGGCGTTGACGTGGGCGCGAAAAAAGAGATCTATCAGCTGATTAACCAGTTCAAGGCCGACGGTCTGAGCATCATTCTGGTCTCTTCCGAGATGCCAGAAGTATTAGGCATGAGCGATCGCATTATCGTCATGCATGAAGGGCATCTCGGCGGTGAATTCACTCGCGAGCAGGCCACCCAGGAAGTTCTGATGGCTGCCGCTGTGGGCAAGCTTAATCGCGTGAATCAGGAGTAAGAAGATGACTACCCAGGCTGTTTCTGGTCGCCGCTATTTCACAAAGGCATGGCTGATGGAACAAAAATCGCTGATTGCCCTGCTGGTGCTGATCGCGATTGTCTCGACCATGAGCCCGAACTTTTTTACCGTTAATAACCTGTTCAATATTCTTCAGCAGACCTCCGTCAACGCCATTATGGCGGTGGGGATGACGCTGGTGATTTTGACCTCGGGTATCGATCTGTCCGTCGGTTCCCTGCTGGCGCTCACCGGTGCGATTGCCGCGTCGATTGTCGGTATTGAGGTCAACGCGCTGGTGGCCGTTGCTGCTGCGCTGGCGGCAGGTGCGGCAATTGGCGCCGTAACCGGCGTGATTGTGGCGAAAGGTCGCGTTCAGGCGTTCATCGCCACGCTGGTGATGATGCTGCTGCTGCGCGGTGTGACCATGGTGTACACCAACGGCAGCCCGGTGAATACCGGCTTTACCGAAAACGCCGATCTATTTGGTTGGTTTGGTATCGGACGCCCTCTGGGTATCCCGACGCCAGTCTGGATCATGGCTATCGTCTTCCTGGCGGCATGGTACATGCTGCATCATACCCGTCTGGGTCGTTATATTTATGCGCTGGGCGGTAACGAATCGGCAACGCGTCTGTCCGGTATTAGCGTCAACAAAGTTAAAATTATCGTTTACTCCCTGTGCGGTCTGCTGGCATCTCTGGCGGGCATCATCGAAGTGGCGCGCCTCTCTTCCGCGCAGCCAACGGCGGGTACGGGCTATGAGCTGGATGCCATCGCGGCAGTGGTTCTGGGTGGTACGAGCCTTGCGGGCGGTAAAGGTCGCATTGTTGGGACATTGATCGGCGCACTGATCCTCGGTTTCCTGAATAATGGTTTGAATTTGTTAGGTGTTTCCTCCTATTACCAGATGATCGTTAAGGCAGTGGTGATTTTGCTGGCGGTACTGGTAGACAACAAAAAACAGTAACTGACGACACTACAGGACATCTTAGATATGAACATGAAAAAACTGGCTACCCTGGTTTCTGCTGTCGCGCTGAGCGCAACCGTAAGTGCTAACGCCATGGCGAAGGACACCATCGCGCTGGTTGTCTCTACCCTGAACAACCCGTTCTTCGTCTCCCTGAAGGATGGCGCGCAGAAAGAAGCAGACAAACTGGGTTACAACCTGGTGGTGCTGGATTCTCAGAACAACCCGGCGAAAGAGCTGGCTAACGTTCAGGACTTAACCGTTCGTGGTACCAAAATCCTGCTGATCAACCCAACCGATTCCGACGCGGTCGGTAACGCCGTGAAGATGGCAAACCAGGCGAAGATCCCGGTAATCACCCTGGACCGTCAGGCGACCAAAGGCGACGTTGTTAGCCATATTGCGTCTGATAACGTACTGGGCGGCAAAATCGCCGGTGACTACATCGCGAAGAAAGCAGGTGAAGGCGCGAAAGTGATCGAGTTGCAGGGTATCGCCGGGACTTCCGCGGCCCGTGAACGTGGTGAAGGTTTCCAGCAGGCTGTAGCGGCGCACAAATTTAACGTGCTGGCGAGCCAGCCGGCAGACTTCGACCGTACAAAGGGTCTGAACGTCATGCAGAACCTGCTGACCGCGCATCCTGATGTGCAGGCGGTATTCGCACAGAACGACGAAATGGCGCTCGGTGCGCTGCGTGCGCTCCAGACTGCGGGTAAATCAGATGTGATGGTTGTCGGATTTGACGGCACGCCGGATGGTGAAAAAGCAGTAAATGATGGCAAACTGGCTGCGACCATTGCTCAGCTGCCTGAGCAGATTGGCGCGACTGGCGTGCAAACTGCCGATAAAGTGCTGAAGGGCGAAAAAGTTCAGGCCAAATATCCTGTTGACCTGAAACTGGTCATTAAGCAGTAAAGGCGATTCAGGCAGTCGCTGGCTGCCTGAGGGACACCAAATAAAAGAAAAGTGTGGCATACGCCACCGGGTAATACCGGTGGCGCTCTCAGATGGACACCTCAATACATGAAAACCGCAGGCAACCTCGTCGTCCTTGGCAGTATCAATGCCGATCACATTCTTAACCTTGAAACGTTCCCCACTCCGGGCGAAACCGTCACCGGCAATCAGTATCAGGTCGCGTTCGGCGGTAAGGGTGCAAACCAGGCAGTTGCCGCCGGACGCAGCGGGGCAAATATCGCGTTTATCGCCTGTACGGGTGATGACGATACCGGCGAGCGCGTACGCAAACAGCTGGCAAGCGACAACATCGACATCGCACCCGTCAGCGTGGTTGCAGGGGAATCTACCGGCGTGGCGCTGATTTTCGTCAATGCGGAAGGTGAGAATGCCATCGGTATTCATGCGGGGGCTAATGCCGCGTTAACGACTGAACGCGTCGAAGCGCAGCGTGGGATCATCGCCGGAGCGGAAGCCCTGCTGATGCAGCTGGAGTCACCGGTTGAAAGCGTGCTGGCCGCTGCGAAAATTGCGCATGAAAATCATACGTCTGTCGTACTTAACCCGGCGCCTGCCCGTGTATTATCAGACGAGCTGCTGGCGCTGGTGGATATCATCACCCCGAACGAAACCGAAGCGGAAAAGCTGACGGGTATCCGTGTCGAAAATGATGACGATGCCGCGCGTGCCGCGCTTGCGCTGCATGATAAAGGCATCGGCACCGTGATCATCACCCTCGGCAGCCGTGGGGTGTGGGCTAGCGTCAATGGCGAAGGCCGTCGCGTACCGGGCTTTAAGGTCAAAGCCATTGATACCATCGCCGCAGGTGACACCTTCAACGGTGCGCTGGTAACGGCGCTGCTGGAAGGAAAAGCAATGGATGACGCGATTCGCTTCGCGCATGCCGCCGCCGCGATTGCGGTGACGCGTAAAGGCGCTCAGCCTTCTGTTCCATGGCGTAAAGAGATTGATGAATTCTTAAGTCAGCAGGGGTAACGCTTGGCCACAATGAAAGATGTCGCCCGTATGGCGGGCGTTTCTACCTCGACTGTCTCCCACGTTATCAATAAGGATCGCTTCGTCAGCGAGGCGATTCGGGAGAAAGTTGACGCTGCAATTAAAGAACTCAACTATGCGCCGTCTGCGCTGGCCCGCAGCCTGAAGCTTAACCAGACGCGCACCATCGGCATGCTGATCACCGCCAGTACCAACCCTTTTTATTCTGAACTGGTGCGCGGCGTGGAGCGCAGCTGCTTCGAGCGCGGCTACAGCCTGGTGCTGTGCAATACCGAAGGCGATGAGCAGCGCATGAACCGAAACCTGGAGACGCTGATGCAAAAACGCGTCGACGGGCTGCTGCTGCTCTGTACCGAAACGCATCAACCCTCGAAAGAGATTATCCAGCGCTACCCTTCTATTCCTACGGTCATGATGGACTGGGCACCGTTCGACGGCACCAGCGATCTGATCCAGGATAACTCGCTGCTGGGTGGCGATATGGCGACCCAGCATCTGATAGATAAAGGTCATACCCGCATTGCCTGTATTACCGGCCCGCTGGATAAAACCCCGGCGCGCTTGCGTCTGGAAGGCTATCTTTCGGCCATGGAACGGGTGGGGCTTGCCATTCCTGATGGCTATCGCATCACCGGCGATTTCGAATTTAATGGTGGATTTGAAGCAATGCAGAAACTGCTGGCGCAAGAGCCGCGCCCGCAGGCGGTGTTTATCGGTAACGATGCGATGGCATTCGGAGCTTATCAGGCGCTGTATCAGGCGGGATTACGTGTTCCGGACGACATGGCGATCGTCGGTTATGATGATATCGAACTGGCGCGCTACATGACGCCGCCGCTGACCACCATTCATCAGCCGAAGGATGAACTGGGTGAGCTGGCTATCGATGTGTTGATCCACCGCATGGCTCAGCCCACGCTGCAACAGCAACGTTTGCAGCTTACTCCTGTTCTGATGGAACGCGGTTCGGTTTAGCCTTATCTTTATGACGCTCTTTAATCAGGTTCCGGCCGTCTTTTGGTTTTAACAACATAAAGACCACCGCCGATACCACGGTAAGCGCGCCCATGGTGATAAAGGTATAGTGGAACTGCTCAACGGTATTTGTACCGTCAAACCCTTCATAAAAACGCAGTACCGCCGCGCTCACGGCAACCCCGAGGCTGATCGACAGCTGTTGAGTGACCGCCAGTACGCTGTTGCCGCTGCTGGCATTCTCGTCGGTGAGGTCCCCAAGGGTGATGGTGTTCATCGACGTAAACTGCGTCGACATGGCCATACCCAGCACAAACAGCGGCAGGATCAGCATCCAGATGGGTAACGCCGCAGATTGCAGGGAGAACTGCGCAATCATCAATCCAATAAAGATCGTCACGCCAACCAGCGTCTTACGATACCCAAACCAGCGCAGCACCTGCGTGACCGTCGATTTTGCCAGAATTGAGCCCATCGCTGTGGGGGCCATCATGCAGCCAGCAATCAGGGCCGGATAGCCGAAACCGACCTGGAGCATCAGCGGCATCAGGAACGGTACGCAGCCCGTGCCCAGACGCGAGGCAATATTGCCCGCGATCCCGACGGAAAACGTTCGGGTGTTAAACAGAGATAAAGAGATAAGCGGTGTCGGATGGCGACGCGCATGACGGATATATAGAAGGAACAGCAGAATACCGCTAAGGATGATGGCCAGCGCCAGCCACGTCGCTACGATTTTCTCGCCAAACAGCTCCATCCCGCTGGAGAACAGGACCAGGCTCAGGCCAAACAGGAAGAAGCCGCCCATATCGAAGCTGCGTCGTGGTGTGGTGAAGTTCGGCATATATTTGCGGGCATAGATTAGCCCTGCCACACCAATCGGAATATTAATCAGGAAGATCCAGTGCCAGCTTGCCCAGGTCACCAGTACGCCGCCGAGAACCGGGCCAAGTATCGGGCCGACCAGCCCCGGCATAGTCACAAAGTTGAGCACCGGGAGCAGTTCGCTGCGCGGATAGGCGCGCAATAACGCCAGACGCGCGACGGGCATCATCATCGCGCCGCCTATCCCCTGTAGAACGCGGAAGATAACCAGTTCCGTCAGAGAGGTAGAGAGGGCGCAAGCCAGAGAACCGAGGGTGAACAGCGTCACCGCCAGCATAAACACTTTGCGCGTGCCGAAACGATCGGCCAGCCAGCCGCTGACCGGAATGAGCATCGCCACCGTCAGGGTATAACTGATGATGGCGGATTGCATCGCCAGTGGGGAGCGGTTAAGGCTTTGGGCTATTGCGGGAAGGGCGGTATTGAGGATAGTGGCATCCAGTGCCTGCATAAAGAACGCCATGGCTGCAATCCACGGCAATCCGGCCATACTGCGTGCTTTTTTCTCTGTCATTTATTTACCTGCTGGTGGGTTGGCGCGGCCAGCAACGCCTGGCACGCACTCAGGGCTCGCTGCCCGTCGCTTTCCTGAATGGCATCGACTATCGCCTGATGCAGATCCAGCTTCACCACCTCATCCTGTGTGATAGAGGCAAAGTAAGTGTGGTACACAGAATGGAATAAAGAAGCAAAGGAGGTCAGGAAAGGATTTCCGCTCATATTATAGATATGTTCATGCCAGGCCATATCGACTTCTATCCAGCGCTCGCGGTCAAAGTGCTTTTTCAGATCCACCATCTCTTCCATAAAAGTATTGAGCTGCGCTTTTTGCTCTGCTGTGCCGAGCGTGGCGGCAAGCAGACAGGCCTGAGGCTCAAGACTGCTGCGCATGACCAGAAAGTGATCGACGACCTGATTAAAGTTATCTTCGGTCATCCACCAGGTGAGCAACTCCTGATCGAGAAAGTTCCAGTTCCCCTGAGGCATAACGCGGGTGCCAATGCGCGGGCGTGGAAGCACCATCCCTTTCGCCGTTAATGTTTTTACCGCTTCGCGAACGGCGGTACGGCTTACACCAAACTGATCCCCCAGCTCCATCTCGCTGGGCAGGATGCTACCTGGGGCATATTTACCCGCTAAGATCAGCTGAGCCAGCTTTTCTGCCAGCACATAGGACAGGTTTTTTTGAGCTGCCAGCTGTTGTGCGCTTAATGGCATCGCTTTTATTCCTTAAATATTGATGCGGCTAATTATGCCATCTCAGGTGTGATTGTGGTTGCAGATACATCAATTAGAACAATTTGTAGCTTGATCTCATCGCTTTTGGTGAAAAAAAACACGGTCAGAAACTTTTTTTAAATTACCTCTTGTCACTTCAGAAGAACTCCCTATAATGCGCCTCCACTGACACGGAACAACGGCACGCAAGCCGCCGGGTCAGCAGAGAAAAGAAAAATAAACGCTTGACTCTGAAGCGGGAAGGCGTAATATGCACACCCCGCGCCGCAGCGAAAACGTAGCGGCACTGCTCTTTAACAATTTATCAGACAATCTGTGTGGGCACTCAAAGTGACATGGATT
>NZ_JBLVYK010000089.1:0-354 GCF_048284255.1 Enterobacter cloacae complex sp.6700776 | reverse complement strand
ATCTAAGTTTGACCACGCTGAAGGGCCTTTCAGGATAATTTGAGGGTCATCGTAATGGACATTCCCCGTCGCCGTCACTTCACGAACCGGTTCTTCACCCTCTTTTTGGGTTTGTGTCAGTTTAACGTTATCTGCTGTGAGAGTCTGGTTGCCCTGCTGAATATCAACGTTACCAGTATATTCGACAAAATTAGGGTATTCCCCTGTGACGTCGTCAGCTTGAATCTCAATCGGTAAGCTATTTTGATCACCAGAGATAATAGGTTTGTCATAAACAGGCACCCCAAGCATACATTGTGCTGCAAGATCAGCATGTGCTTGCTGGCTATAAATAGCCGCCCATACCATGGTGGC
>NZ_JBLVYK010000088.1:0-354 GCF_048284255.1 Enterobacter cloacae complex sp.6700776 | reverse complement strand
GGCAGTGCAGTAGATCTGGCCATTAATAGCACCACCAAAAGTGCCGAAATTCCGCTATCCGCAAGAATGATTAGCCTTCAACCCATGTTTACCCCTGGGGATTTTAAAAGCCATTTAGAGTTTTCGCTGACATATCAGTAAAACATAATCTTAAAAACGTACTGTAATAGCTTAATAATATTTAACAGCACTCTTGTGATAAATTTTTAATAAGGTATACAAAATGAAAAATCGTATTTATCGCACCATATTAGTTATTGGGACTTTATTTTTATATTCCCATTACTCTTTGGCTGAATGTGCTCAAAATCCGCAAAATAACTTAAGAAGTACAGCTTCAGGAAAAACAATTAC
>NZ_JBLVYK010000087.1:0-355 GCF_048284255.1 Enterobacter cloacae complex sp.6700776 | reverse complement strand
GCTATTGCCTGTTACTGCAATAGCTAGAGTCTATTATTACTCAAGTACAATTTACTCAGGTACAATCCACTCAACTAATGTATGCCCAGTGCCTTCTGGCACCAGTGTTTTATGTAACCATGGCAGGACATTTTTCATCTGCTGCTCAAGTTTCCAAGGCGGGTTAATGACAATCATACCGGATGCGGTCATGCCGCGTTGGTCGCTGTCAGGGCGTACCGCTAATTCAATTTGCAGAATTTTACGGATACCCGTAGCTTCTAGCTGGTTCACCATACGTTTGATTTGTTGGCTTAGAACCACTGGATACCAAATCGCATAAGTGCCTGTTGCGAAACGTTTATAACCTTCAACA
>NZ_JBLVYK010000086.1:0-357 GCF_048284255.1 Enterobacter cloacae complex sp.6700776 | reverse complement strand
CTATAAATTATGGAGTTCCTCTGATGAAAATTGTTTCCTATAGCACCAAACAGTATGATCGCAAACATATGGAACAGGTCAACCAACAATCAGAGTTTAATTTTAATATTGAATACTTTGATTTTCCATTAACGGTTCAGACAGCTAAAAATGCCGTCGGTGCTGACGCAGTTTGCATTTTCGTTAATGATGAAGCAAACCGTGCTGTGCTGGAAGAGCTCGCGGCTCTCGATGTGCATATTCTCGCGTTACGCTGCGCTGGCTTTAATAATGTTGATTTAGATGCAGCCCATGGGTTGGGAATTCAAGTCGTTCGCGTTCCTGCTTATTCTCCTGAAGCTGTTGCAGAACATGCTG
>NZ_JBLVYK010000085.1:0-357 GCF_048284255.1 Enterobacter cloacae complex sp.6700776 | reverse complement strand
CGGTTAACCAGACGCTGAACCTCTTTATTGAAGTCCTGTACGCCCATACTCAGGCGGTTGAAACCCTCAGCGCGTAAATGATCGAGGACATCCAGCTCGATCTCACGCGGATCGACCTCAATGGAGATCTCGGCTTCCGGGCTGAAATGGAAATGGCTGCGCAACAGATCCATCAGGCGACTGATTTGCGCCTTATTGAGATAAGTTGGCGTGCCGCCCCCCCAGTGCAGTTGCTTCACCTGGCGAGTGGCAAACAGCGGCGCGCGGTGGATGATCTCCTGTTCAAGGACATCGAGATATTGATCGGCCTTATGCTGCTGGCGGTTGACTATCCTATTGCAGCCGCAGAAATAACAC
>NZ_JBLVYK010000084.1:0-359 GCF_048284255.1 Enterobacter cloacae complex sp.6700776 | reverse complement strand
AACACAATAATGTTGTACTACATTACGCTCATGTTGATAACGTACAGCATCACGTTAGTAGTACAAACATGAGGCGAAATTCAGCAGCGACGGTAAAGTAGAGCAGTACACATAGAGCACAAGGACTCTCCATGACTCTCAATAAGACCGATCGCATTGTGATCTCGCTGGGCAAACAGATCGTCAGCGGTAAATACGTCCCGGGTTCGGCGCTTCCGGCCGAAGCGGAACTCTGTGAGGAGTTTGAAACCTCGCGCAACATCATCCGCGAAGTGTTTCGTTCCCTGATGGCGAAGCGGCTGATTGAAATGAAGCGCTATCGCGGCGCGTTTGTCGCTCCCAGAAACCAGTGGAACTAC
>NZ_JBLVYK010000083.1:0-360 GCF_048284255.1 Enterobacter cloacae complex sp.6700776 | reverse complement strand
GCAATGTCCTGACTACCTTTATGGCTTGATGTCGTGACGATGGTATAGCCCGCTTCACGGAATTTATTCAGTGTTGGGGTGAAACCATCCGCATCAATGGCTTTAATATGCTCCGCGCCGCCTTCAGCGGTACGAATTGCCGCACCTGATTCCAGCATTCCTGCATCTTGTAAAATCACACCTTTCACACCAAAGTGAGCGCAGCTACGCATGATCCCACCAAGGTTATGCGGGTTACCAACATCTTCCAGCGCTAAAACACAATCGGTATCGACCGCATTTTCTAAGTAGGTTTCTGCTGCCATACCACCGCGTTTTTTGATGATAAAGCACACACCGCCGTGGTGCTCAGTACCAGAC
>NZ_JBLVYK010000082.1:0-363 GCF_048284255.1 Enterobacter cloacae complex sp.6700776 | reverse complement strand
CAAAACAGCCACAGGCATGTTTGAAAATATAATGGAGGCAAGCCCGGAGCTGACATATGTTTCACCATAAATCATTAATGAGAAAGGAATGGCAAAATAAAAAATACAAATTACAAGCTGGAACAAGCGTTGTCCGCGTGGAAATAAAAGCGGTGTTTTTCTTAACCATGCAATGCCGATTAAGAATGGAGCTGCAAACATAAACCTCATCCCGGTTGCAAACACCGGAGGGATAGTTTCAGCGGCTATCCGCATAGCCAGCCATGTGGTCCCCCAGGTCAGTGAAACCAGCAGGAATAATACCAATATCGTCACTCTGCGCATAAGCTGTCTCTTATACACATCTCCGAGCCCACGAGACCA
>NZ_JBLVYK010000081.1:0-363 GCF_048284255.1 Enterobacter cloacae complex sp.6700776 | reverse complement strand
GGAAGCCCGTATTATCCCATTGCCGGGCCTTGAGCACGGCGGAAAACTTCAGCTGAAAGGCCCGAATATTATGAAGGGCTATTTACGAGTTGAAGCGCCGGGTGTGTTAGAAGAGCCAAAAGCCGAGAATGCTCAGGGCGAGATAGAGCCAGGCTGGTATGACACAGGGGATATTGTTGAGTTAGACAATAAAAACTTCTGCACTATTAAAGGACGAGTGAAGCGATTTGCTAAACTCGCTGGCGAAACGGTTTCTCTTGAAGGCATTGAACAAATGGTGGCTGAGACTTCGCCAAGTTGCGACCACGGAGTTGTGACTAAACCCGACAGTAGTAAAGGCGAAGCGTTGGTGCTATTTACCAC
>NZ_JBLVYK010000080.1:0-363 GCF_048284255.1 Enterobacter cloacae complex sp.6700776 | reverse complement strand
GATAAATCGTAGTTACGCATACTGTTTTCTCCCTCTAAGAAGCGAGTGAATACCTGCGAATTCTGTAAATTCGCATCTGCTCCCTGACGGCGAGCAGGTTGTTACATCAGGCCGCCACGCGGCCTGAAACGGACAATTAGTTGATTTCGATGCGGCGCGGCTTGTTCGCTTCCGGGATCACCCGTTCCAGATCGATATACAGCAGGCCGTTCACCAGATTGGCGCCGCGGACGTGAATGTTTTCCGCCAGCTGGAATTTGCGCTCGAAGTTGCGCTCGGCGATCCCCTGATACAGGTAGGTCCGCTCTTTCTGCTCGGCGGCGTGGGCGCCTTTGACGATCAGCAGATTGTCCTGGGCAGTGA